>CAJTVE010000163.1 GCA_910579655.1 uncultured Allobaculum sp. | reverse complement strand
ATCTGTAGAAGATGCTTCAGCTGGCGAGGAAGAATATGAAAATGACGGGCAGTCTGGTTAAGCATCTTCCCATGCTTGTTGAAATAACGGACGATGGATATAATCAGGCGAGCTGAAAAAGGCGAGAATGGGAGGACATTCAAAGGCAGGAAAGCGTGATAAGAACCACACTCAGTGCATTTATAGACCTGAATGGTAATCTGGGTCTGCATTTGAATATCATTGACAGAGTCGTAGAAATGACGAGGATATGATTTGTGTGGACACAGTGAGCCTGCAGCCTGACATTCCGGACAGTGAACGGTGGCCAAAATAGCCTCAGGAATAGCGACAGGCTTGGATTTTTCTTCGAATACAGCGAACTTGGATAAAGTTTCTGAAAAGTGATTTTCATCAAACTGCAGTTGAAGTATCATATGAGTAAGTGTAGATGTCAACTGAAAAGTTGCAATAATTTCGTTTAAAAAGTTGGCAGCTGTTGATGAGAACAACTGCACTGAAA
>CAJTVE010000162.1 GCA_910579655.1 uncultured Allobaculum sp. | reverse complement strand
CGAGCTTGCGCTGTTCTTCTTTCAGATGGTTTTCTGTTTGGCGCATTCGCTTTGATTTTTTCCATTTTCTTTTTGGGCCGCCGTGTTTGATCGTGCCGTCTTCATTGTAATGGTCAGGATTACCTGCTCTTCTCTGGCGGTCCAGTTTTCTTTGCAGACTGGCAATGCGTTTTTCTTTTTTTGGATAGTAGTTCTGGTTTCGTTCTCCAAGATTGATAAAAAGGACGTCTTTTCCCGCAGAATAGGCAGCCGCTGACTGGGTTCCTAAATCCATTCCGACTACACCTTTGCCTTTGGAATGGCGTGCAGAACCGTCTTTTCGAATTTTATTGACTGGTTTTCCTTCGATGGTGATGATGGCAAACACACGCGGTTTTCCTCTGATCTGCTCACATTTAATGGATACATAGCAGGGGCGGAAAGTATCCTGTGCGATCTGGGTCTCCTCCCACTTTCTGGCATAGAAAATCTCATTTTCAGGATGCTGCATAAAAGAGCGGATTCGATA
>CAJTVE010000161.1 GCA_910579655.1 uncultured Allobaculum sp. | reverse complement strand
GGTGAAGTATTCGGTGCCGTCGTTGAGGATGCCCGCATGGTTCCAGTTGCCCAGTTTGGTAGTGAGGCAGTTGATTTCATTAAAAGGAATCCAATATTTTACCACATCTTTGTACCGGTGAAATAATACTTCGCAAAAACGGAGATAGTATTCAATACATTCCCTGCTTGCCCAGCCGTTGCATTTGTGCGTGAGGGCAAACGGGTTTTCATTATGGTAAATGGTGACTAAAGGCTAGAATTCCAGACCTTTTTCGTTCGGCTCCGTCTCATCGCCATTGGGGAAGATTCTGGTCCAGTTAATGGACATGCGGAAAATATTGAATCCCATTTCTGCGCAGAGAGCAATGTCTTCTTTATAATGGTGATAAAAATCGACCGCTTCATGGGAAGGGTAATAATAGGAATCTTCGTCAATGACCGGCGTAATGCGCCTTGGCTCCAGATGAGTCCCGTTTGTCATCACATCGGAAATGCTTACGCCTTTGCCGTCTGCATTCCATGCGCCTTCA
>CAJTVE010000160.1 GCA_910579655.1 uncultured Allobaculum sp. | reverse complement strand
GAACCCATCAACCAGAACACATTTGCTTGCATTGAATTTAGAAGCATGCAGGTTTCTGAAGGCCTGGAGTTGCTGGTAAGCTTTGCCAAGGTCTCTTCTAAACTTCAAAACTGATTTGAATTCAAGGTCCACATCAGGATACAGATCGGTCAGAAAGGACTCTTTATAGGCTTCAGCCAGCTGATCATCGCGAAGACCGGGATTACAAACCTGCAGGATGGCCATACACATGATTCGAGCTGCCTCTTCAGGATTGTAGACTTCCAGCAGTTCCTCATACAAAGATTTTCCAACTTTAGAACAAAGCTCTACATCCGCCCAGCGCTTAATGGCAACTGGACTTGTATCCATGTCGGAAGCAGATTTTCCGGGTATCTGCTCCGGCTCAACCGGGACATACTGGCCATCAACAATATGACCAATTATCGGGCCATTCACAGGTTTTGGCTTACCCTTCAATAAATGAGTAGAATTTGTCCTTGGAGGGATAAAATGTACTCACTCCTGCCTGCGAACAGTGTTCGGCA
>CAJTVE010000159.1 GCA_910579655.1 uncultured Allobaculum sp. | reverse complement strand
AGAGATACTGTTCTTCCGCTTCGTCATGGGGCTGCTGGCTCTGCTGGTTGTTTACCCCCGGCGCTTGAAGGGGACGAACCGCCAGCAGGAATTGACCTTTGCCGCCGCGGGCCTGTGTGGAATATGCCTTTACTATCTGCTGGAAAATATCGCGCTCACCTACACAATGGCCTCCAATATCGGGGTGATTATCTCCGTAGCTCCGTTTTTCACGGCCATCCTGTCCCATCTGTTTCTGAAAGAGGAAAAGCCCCATGTCAGCTTTGTAGTGGCCATGGCCGGGATTGCCCTTATCAGCTTCAACGGCTCCAAGCTGGAGCTGAACCCCGCCGGGGACTTGCTGGCGCTGCTGGCCGCACTGATTTGGGCCTGTTATTCTGTGCTGACAAAGAAAATCAGTGGCTACGGCTACAATACCATCCTCACTACCCGGCGGGTGTTTTGCTACGGTATCCTGTTTATGCTCCCGACACTGTTCCTGTTCGATTTCAAGCTGGAATTGACAAGGTTTGCAAATCCTGTGTATCTGTTTA
>CAJTVE010000158.1 GCA_910579655.1 uncultured Allobaculum sp. | reverse complement strand
AATTGGGGATTCTTGCCGGAAAAAGTTTGGATTTCGTTTCACAAAGTACAATACTCCAATTATGACAAAATGCGTAAAACATTGCTATTTAGCTCTGTTTCAATCAATTTATTCTCATTTCTGACAAGAGAAGTACAAAACAAAATCCAAACTTTTTTATCAGAAAATGCCTTGAATAAAGGATTTACAGAGAAAAGTTTGGATTTCTTCTAAGTTTGGATTTGTGGAAAAATCCAAAAGTTTAGATTTTTCCACAATGTCGATGACTACGAAACCTCTCACTCATTACATCTTTCTTATGGTGTACAAAGTATTTTTCCTTTTTCTACTTTCTTTTCTAAAATTGATGTGCTATAATAGCTTCATTCCAAAAAAGGAGTAAAAAATATGCGGCAAGGTATTCTTAAATAAAACTTCAATCAAATAGTGGGTTCAAAGAATTTTGAATGTCCCTAAATAAGGGGGCTTGGTTTTTTGTACCCAATTTAAGAATACTTTTGCCTTATCAATTTTGACATATCTGAAAAAGAACAGCAATCA
>CAJTVE010000157.1 GCA_910579655.1 uncultured Allobaculum sp. | reverse complement strand
ACTACTTATACAACGAGATGATAGGTCCCTAATCTATCTTCGCTCCCACTTCCTAGTCTATAGCCAATGTTGATAGTAGCAACATTACCGTTGATAGATTCACCGAGCCTCCAAAACTGTGAGATAGCACCCCGTTGGTTAATCTGACGGCAACGATTGAATTAATATAGACAATTCGATTAGTTGCTAATTCATGAGTATAGGTGACTTGAATTTGTGAATAACCGTCTGTAGAAGTAAGCCACCCGCTTGTCAAAGTCCCGAATAATCTTGGCTGAACCTCTTGCGTAATAGGATTGGTGGTTAATGCGGAATTCACTCCGGAGAATGGGGCAGTTAGGAGAGTTGCTGCCAGCAGCGCTTTTGTAAGAATCATGAATAGATTCTCCTTTCTGAATTAGATGATTCCAAGAAAAAATTATTTGAGGCGAATAAAAGTGGATTGTGGATGAATTAAGTCTGTCCCGAATAATTCATGGCTTTTTTCACAAAACCATTTTTCGTGTTTTGTCTTCGGAATGCAAACAAATCTTTCTCGAT
>CAJTVE010000156.1:324-563 GCA_910579655.1 uncultured Allobaculum sp. | reverse complement strand
AACGATATTCAATATTTTTAATTGATTTAGAAGGCGTAAAAAATATAAAAACCCTTTACATAGGGTTAAATTTCTAATGGTGTCCCCTTAGGGATTCGAACCCTAGACCCACTGATTAAGAGTCAGTTGCTCTACCAACTGAGCTAAGGAGACATATTTCTTTGCTATTTAATTGTATCATAAATAACAAATATTTCAAGATAAAATTATTCAATTATCCAAAGATAAAATTATTCAAT
>CAJTVE010000156.1:0-249 GCA_910579655.1 uncultured Allobaculum sp. | reverse complement strand
TACCCTTATATCTTGCAGTTTTACGGTCAAAAACAATACAAGTACACAGTAAATTAAATATCATAAAGATTGTAATTAGAATAACTAAAATATTATTTATTTTTGCAGGAATTTTATGAAATAGTTTAATTAATCTCAGCATAAATACTTTAACCCATAATAAGGTAAGAATACCCCACCCTATGCAATATGGAATATAGATAATACCATTAATCGATAATTTTCCATATTTTGAATAATGCCAAGAAT
>CAJTVE010000155.1 GCA_910579655.1 uncultured Allobaculum sp. | reverse complement strand
CTATGAGTTTTATTTTGGAGAAGAACGTTATTTTGTCGCGGCTTCGCCCGTCAGGCAGACAGACTGGGCTGTGCTGACGTTCGTTCCGACAGAGGTTCTGTCGGCGGGTACAACGTCGTTCCTGAATATGGCAGTCGTGTATGTTTCGGTGATTGCTTCCATGGTTGTGCTGATGATGGGACTGCTGATGTTCTTTTTTATCTCCAAACGGGGCGACCGCCGAATCATTGCACACCAGAGGCAGGCCAATGCCCTGCTGAAGGATGCGGCAGACGCTGCGAATGCCGCGAGCATTGCAAAGAGTGATTTTCTTTCCCATATGTCGCACGATATCCGCACGCCTATCAACGGCATTATGGGTATGACGGAGATTGCGCTGAAAAACATTGATGACAAAGACAGGGTTCTGGACTGTCTGCAAAAAATAGACGGCTCATCAGGGCATTTGCTGAGCCTTGTCAATGATGTGCTGGATATGTCCCGCATTGAAAGCGGGAAGGTGCAAATCAGCCATAAACCGCTTAACATTCTGGAACTGCTCCGGCATTGTTCCTCCATCATCAGCGGACAGC
>CAJTVE010000154.1:296-578 GCA_910579655.1 uncultured Allobaculum sp. | reverse complement strand
AGATAGCCGATGTTTTCCTCCTGCATGGTGTCCCAATGCTCAACATAGAACCGGGCGTGTTTCATCTGCGGGCATTTGCCGTTGTCGTTGGCAAACGTCCACTCCCGCATAGCCGGGTCGGTAAAGCCCCGGCGTTTCAGATCAGCCACGGTCTGACGGTGACGGCGGGCCTCCTGCTCCGCCGCCTCCCGGTCAAGCCGCTCCTGCTCACAGCGGCAGGGGTGGGGGAGCAAGCGGCCCTCCAGCGGCGGCACGTCCATGCGAAACTGTTTCGGGGTGCGG
>CAJTVE010000154.1:0-286 GCA_910579655.1 uncultured Allobaculum sp. | reverse complement strand
AAAAGGCCGTCCTCGCCGGTGTAGTCCCCCGGTTCCAGCCGGGTCACGGTCATATGCTTGATGATGCCCTCAAAATCATTCATAGGCTCTCGCCCTCCTTACACGAATAGTCGGATATGCCGCCCTTACCCTTGCGCCTATCCTCCTTGGCCCAGCGGCGAATGGTGGCGGCGTGGCTCTTGTAGGTCTTGCCGGTGGAGGCCATGTACTCGGATAATCGCTCGATGTACTCCTGCCAGACGGTGGGAAAGTCGGCTTGCAGTTCGGCAACCTCGGCCTCGGTCAG
>CAJTVE010000153.1:279-583 GCA_910579655.1 uncultured Allobaculum sp. | reverse complement strand
TAACAACTATAATATAAACAAACTAAAAGAGAGCCAACTAATGGGAGTGAGTGGGGAGCAGCCCGCACCCTATGGCAGATATAAAAATCTTTTCCTCTCTGAATCCGAGTATGCGGAACTGAAAGGGGAATACCCGGACAGGCTGGAACGGTTCATTGAGGAATTGAGCGAGTACATGGCTGCTATCGGGAAAGAGTACGCCAACCATGCCGCCGCTATCCGTATGTGGGCGGGGCGTGACCGAAAGGAAACGGAGAAAAAGGGAATCCCCGATTATTCCTACAAGGAGGGCGAGAGCCTTTGA
>CAJTVE010000153.1:0-247 GCA_910579655.1 uncultured Allobaculum sp. | reverse complement strand
CTGTAAACAAGGCGTGGAAAAGACCATAAACAAGGAGGACGATTTTATGAGCGATTATGACAACGCTATTTTCCGGCTTGCCACAGAAACAGAGCCAGAGCCGGAGGACTACACGGGCGAGGACGGGCTTTTATACTGCGGGAGCTGCAGCCAGCCCAAAGAAGCCTATTTCACCAAGGGAAAGAGCCTTTTCGGGCGTGACCGACACCCAAAAGAATGTGACTGCCAGCGCAAACGCCGGGAAAAG
>CAJTVE010000152.1 GCA_910579655.1 uncultured Allobaculum sp. | reverse complement strand
AGGCAGGACTTCATAATCCGCGCCAGGATTGCCTTTTCAGACAGGACACGCTTACAGGCGGCATCATAACCCGCGCTGTCATCTGTGACGTGCAGTCCCTGGGCGATTGTCGTTTTGAGCTCCACCATCCTCACCTTCTTTCGTTTCATTCTACCACAGCTTTGCCAGCGCGTCCACTTCTTTTTTGAAAAGAGTTGCGTATGGCGTATACACGAGAGAGATATGGAGGTGCAGTGACAGAAAAAATTTATCTTAACAGGGTTGCTTTTGGGAATTTGATATGCTATACTATAAAAATCCAAGCAAAGGAGTTTATCAATATGCGGCAAGGTATTCTTAAATAAAATTTGATAATGGGAACAAAGACAAACGTCCTCAAGGAGAGGGCTTGGTTTTTGTACCCAATTTAAGAATACTTTTGCCTTTTCATTTCATATCGTGATAGACAACGGCCAGCCTTGGCCGCAGTTTTCATGTGTGTCCTACCTATCATCCCCAGCGGTAAAAGTATTTGTCGCTGGGGATTTTTGCGCCCTTCTGGGCCTTGTATGGAGGATAGACATGAATATAATCAATATCGGGA
>CAJTVE010000151.1:323-598 GCA_910579655.1 uncultured Allobaculum sp. | reverse complement strand
AGCAGGGTGAAACAGAAGTTTGTTGTTCAATTTTGAAGATTCCGAAAGGGTCTTCAGAAGCTTGAAAAGATGAAGTGGCAATCCTAAACCCTGAAAAACGGGGGTGTAGCTCAGCTGGGAGAGCACCTGCCTTGCACGCAGGGGGTCAGGAGTTCGATCCTCCTCATCTCCACCAAGTACGCTAAGGCGTACAAAATGGGTAAGCCGGGAAACCGGATAGGAAATCGAATAAAGCCGAGATAATCAAATGGGCGCATAGCTCAGGTGGTTAGAGC
>CAJTVE010000151.1:0-278 GCA_910579655.1 uncultured Allobaculum sp. | reverse complement strand
TCCACTTGTGCCCACCAGGAAGTAAGGGAATCGGAGGCAGCAGGCAAAAGTCTGCTAAAGAAGAGGAAATTGCTTCAAAGAAAGAATCTTGAAAATTGAATAAAGAAAGCAAGTAAATGCAATGAGGAAAACAAGTATCAAACTTACGCAAACAGAAATGTAAGCGAGGTAAAAATACTGCAATAAATTCTTCAAACGAGAAACGAAGCATAATTCAGGATCATTGAAAAAGATGGTCAAGCTAATAAGAGCGCAGGGCGAATGCCTTGGCATTGGGA
>CAJTVE010000150.1 GCA_910579655.1 uncultured Allobaculum sp. | reverse complement strand
AATCGCGTATCTTTTTATCCAGATCAAAAATGCCGCTGTAGGCGTAGCGCTTCCATCTCCACGCCCCTGTGGTAAAGGCCGGCCATTTGATCACGCCCTCGTCATTTAAGCACTTGTCAAAATCCACCAGCTTATGGATATCCAGCTCCGTCACGGTCCCCAGCCCCTCGCAGCGCCCGCACTGCCCGTTCGGATGGTTAAAGGAAAAGCTGTCCGAATACCCCACAAACGGCTTCCCCACCCTCGAAAACAGGAGGCGCAGCAGCGCGTAAATATCCGTGTACGTCCCCACCGTCGAGCGTGAATTCGCCGTCGGTTTCTTCTGATCAATTACAATCGTTACCGGAAGATTCTCAACCCGCTCCACCTCCGGCCTTCCGTATTTGGGAAGAAACTGCTGGATAAAGCTGGGAAACGTAGCGTTCAGCTCCCGCCTCGACTCTGCCGCAATCGTATCCAGGCACAGGGAAGATTTCCCGGATCCGGAAACACCGGTAAACACCGTGATCTTCTTTTTCGGTATGCGCAAGGATACATTCTTTAAATTATTCTCGCTCGCATTCGTAATCTCAATGTACGCCTGATTTTCCGTCCCCATCACC
>CAJTVE010000149.1 GCA_910579655.1 uncultured Allobaculum sp. | reverse complement strand
GCTGGGGATCATGACTTCGGACAAACAGAAGTATGACGGCTTACATGAGCCGCTGTCCGTCACGATATTTACTAAAAAGGCAAAAGTATTCTTAAATTGGGTACAAAAACTAAGCCCCTGCAAGGGGCAATCATTTTTGCGCCCATTATCAAATTTTATTTAAGAATACCTTGCCGCATATTTGGTAGACTCCTCAAATCAGGATAATAGCAGTATATCATAGTACGCTCTAAAAAACAAGAAATTATTTTACCCGATTCCCCAAATAAATCAGGAGGGCATTCACTGGAACACCCTCCGTTTTTGGTGATTATCGTGCGCCTAATCTTGCTTTTTGCCTTGCGTCCCGTTTCCGTTCCTTTTCAGCCTGTTCCTGCTGGTAAGCGGCCTCTAATATTCTGTCCGCCTGTTCCGGGCCAATGGCCCGCCTGACCCGCTCATAGTCTCTGACCTTTCCTTTTAGACTGTCCCTCTCGGCGCAGACCTCGTAAATTCTTTCTGATAAGGTGCTGTTTTTGCTGACCTCCCGGCCATAGTCCGCTTGCAGCCGCTCAAATTTGGATTTGAGGTCGCAGTAGGCCCGGTAGACAGCCCGCAGTACCTTGACGATC
>CAJTVE010000148.1 GCA_910579655.1 uncultured Allobaculum sp. | reverse complement strand
GAGTCCACATGGACGATTTTGCGAAGGAGGTAATAACAAAAATGGAAACATGTGAAAAAAAAGAGAAACGACAATTTAATAAGTATGATATGGCAATTGGACTTTTTTATGGTGTCGGGATATTTCTTGGCATTGGTATTTTCTTTGTTGGCGGTTTTATGACAATGTCGGGTGCAGGGTGGGGAGCATCACTATTTGGCGGTGGCTGTTTTTCTCTTGTATTTGGCTTGATATGCCATGCAGTTATTACATTGAGAAGAAATGACAAATGATGACATATCCTGCTTTCTAGACTTTTCGGTCATATCGCGTAAAAAAGCCGCTGCTTTTGGCTTTCCAATAGCGGCGGCAAAGGGAAATATCCTTTGAATACCTTACAGAAGAAAAGTTTTGCAGCATTATAAAAATAAAAGCCTATACCATTTTGGAAAGAAAAGATACATAATAGTCAAGACGGCAACAATCAGAAGTTATGGAGGGTAACAATGGAATATAGTAAGGAAGATTTAATGGAAGCAAAAAGGCAAATTTTGGGAGTGGGAGAGAACATGGGAACAGAGGAAAGTAAAAAAATCTGGGAGAAAAACGCACAATTTTGGGATAATGCAATGGGTG
>CAJTVE010000147.1 GCA_910579655.1 uncultured Allobaculum sp. | reverse complement strand
TCCATCTCGCACACAGAAGTTAAGCCATTGAACGCCGACGATAGTGTAAAAGCAAAAATAGGAAGTCGCCAGACAAATAAAAGAAAGCCTCGAAGATTTATAAGTATCTGCGGTTCTTACGCAAACTTTGTTGGAACCCTGAATTCAGACCCTAAGAGATGTCTTGAGTGACATCTCTTTTTTTTGCACTCTTTTTACATGTCTAAAACATAGCGAAAACTAGTTCTATAGATTTATATATGGCTTTTAATATGATATAATTAGACATACAGGAGGCCATGTATGTCTATCTCAAAATCTTTCAATAAAAACACTGGAACCACATATGTTTACGATGTCTATGAAAATTACTGGGACAAAGAGAAGAAGAAATATGTCCAGAAAAGGCGGCTGATCGGCAAAATTGATCCTGAAACAGGTGAGATTATCCCTACCCGATCGAAAAAAAGAGCTGCGTCTCAGCAGGAACCACCCTGCAAAAATTCAGATTCCGACTATCGGACTCTTTACGAGCAGGCCAAAAAGGAACTGGAACAGAAAAATCTGGAGATTTCTCTTCTGAACACAAAGCTTGACCAGCTTCAGAAGAAGCTTTCATCTGTCCTGAAAACTGTCATTC
>CAJTVE010000146.1:379-635 GCA_910579655.1 uncultured Allobaculum sp. | reverse complement strand
CAGCCCACTGGGCTGTTCGCCCCTCGCGGGGTTCGATCCCAAGGAGCTCTTACATACAAGAAGCCGGGTCACATGACCCGGCTTCTGAAATTATTGGTGGAGCCTAGGGGGATCGAACCCCTGACCTCATGGCTGCCAGCCATGCGCTCTCCCAGCTGAGCTAAGGCCCCGTAAAAGTGCGAGGAATATATTAACACAACGCCCCGACCGCGCAAGTACTTTTTCAAAAAAATTTCCCGTGCGCGTGAATTAGCCC
>CAJTVE010000146.1:0-369 GCA_910579655.1 uncultured Allobaculum sp. | reverse complement strand
GTCGGCCCTCGCCGGCCAACCGCCTATTCCGCAGCCGTCTCAGCTGCCGCGGCGACCTTCTCCACCTCGTCGATGATGCCGTCCAGGGCGCCTTCCACGTTGTAGGCCTCCACACGGCCCTCGTCCACCAGGCGGGCGAAGTTGGGGTCCATGGGCAGGGTGGCCACGGCGGGGATGGCGTACTTCTCAGCCACGGCCGCGCCCTGGGGCTCGCCGAAGATGTGGTGCTCCTTGCCGCAGTCGTCGCACTTGAAGTAGGCCATGTTCTCCACGAGGCCCACCACGGGCACCTCCATGGAGCGGGCCAGGTTCACGGCCTTGCCCACGATCATGGCCACCAGCTCCTGGGGCGCCGACACGGTGACGATG
>CAJTVE010000145.1 GCA_910579655.1 uncultured Allobaculum sp. | reverse complement strand
GCGGATCATTAGCCTTGCTCTGAAGGTGAAAGAGCTTTTTTCAACCCAGCAGAGGAACCAGCCGTAGGGATTCTAGGACAGCTTCATTTTATCCGTATAGCTGGATTAGCTAAAAATAGGCTACGGTCGGCCAAAGCGGTCAGTTTTGAATAATGCCCCGATTGAATAACGAAGAGATGGATATTAGAAATTTTCGGTCATCAAATGGATAAAATTATAAAGAATCAGAGATACATAAAAACCTTCAACTGATACTGCGCTATTGTACAGTATCGAATTGAAGGTTATACCCCCGGCAAATTATAAAAACTTACCTTTTAAGTCTCTGGCCCAGGGATTCGTCTAGGCCAAAAAACAAGCGCCTAAAGAAATTCGAGTCAAATAACGACAAAGACAGCTACCTTGAGAGAAATAGGTACTGCTCAAGGTAGAGCTGTATTGCTGTTTCGGATGTCTAAAGCAGCGGAGCAGCTTATAGGCATTATTATGCAGAATCAAGGTAAGTACGATCGCGATCATAGCTTTGACGCTCTCGTTCTTCTTCCTCCTCGTCGAACTCAATATTATCCCAGAAAAAATCTCCATAGCTCGGGCGCTGCCACTCCCCATGTAACTGGGGGGTGTTGAGAATTATTATTTT
>CAJTVE010000144.1 GCA_910579655.1 uncultured Allobaculum sp. | reverse complement strand
GCTAAAGGCAGAAAACGCCTTAGAATGGACAGGATGCCTCAATAACATAAGGGCTTGTGCGAGGGAGATTGTGGAAAAGGAAATTATTTTTGCATAAACAGATGATTAGTGGCAGGGGGAAATCCTGCCGCTTTTTCTGCTTTAGTTTGTCAGCTTGACAAATAAAGGGTTAAGGAATATAATTAAATTCAGTTTTATACAAGGAGTTAATAAATATGCGGCAAGGTATTCTTAAATAAACTGTCAATTTGATAGTGGGAACAAAAAGTAGCAGTCTCGTTTCACTTTTAATATGGGGCTTAGTTTTTTGTACCCAGTTTAAGAATACTTTTATCATGTAATTTTATATGCCCGAAAACATATAAGTGTTTTGGGGCTATTGGAGTTATTTACCCAGTGATAGGAGTATTTATCACTGGGTATTTTTATGCCCTTTTTTGGGTGTTGATAGGAGGAAAATCACATGAAAATAATTAACTTAGGCATTCTGGCTCACGTTGACGCAGGAAAGACAACATTAACGGAAAGTTTATTGTATACCAGTGGTGCAATTGCAGAACTAGGGAGCGTAGATGAAGGCACAACAAGGACAGATACAATGAATTTGGAGCGTCAAAGGGGAATCACTATCCAGACAGCAGTGACATCTTTTCAGTGGGAGGATGTAAAAGTCAACATTATAGATACGCCAGGCCATATGGATTTTTT
>CAJTVE010000143.1 GCA_910579655.1 uncultured Allobaculum sp. | reverse complement strand
GGCAACATCCACGTCCACATTGTCATCAACTCCCTGCGGGTGGCCGAGGTGGAGCGCAAACCGTACATGGACAGGGCCAGCGACACCCAGGCCGGGGCCAAGCACCGCTGCACCGCCGCTGCTATGCGCCACTTCCGGGCCGAGGTCATGGAGCTGTGCCAGGAGGCGGGGCTGTACCAGATCGACCTGCTGGGTGGGAGCAGGAGCCGTGTCACCGAACGGGAGTATTGGGCGCAGAAGAAAGGGCAGCTTGCTCTGGACACCGAAGCCGCCGCCCAGGGTAAGCCGCCCACCAAGTTTGAAACGGACAAGGAGAAGCTGCGCCGGGAGATCCGGGCCGTCCTCAACCTGGCCGTCAGCTTCGAGGACTTTGCCCAGCGGCTGTTACAGCGGGGCATCACCGTCAAGGAGAGCCGGGGCCGGTTGTCCTACCTCACCCCCGACCGGGCCAAGCCCATCACCGCCCGGAAGCTGGGGGACGATTTCGACCGCGCCGCCGTCGGTGCCGCTCTGGAACGCAACGCCGCCCGTCCCAGCCTGGGAGCCAAGCCCAGCATCCGGGAGCAGCTTCGCCAGCCCCAGGGCGTCCAGCGCATGGTGGACATTGAGGCCAAGAAAGCCGAGGGCAAGGGCATCGGCTACCAGCAATGGGCGTCCGTGTTCAACCTGAAGCAGATAGCAAACTCGGTCAACGTCTATACCGAGTATGGCTTTTC
>CAJTVE010000142.1 GCA_910579655.1 uncultured Allobaculum sp. | reverse complement strand
AAAGAAAATGAGATTGCCATTGAAGCAAAGACGCTCGATGGCATGGGGATCAGCTATGAAACCGGGCAGACGATAGAACTCACAATCAGAAAAGAAGACCCAGAGAATAAAAATTCACAGGATACCCAAGAGATTACGAAGACCTTCGTTCTGTCGGGCGTGCTGGAAAATTACACCAGTTACTGGGAAAGCCCGGGCACCTTAATTCATTTTTTCGTTCAGGAACCGGTTGGATCTGACGAAAGCCGGGTTGCTTTTATTGAGCCGAAAAGAGGTTACGAAGACGCCTTAAAAAAAGTGTCTACAGAAGATCTGCTTGTGGAAACCAATACGAACCGCATCTTCTCGCGCAACCCCTTCTCTTCCACCAACATTGTTCCGACACTCTGTGTGGTATTGGCCCTTCTGTTTGTAACTGTTCTTCAGATTGAACTGGTGCTGGTGTGGATCTGGAAAAGAAAACAGGAGCTACGGGTGCTGCGAATTCTTGGCGTTCATCAGAAGACTCTGATTTTGAATGTTCTGGCGATGTTATTTAAAGCAGGCCGTATCCCTTATCTGGTTCTAATTGTTGGCCTGGCTCTGTTGATTCCGCTCCAGTATCTGCTTGGCTTTGTTTTATATCTGCTGGGATTGACTGCCCTGGTTCTGGGAGCGGCCACAGCCATGATCAGGCAAATCCCGCTTCAAAAGGAAGGTACAAAAAAGAAAAAACGCAGAACACCAGTAACTTCTAAAGTTGTCACAGTCAAAGAAGC
>CAJTVE010000141.1 GCA_910579655.1 uncultured Allobaculum sp. | reverse complement strand
AGGATAAGGGCAAAATTTGTCATGCAGACAGGCACTTCCAGTTTCATAAGGGCATTGGCGATACACCCGGCAAAAAAGCTCTTGCCCGTGCCGACATTCCCCCATAACAGCAGCCCGTGGTTCTCCGCTTTCATATGCCCCCATTGCTCCACATATTCACGGGCAAATTCCATTTGCGGGCATTTCCCGTTGTCATTGTCAAAATTCCATTCCCGCATAGCCGGGTCGGTGAAGCCTTTCCGTTTCAGCCGTTCAACCGTGTCAAAATGTCTGCGTATATCCTCGGCGGCTTGCTGTTCGTCAAGGATTTTCCGCTTGCAGTCACACGCCCGTGGGTGTCGGTCACGTCCGAAAAGGGTCTTGCCCTCCGGAAAGTAGGCTTCTTTGGGCTGGCGGCATTTCCCGCAGTATAAAAGCCCGTCCTCGCCTATGTAGTCCTCCGGCTCTGTTTCCTGTGCCGTGGCAAGCCGGAAAATAGCGTTATCATAATCACACATAAAATCGTTCCTCCTTGTTCATGGTCTTTTACGCCCTGTTTACGGGGCGTTGTGTCTATGCGGTCAAAGGCTCTCGCCCTCTTTGTAGGAATAATCGGGGATTCCCTTTTTCGGCTTCCCCTTTGCCCTGTCATCAGCCGCCCAACGCCGGATAGTGGCGGCATGGTTCTTGTATTTCTTCCCGCTGGAAGCGATATAGCCGGATAGGCGGTCTATGTAATACTCCCATTTGCCGGGAAGTTCCTCTTGCAGCTCCGCAAGCTCTTTTTCTGACAGGAATACATTTTCATATCTGCCAAAAGGGGCGGGGGCTGTCTGTCCTGTTTTTATCTCTCCCTCTCTCTTTATCTCTAACTCTATATC
>CAJTVE010000140.1:573-868 GCA_910579655.1 uncultured Allobaculum sp. | reverse complement strand
CGTGCTTCCCCTTGACGGGAAACTGGAAGCCGCCCTTTTGCACCGGGCAGACAGGAAACGCTGTACCGAGTGCGGCGGGTATTTTCTCCCCAAGTCAAACCGGGGGAAATACTGCCCGGATTGCGCCGGACGCATGAAAAGAATCAAAGCCGCACAGCGCAAGCGGAAACAGAGGGATAAATGTCACGCTTTAGGATATTCCAAACCCCCGTAAATCAAGGCTTTTTTGACCGCCCTCAACGGGTAGGCGATATTTATATCCTTTACCCCCAAAAACGGCGTTCTAAAGCGTAAC
>CAJTVE010000140.1:0-448 GCA_910579655.1 uncultured Allobaculum sp. | reverse complement strand
GCAGACAACCGCAAATATTACTACCTAAAGCTGAAAGAGAGCTATTTTGACGAGGACGCTATCGTGCTGCTGGAAAGTATGCAGGACGGTATGCTCTACTCAAACATTCTCTTGAAGCTGTACCTAAAATCGCTGAAAAACGGGGGAAAGCTCCAGCTTGCCGAGAATATCCCCTACAACGCACAGATGATAGCCACAATCACCCGCCAGCAAGTCGGCACAGTCGAGAGGGCTTTGCAGATTTTTATGAAGCTGGGGCTTGTAGAGCCTTTGCAGAACGGGGCTTTGTACATGAGCAACATAGAGCTTTTAATCGGTCAGTCCTCTACCGAGGGGGAGCGCAAACGCCGTGCAAGGCGGGCTTTGCAGGAACAGAAAGCCCTGCCGGAAGCCGTGGCGGACATTTGTCCACCAGAGATAGAGAAAGAGAAAGAGATAGATATAGAGT
>CAJTVE010000139.1 GCA_910579655.1 uncultured Allobaculum sp. | reverse complement strand
GAAGCAGGAACTTCTACAGATTCATGCTTGACCATGTTAGCATTACGAATACGTGTCAAGAAGTCTGCAATAGGATCTGTCATTGCCATGTTATTGCCTCCTTTTCCTTGTTAATATGGACTACCAGCTAGCCTTTTTCATGCCAGGGATTTGACCCTTATGAGCAAGTTCTCGCAGGCAAACACGGCATAACTTAAATTTACGATATACAGAATGAGGACGACCGCAACGTTCGCAACGTGTGTATTCTTGTGTTGAGAACTTAGCTGGGCGCTTATTCTTTGCTACTTGTGACTTTTTAGCCAATGTGAAACCCCCTTATTTAGCGAATGGCATTCCAAGTTGTGTCAAAAGTTCTTTGGATTCTTCGTCTGTGTTAGCTGTTGTAACGATAACGATATCCATACCACGAACCTTGTTAACATTATCAAAATCAATTTCAGGGAAGATCAATTGTTCGCGTACGCCCAATGTGTAGTTCCCGCGGCCATCAAATGCACGCTTGCTTACACCATGGAAGTCACGCACACGAGGCAATGAAACTGAAACTAATTTGTCCAAAAATTCGTACATACGTTGTCCACGTAAGGTAACCTTGGCACCGATCGCCATACCTTCACGTAAACGGAAGCCAGCGATAGATTTCTTAGCGCGGGTAATAACTGGTTTTTGACCAGAAATAAGCGTAAGTTCTTCCACAGCTTCATCCAAATTTTTAGCATTGCTTACAGCATCACCAACACCCATGTTGATAACGATCTTATCAACCTTAGGTGCTTGCATGATTGATGAGTAGTTGAATTTTTCCATCAAGGATGGAACGATTTCATTAGTATATTTTTCTTTTAAACGGTTAACCATGAAGAAAGTATCCTCCTTTCTCGACTA
>CAJTVE010000138.1 GCA_910579655.1 uncultured Allobaculum sp. | reverse complement strand
TTTCTTCATGAGGGCGTTGGCGATACACCCGGCAAAATAGCTCTTGCCTGTGCCTACCTTGCCCCATAGCAGATAGCCGATATTTTCCGCTTTCATTTCCTCCCAGTTCGCCGCATAGAATAAAGCCTTATCCATTTGGGGGCATTTGCCGTTGTCATTTTCAAAAGTCCACTGGCGCATGGCGGCGTTGGAAAATCCCCGGCGTTTTAATTCCTCCACGGTGTCGCGGTGCTTGCGTTCCCGGTCGATAGCTTCCTGCTTTTCCCGGCGTTTGCGCTGGCAGTCACATTCTTTGGGGTGGCGGTCACGTCCGAAAAGCCCTTTTCCCTCGGTGAAGTAGGCTTCTTTGGGCTGGCGGCAGCTCCCGCAGTATAAAAGCCCGTCCTCGCCCGTGTAGTCCTCCGGCTCTGGTTCTGTTTCTCTGGCAAGCCGGAAAATAGCGTTGTCATAATCGCTCATAAAATCGTCCTCCTTGTTCATGGTCTTTTCCACGCCCTGTTTACAGGGCGTTGTATCTCTGCTGTCAAAGGCTCTCGCCCTCCTTGTAGGAATAATCGGGGATTCCCTTTTTCGGGTTCTCCTTTTTCTCCCTGTCCGCCCACCTGTAAAGCGTGGCGGCATGGCTCACATAATCATTCCCGCTGGAAGCAATATACCGGCTCATTTCCTCGATAAGCCGTTCAAGGCAGTCCGGGTATTCCTGCTTCAGCTCCGCATATTCGCTTTCAGTGAGGAAAACATTCTGGTATTTGCCATAGGGCGCGGGCGGCTCCCCACTCACTCCCATTCGTTGGCTCTCTTTTAGTTTGTTTATATTTAGTTGGTTAGGGTAAAGTTTTCTTTGTATCATAGGTAAAGTTTTCTTTGTGTCTGATGTACAGTTTTCTTTAGGACTG
>CAJTVE010000137.1 GCA_910579655.1 uncultured Allobaculum sp. | reverse complement strand
TCGAGAAAGATTTGTTTGCATTTTGAAGACAAAACACGAAAAATGGTTTTGTGAAAAAAGCCATGAATTATTCGGGTCAATAAACTGTTTTCGCTAAATCGTGATCGGTTTAGCTGAATGAAAAAAGTCAATTGTCTTCCACAACGTATTTCTGAACTTTATCATGGTCTGAACACTCTATCGAAATCGAAATCCAATTGGAGTTCATAGAGCCCGCGAACATGACCTGGTCCAGGTGATCTGACTTTAATATGGATGGATTTCTGAATTCAGAAAATTGGAGGGGCTGTATCATCAATCCGATCGCCCACATTTTTTCAAGCTTTCTGGCATTTTTCAGAGGTAAACTACATGGAATGTAGTTTTTCACCATGCCCATTAAAGTAGATCACTGTACTTTGAGATAATATCATTCGAATAATGTGAAGACAAGATTTAAAAATGATCTTTATGTGACTGCATTGTGAAAATTAAAGGCCGATCATGTGGAGAATTTATCAGTATAGGTTCTTTATTTAAAGTGGTAACCCGTTTTTTGTTCCCAAGATACTGGATTTGATCAGGATCAATAATTCGCAAAATTTATGAAGAAAAATTGAAGATTTCTTTCATATTTTTTGACTTCTGCTAATTCTTTGATCTCAAGCGTTTCTTTAGAAATGGATTGGCCGACCATCACAATCCTGGTTGGCTGGTTGGATGATTAACTGAGAAATGATTTTTTAAATGCAGATCTTTTGAGGCGGCATGTAATTGTCTTTATACTCAAAGGGCAACCAATATCAAGTACAGATTTGCTGATTAATTATCAAATCGATTAATCAATGTCACTAAGTTAAGGTTTATCCACCTCGTTCGTCCAAGGAGGATTTCAAATTCTAATTCTAGTCTTTATAAA
>CAJTVE010000136.1 GCA_910579655.1 uncultured Allobaculum sp. | reverse complement strand
ATCCTCTATTGATGCTTTTAGTTTCACTCTTACTTCAACTTTGCAGGAAGCTATTTGAGCCAATTCCATTATAGGTATCGTTAGTTGCAAGCGAGTAGTCAAGTAGTTATGAAAATCATCAAGATATGTCAAAAAAGCGAGGTCATATATAACATCCCGTATCTGATATTTATTCAGATTATAGGGTCTGCATCCTTTAGACTCTTTCTTCCAGTCGCTGACTAATCTAAGATAATACTGAGAAATTTCTTCAATCAATTTCACGACAAATTCATTCATAATTGACCACCACTACCTCTCAATCCTATGTATTTGGAATAACAGTCTATCGACAGCTGGTCAATAATATCGATTTGCAAGTTCCACCTTAACCACAATTTTTTCTGCTTCATCAACATAGTGATCTGTCCCAATGACTTTTATATTTATTATCGAAAGAGCACATCACCATTAAAGTGCAAAGCTCTAATGATGCAAAGTCTCATTAATATAAAAGTCAATGAAACGCAACGATAGTTATTCATGATAATAATCTGTTCGCAGTAATCCATGATTGCCTTTTTCAAAAGCCCCTGAAATTTACAGTCCAGCCACTGCAGGGGGCAGACCATAACTGAAAGATCGTATTCTAAGTCGGAACTGCATCTCATGCTGAGCATCTTACCACAGGCTCATCTCTTGATTCCATACTTCAAGTGGAACACTTCATTAAAGTTGTTATCATCAGTATCAGCATTGACATTTTTGCTTCCATTCTATCAATAACGGTAGTTCATACTCTGTCTATGGATTCTGGGATTTCAACTTCAATTGATGTAATACAATGACATGGACAAGACTTTAGATAAGATGGTATTTTGCGGAAACTTCCAGCAGCTGTTTTGAAAAGATTGTCCAGACTTAGAAGTGAGGAGGATGATGATGGAATCAAATG
>CAJTVE010000135.1 GCA_910579655.1 uncultured Allobaculum sp. | reverse complement strand
GAAAAAGAAAAAGCGAATATTCACCCAGAAAAGTGAACATTGAAGATGCTTTTAGCCCCAAAACCGCTTCTCATATTCATGCATTACAAAAGAAACTGGGATCAAAGCCAGCCTTTGGATGATCGCAGGTTCAGCAGATCCTTGGTCTGAAACCGACAAGATGCTCTCAACTGCTGGGTGAAATGGCAAAACATGGAGTCATTGAGCCAGTATCTGGATTTGGGAAAGGCCAATACCGATTCCGACATCAGGATCACTAAGAGCGTGAGAGCATAGGATCTCAGACTAATTCCATTAGCGCTAAATCTTGAAAAAGCAGAAAGTCTGGTCATTGGCCAATAGACAGCGTAGAACACAGAATATCTAGTACAGTATTTTTGAAGTTTCAATGAATAGCTGAAATGAGCAATTCTCGTAAATAGAAACCCCTGTACTAATGTTGCGTTTCATTGACTTTTATATTAACAAGATCTTTCATCGTTAGAGATTTGCACTTTATATAAAGGTCTAATGGCAATTAACTTCTTTGAGAATAATTATAAAAGTCATTGGGACAGATCACTAAGATACTAAAGATATAGCTGAATTGGAGCTGGCATTGGCTTCAATTCATAGAAATATGCCGCTCAATTGCATTAGGGTGTGAACAGTAACGGATTTACTCGTGCATCTACAAACAATTTCAGGCAAATGTTGACAACAGTTGATCGAAAACAGTAAACTATATTTAACGACGGAGGGCAAGGCCCTCAAACTGGCGGATCTCATTATTTTGGGTCCGCCTTTTATTATTCTTTTGTTTGAATAATAAGATCGACTACTGCCTTTACCATTTCAAACTTCTTCTTATTATAATTAGTGATTTTAATCCCGAAAGTGTTGTCTTCTAGCGATCCTATAAAGGCAAGATAGTCTAAATTCTCTGAATCTGTTTTCATCAATGATGAATC
>CAJTVE010000134.1 GCA_910579655.1 uncultured Allobaculum sp. | reverse complement strand
AAAGAAACCTTAAAGATCGCCCCGAAAAAGCAGGCGGCAAAGACCAAAAACAAGGGATTGGAGGTATAGGAGCATGGGACAATTTACATTTGAGGAAATCAACCTTATCTGCTGTTACAGGAGGAAAACAAGGGCTGACACGGTGGCGGCAATGACCGCCGCCCTGCCTTACATGGAAACGGAGATACAGGAGCTTGCAGAACACACAGCGGAAAAGCTGAAGCAACTGACCGAGGAAAAATTTGCCGGGCTTGTGTTTCTGCCTGCTGAAGATTGCTATTCCCCTTTTTTTGTTTATATTAACTCTGCATAGCAGATGTATACTATGTTGAAATTAACACTATTCCGTGAATTTCTCTTTTTAGCTCTTTCTTTTTACAAATTGATATGCTATAATGCTTATATCCTAAAAAAGGGAGTTAAAAAATATGCGGCAAGGTATTCTTAAATAAAACTATAATCAAATAGTGGGAACAAAGAATTTTAAAATGCCTCTTTAAAATGAGGTTTGTTTTTTGTACCCAATTTAAGAATACTTTTACTTTATAGATTTTGACGTATCTAAATTGACTATTACTGCCTGCCAGTTTGTCATGTATATATGTCCATAAATATATTTCCCCAGTGGTAAAAGTATTTTACTGCTGGGGATTTTTATGCCCTTTAGGGCTTTGAATGGAGACGCAGGAAAGACGACCTTAACGGAAAGCCTGCTTTATACAAGTGGAGCGATTTTAGAATTAGGTAGCGTAGATAAAGGAACAACAAGGACAGACACTATGTTTTTGGAACGTCAGCGTGGAATTACCATTCAGGCAGCCGTTACTTCTTTCAACTGGAACGGCTACAAAATCAATATTGTAGACACTCCCGGACATATGGATTTTTTAACAGAAGTATATCGTTCTTTGTCTGTTCTTGACGGGGCAGTTTTAGTGATTTCTGCGAAAGACGGTGTACAGG
>CAJTVE010000133.1 GCA_910579655.1 uncultured Allobaculum sp. | reverse complement strand
ACGATCTCTATATAGACATTAAGAGTGCGACGTATCTTCCAACAAATTATAGTTAACTATGATTTGTTGGATTAAGTTTACTTTATTATAGTTCACTATATGATATTTGAATTTCATAATTTTATTATAGTTGACTATAATTTTTCCCTTCTTGTATTCATATTCCTGGTTCGATGAGGCATGCTTGTTTTCGAGCTGGCAGAGTCATGGATTCATAACGCTGACTTCCCTGTTCTATGTGTGGTCTCCATCAATTTCATGGTGGTTTTCAGCCATCTACAGCTGAAGTTCATATAGGCATTGTTTGTGAAAGAATTATAGTGATACACTCGATTTACACATATTTTTCATAAAAGAGAGGGGATTGAAATGAATAGATTCAAGCGATTTACAACTTCACTGATCGCATCTGCTTCTACATTGATGGCTTTGGCGGCTCCTGCTGCTATTGTCGGGCAGGAAGCAACTTCCATTACATTAGAAGATACTGGTTCGGTCGAAATGTATCGTGTCTACAATCCAAACAGCGGCGAACATTTCTATACAGGTAACAGTGCTGAACGGGATTCCCTGGTTAGCAAGGGATGGAAAAACGAAGGGACTGGATGGATTTCTCCGACTGAAGGCGATGACGTCTATCGTTTATACAGTCCTGCGACTGGAGATCATCATTACACCACCAATGCAGCAGAGCGGGATGCTCTGACCAGTGCGGGATGGAAGTATGAGGGCGTCAGCTGGAAATCTGGTGGAGATATTCCTGCATATCGTGTTTTCAACCCGAATGCGAGTGGAGCTGGTTCCCATCACTACACCACTTCACAGACTGAAGCGCAGTCTTTAGTTTCAGCTGGATGGAAAGATGAACAGATTGGCTGGATGGTTAAGGGATATGGTGAACCTGTTTCCTGGAACAACGGAAATTCTGGATCTAATTCTTCAAATCCATCTACACCAGACAATCCAGGCACCC
>CAJTVE010000132.1 GCA_910579655.1 uncultured Allobaculum sp. | reverse complement strand
ATCTGTTTCATGATTTTGGCTGTATTCTTGGAAATCCACTGTCTGGAAAGGTCTGCAACAGCGCCTGGTACATGAGAATTATCATTTTCAATTTGGTCAGCCTGCTGCGCTCACGGGCGGACCAGGTCAAAATCTATGAGCTTCTTCAAAAATATCAGTTCAAAATCTGTTCGTCCCTTCGAAAGGAGCTGGCAGAAAACGAATTGTATCCCAGCAACACCAACCTGAAAAACCTCTGTCAGGCGAAAGAAATGCCCCATCTGCCGGAAAGTGCAGTATTCCGCCTGGATTACGCTTATTCCGATAAGCAGATGTGTGTATTTGATTGCGAGAAACTCGAGTTCAGCGTCCAGATTCGGACCAGTAAGGAAGCGCAGAAGACCGGCCTTCCGGAATGGAAAACATTCAATCTGATTCTTCCTTCCTTCATCCGGGAGCAGGCTGCCGGTAAAATTGCGAAGCCGCTTTTCTATACAGATAAAGCGGGAAAGCTGATCTGTCAGATTCCCTACGAGGTCAAACCGGAAAAGCATCCGGAATTCAAAAATATTCTGGGTGTTGATCTTGGAAAGGTGAAGCCGTACTCGGCTGTGGTTCTTTACAGGGATAAAACGTATTCAAATGAAATGACTCCCTCGAAAGAGCTGATGAATCTCTATGAAAAACTCGCCCGGATCAACGAGAATATTGACCGGAATTACCAGAAATACAAACGGGCTAAAGCCTACCAGAAAAAAGGCGAAGAGGATACCAGGCGTCAGCAGGCCAGGTGGTTCAACTATCAAAGTGCCCGGGAAAAGAGAACACGACTCAAAGAAGAAGCAGAGTGGCTGATGGCAGAAGAAATCGTCGAAATTGCCCGAAGATATCAGTGTAAAGAAATCCATATGGAGAATCTGACCTGGGTAAATAACAGAGGAGGAAAATGGGACTTCAGCTTGATTCGAGACCGGGTGATGCAGGTCGCAGAGCTGCATGGAATTGAGGTTGTTTTTATCAATCCACGCAATACCAGCTGCCGTCATCCTCTTACGCATGAACTGGGAAAAGAATCCGGCCGGAGTATTGTGTTCAAAGACGGGACTCGTGTTGACCGGGATCAGCTGGCGGCTTTGAACATTGCTCTGACAAAAAAAGAGAAAAAGGAAGGAGAAAAGACCAAAACAAAAATTCAGAAAACCGAACTGAAGCCCGTTTCAAGCACAAGACTGGTCAGAAAGGAGAAGAGACGGGAATCCAGCCGGAACCGGAAGAAAAAACAGTATGATTTCAAAAACAAAAAGAGAATGCATCAAATCGCAGCATTCTGCCGTAAGCCA
>CAJTVE010000131.1 GCA_910579655.1 uncultured Allobaculum sp. | reverse complement strand
CGATAACGGAATTTCAATCATTTAGCCCTTATTATTTTAAAATTGCCTTATTTATCCAACTGTTAAATCCCGTTTTCGATTTTAGTATATCGGATTGAATGAAATGCCGTTTACAAAAAATCGGCCCTGAAATGGGTTTCCGTGTAAACGGCATTACAGGATCCGGATGAAAGATTGCCTTGTGTCAGGCCTTTTTCGATAATGAACATGCAAAAAGCGAATTTCATACACTTGTGAAGATATCGAAAATCATTCGAATTCAGATTCATGGAAAAGGAGGAACGATCATGACACAGCTGTATACCCCTACCCCACAGACAAGAGAAAATGCCCACGCGATGCTCAACTGGGTGCGCCATCAAAACCTCAGTGATACTTGCATCCACTGTCCGGACTGTGGATCGATTTCCTTTTGCACAGATCGATACCTGGCTCAGATTGAAATTGATGAAGATATTGTTTCGTTATACATGGAAGAAAAAGCAACAGGTGAACAGGTTTTCTTCCTGCATTTCCAGGCCGTAGATCTGGATGATTCCATCGAAAAAGTCAAAGTCTTTCTGTACCGCCTGTATCATGATGAAGATCAGGACGACAATGAAGAGAAGATTCCAGACCTCCATCAGCCCATTGAAATGCTGATCTGCTGCACAAGCGGCATTACATCCACCATGTATGCCCGTCTGATTACCCGCAGACTTGGCAGCGATCTGGTTCATGCCGATGCAAAAAGCGTATTCAACCTGACAGATGAAGATGATCAGTACGATCTGATTCTGCTTGCCCCACAGGTTCACTATATGTTTGAAGAGGTCAGCAGCCGCTTTCCGGGCAAAGTACACCGCATCGAGACGATGGATTTTGCGACTGACCGTATTTCAGGCACCCTGCGCCAGCTCAACACTCTTTCTGAGTCTACTCTGGTCTGCTGAAGGATAAAATCTGGTGGTCAAGAAGTCTTGGCAGCCCAGGCAGAGGCTGCTTTTTCGTCCTTTTTGAGCGCGGGTCTGGATAGATGGGACCGATAGTTCTGCCCTGGCTTTTTTCTCTCTTTCCAGATCTATCTCCACCTGTCGGATCTGGACTTCTTTTCAGACTGAAATTTCTGTCTGGATGGAATTGTGCTATGCTTGAATCATCAAGTAAGTTAAAACTAACCTCCTGAACGTCTACGCAATTTCAATCAAGGAGCCCAACAGAACATGGAAAAAACAGTCTTGAAAATCGATGGCATGATGTGCGGCATGTGTGAGTCGCACATCAACCAGGTCATTTATAAACAATTTGACGTCAAAAAAGTGACGTCTTCCCATCGCAAAGGAACAACGGAAATTCTTTCTGAAAAGCCGCTCGATCAGGAAGCTTTGAAGCAGGCCATTGGCCAGACCGGCTATTCTCTGCAAGGGATCAGCGCTGAACCCTATGCCGCAAAGAAATTCTCATTGTTCCATCGTGGATAACTCTGATCTCTACTTTGAAAATTCAGCCCCTCAGGCCCCCTTGCCAGTACCCTAAAGTCGAAATCACATATGTGCAGGGGGCTGA
>CAJTVE010000130.1 GCA_910579655.1 uncultured Allobaculum sp. | reverse complement strand
AGAATCGACGTGTTAATTTCGAATATTGAATTGTCTGTAATCAGAGTTTTCAAAGAGCCATCTGTTTGTGAGCGAATTAATTTCCCTCACAAAGCTTATTTATCTTATCATCAGCCAGATCATTCGTCAACATCTTTTGTGAAATATTTTTAAGAATTTCACAATCGATGATTTCTTCGATATCTAAAGATGATTCGCGCCAGGTCAGCGGCTTTGTTGCCGCGTTTTCTTAACGCTCAATTACTATAACACTGGGCAGTATCCCGGGTCAAGCGTTTTTGTGAAAATATTTTCTATATTCACAATATAACTTTTCCGGGCTTTGAAGAATCTTTAAAGCCAGATCCTCATTTCCGCGATGTTTCTAGCTGCTTTTCATCAGCTGAAAAACAGCTTTTTCTTTATACCGCATCGGATATCGTTCTGTCAAATATTTGGTCTTTTTAAGGAATAAATTCTACGTTGCTTGTCACCTGTAAAAACAGAACTGGATAATTCGGATGCGGTTGTGAGATGGTTGTCACAACTATATCTGTAACAGTCAGGCCGCGATAGTCTGCATGAATTCCTTCCGTTGCAATGACTATGATCTGCTCACCGCTTCCAGCTTTTCATCAGATATCTGTCAGAACTGTTTTCAGGATTTTCTTCTCAGGATTTTTGCTATGAAGCAATCGCAGATCCACAGAAGCAAGCCATAAATCTCTGACAAGCCTACAAGCACAATACTCCAGTCAGGAACTCTTGCTAACGGGCTTGTATTGTATGGATCAATCCATCCGAGTCCAAACCAGATCAGGCCGGCAATGGCGAATACAGTGATCTGAATCAGAAATGTATGACGTTTTTTGACCATCATCCAAAGAAGCCGGATACTGTAAAAATGCTGACAAATCAGCAGGACCAAAATACATGGTGCCAGCCGGACTACTTCTTGCGGATAATAGAAAAAACCCTGAAGATAGAGCAGGACAATGAAAACGACCAGACAGATCAGTGTCTGGATAAGACTGATTTTTCTAATTCTTTTTTTCATACATCTTCCCCATTTTGAATAACCGTCACTTGATTATATCCTGTCTATTTCAGTTTGCTGATTCTTTTCTGATGGATATTCCATAAAAAAATTTGATGACACGCTGAGGATGATAGATGTTCTTTTCTCTGAGAAAAACACTGAGCCAGAGAATGTTATGAGAACATTAACGAATTCAATTAGACCCACAAGAGCCAACAATCTGAAATATCAGTAGATCCTTTGGATCAAACTTGTCAAAAGCCGAGCGCAGAATGTTTCAGTAACAATTCTATTTGTTGTATTCAAAAAGTCGCAACCTAGATTCGTTACATCATGGGCTGTGGCTTGCAAGAAATATTAGATGAATCGGGATCTCCCTATGAGGTTTGGCCTTCCAAACTTTTCATTTGAGTTCAGTCCCGTTGGACTCCGAATGGATTAAATCAGCGATTTTCCAACGCTCCAGGCATCAGCCACCTCACCGCCAACTTTGTGGTAAGTAGCTTTCATGGCATTGAACGTGATCAGTTCCATCTTTTCAAGATCTGGTTTTCCGGATTCATCGAGGTATGGCTCGTCGCAGGTGATCGCAATGATATTAAACAGTTAATATTTGATGTAACTTATTGATGATAATTGTCTTATGTTGTATCAACAGCTGGCAGAAAA
>CAJTVE010000129.1 GCA_910579655.1 uncultured Allobaculum sp. | reverse complement strand
TACACTGCCAGCAGCGGTAATAAAACAAAAAAACCGCTTTAATCCATTGGACTAAAGCAGGGGTGTGAACAGTAACTCTGATATAGATAGATCTGAGAATCAAAATAATGGAAATTGCTTAAACTGCATTTTAACAGTTCTTATTTATTGCATCGAGGACAGGATTCAGGATAAATTGTTGAAAGTAAGAGCAGGCTTACTTGAATAGTCAGTCTGCTTTGGCTTCACAATACAAAAGGAGCAGGCTCGATTTTGTTTTTCTGACTTAGGCAGGAGAACTGGCCGAGGGATCCGCTATTCAAATGAATCAGGGAAAGACTGGAGTCTGGATTTGAATCAGAGACTAAAAAACAGGTCTGCTGCAGGCCGATGCTGGTATGGAAGATTGATCTGGAAAAGCCGAGAATTAAGTTCCATCTTAAGGGAGTTCATTCCGAATCAAGGATCGGTACTTTTTCTCTCATAATTTCACACGATCATAGCCGGAATCCCATCATTTTAGCGAAAAGCCTTTTGTATACTGAACTATGCAGTTTTACAGACTGTCTGCGAACTGCTTTGAAACGAATACATATCTGGAGAGGTAGTTTAATGTGGAAATATAAATGTAAAAGCCAGTTTTTCTCTCTGATTGGTGCATTTATCGTTGGATTTGCCATGACGATGTTTTTCAGTTCGAATGTGCTGTTCCAGTCGATTATCGATGAAACCATGCCAGCTGCTGTAGCCGCTGTCTTTGAATCCAATCCATGGCTGATTGGCGTATCCGGAGGCCTTGGTTTTGCAGGATTGCTTAACGTCTTCCTGATCGGAAACCTGATTTCAAGCAAATACCCAGGAACGATGTATCTGTTCATGCTGGCCGCCATCATGCTTCCGGATTATGCGATTTCACTTGGCATGTTCGCCTTACCGATCATGATCGTCGTTGATCTGTATGGATGGATTTCACTGAACTTACAGACAAAGCGTGGCTATTCAAAAGCCAATATTTCTGGTGATGATGAGATCGTCCGGATCTATCTGCTTCACCATAAACTGGATCCAAAGTATGAAGCAGTTGCCCAGGATACGAAGAAGACCCTGTTTAAAGTCAATCTTGCCTATACATTGGGACTTGTTGCTGTGTTCTGTGCGATGTTCTTTCTGGAAAATCTCTTTATCTCTATGATCCTGGTTCTTGTCTGCATCTTTGCTTTTCAGTATCTGGCAAGAATCCGGGCAAGCAGCTACAATTCGATTGCTACAATTCTGATCAACGAATGCAATCCTGAAGGATGTCTTTCCGCCCTGATCTATATGTCAAAAAGTGGAAGTCACTATAAAATTAAAAACAGAGCGCTGTTTGCCCAGTGCCTGATCTATCTGAATGAGCCAAGCCTGGCTCAGGATGTTCTGATTGCCTTCCCGCGTTCGACCACAAATAATCTGATGGCTTATTATTCGCTGATGGGCTATATCTACTATCTGCTCAAAGACGAAAACGGCCTGAATCGATGCAAAGAAGAAATGACCAATCTTCGTCCGCAGCTCGGTGCGATGGGGATGATGGTTAAATCCGAAGAACTGGCTGCTCTTGAAAATAAAATCAATCTGATGAAAGGCGACTTCAATACATGCAAGAAATATTATCTGAACCTGTTGAAGCGCTCGATGACCAATCTGCAGAAGTCTGATTGTGAGTATTACATTGCCCTGATCTCTTTTGTTCAGCAAGACTATGTGATTGCCAAGATGTATTTTGAAAAAGTGCTGGAAACTGGCAATAAGCTATACTTCGTACGCAATGCGAAAAACTATCTGAAAAAAATTGAAGAAAGCCACTTACTTGAAGCGGATGATTTCAGCTGAAATCATCCGCTTTTTTTCAGTGTGCCCGGCATGGCACACATCTAGGTGGTGAAAGTCCACTATGGGAGCGTATCATCGCAACCGCTAA
>CAJTVE010000128.1 GCA_910579655.1 uncultured Allobaculum sp. | reverse complement strand
TCAGTCTCGATCATTCGCTTTGTCTTCAATTTTGAGACAAAGTTTAAAGTCATATTTTTCTAGCTAAATGACATTGAAAGAAGGATAGAAAAGAAAGCAGACCGGATCCGTAAAATGGTCTTGGGAGTGGTTTGTATCGGAATTGGCAGTGGGTTCTTTCGATACGCAGGCTTTGGTGCGGATCCATTTACAACGATGAATCTGGGAATCAGTTCTTTACTCAATCTCTCATTTGGAACCTGGCAGCTGATTATGAATGCTGCCTTGTTTATTCCGGTCCTTTTATGGGGGAGAAAAACAATTGGATTGGGTACTGCTGCCAACATGATTTTTGTCGGATATCTTTCAGATGCGATCCTTTTCATCATGAATGGCCTGTTCAACGAATCAACTCTGGCCATTCGCCTCATGATTATGGTTGTGGCTATGGTGATCGCCTCATTTGGGGTAGCCTGCTATATTGTTCCAGAACTCGGTGTTGCCCCCTATGATGCTCTCCAGTTGATGATTGAGCAGCATTCTAAAGGAAAAATTTCGTATCGAGCGGCTCGCATCGGATGTGATGGTCTCTGTATAGCCCTGGGTGTTATAGCTTGGCTGGCTGCCGACGGCAAGCTTTTATCTTTGGTTGGAATTGGAACCATCGGCAATGTTTTGATGATGGGGCCGATCATTCAGTTTTTTAAAGATCGAATGACAACACCCCCATTCCAACAGACTCTTTTTCAATCCAATTCATGACAAAAGCATGAGTGAAATGAGCAATTAGGAACAGAAAAGAAATAACTCCCTTATAGACAGCCATCATTTTTGCGTTATATAAAGAGAACCAATAGCCTATTTACTTTGAAAACAACGCCTAGCCATTCACTGCTTTCATTGTGGCTGCCAAGCCATGATGTTTATTGGGAAAATTAATATCCAGCTGATCCTCAAGCATCTACTCCGTTCAGATAATGAGATCAGAAAGGAGAACGAAGACCATGGAAGAAGCCCGCGTCATTGAATTCAGCGACGAAAACCAGATCGATCTGGAACTCTGCTTTGCCGGAATCAGCCAATGCGCGCCTTTGCACAGCTATGGGCCGGCCGTAAGACCAAACTATCTAATTCATATTGTTTTAAGCGGAAAGGGAATTTTCCGTCAAAATGCTTCATCTTATACTCTCGAAGCCGGACAAGTTTTTTTGATTGAACCTGACCAAGTCACTTTTTACCAGGCGGATCAAGAGGATCCATGGGAATATGGCTGGGTAGGATTTCGCGGAAATCGGGCAGCAAGCCTTTTGCAGGCCCTGGATCTTGGCAGCGAACACCCTGTCTTTTCCTGTAAGAATACCGAAAAGCTCAAAGATCTGATTTTAGCCATGATGGGCATTCAGGGCAGCCATCTCTCTGCCAGACTGCACAGAACAGCAATACTGACCGAATTTTTCAGCATTCTGGCCTCTGAACTTCATGTAGATTCCTCAAAGAACGAACTCAGCCGCAGTGAATATGTCAAGCAGGCGATTATCTATATCCAGGGCAACTATGACCGGCCCATTCGGGTTTCGGATATTGCTGCCCACATCGGAATTGACCGCACCTACTTGTATATGCTTTTTGTCGAGCATCTGGATACTACGCCCAAGGAGTATTTAAAGTTGTATCGGTTGACGCGTGCCAGAGAACTTTTAAAAGTGACCAATCTGCCCATTTCCTCGATTGCCGAAAGCTGCGGCTACAGTGATCCGCTTGTGTTTTCCAAGGCTTTTCGCCAAGTCTATCAGATCACGCCCTCCAACTGGCGAAAAATGCGCAGTCAAGAAATCACAAAGAAAGCGAAAGAAGAAAAACAATCATAATCTATAGTCTACAGTCTATAATCTATAATCTCAATGTCACTAAGTTAAGGTTTATCCACCTCGTTCGTCCAAGGAGGATTTCAAATTCTAATTCTAGTCTTTATAAAG
>CAJTVE010000127.1 GCA_910579655.1 uncultured Allobaculum sp. | reverse complement strand
TTCGTACTGACCCGGCAGTAACCGACGACTATTCTGGTTGGACGATTTTGATGTTTGTATTGATAAAGCTGATCTTCGGAATAATAGCGGGTCCCTTTTGGAGAAGTGACAGCCGGCTTGAGAATTCCGTTCTTATCCAGAATTCTGAGCTGCTGTACAGACACGCCCAGTTCTTTGGCAAATTCACCGATTTTCATCAGGGCCATAAACATCATCTCCGCTATTATGATATCGCTTTCATAGCCGAAAATCTATATATTTTTATATTAAATAAAATAATTTATAATATTACTTATAACTGTTAAATGCCCATGTACTGGCATAATCTTTCGGGCGGTCTGCGCGTAATGCTGGATCGCTTTTATGGACCTGTGGCCAGCGGCAGCCTTGCCGGAAAAGATCTCTATTTGATTTATCAGGGCGCTGCTCCTGAAAAATGGATGCTTGAAGCAGGCGTTTACACCATTCAGCGCTTTGCCAGTCTTTATGGCCTCGACTATAAAGGATGTATTTCTTATCGCCAGGACATTGCGCCCTTAAAAGCCAGACTGCACCAATCGATCTGAACATCCCTGGCCAGTCTTCGAAACAGAAAAGGCATCAGAGTCCAGCTGCTGATTTCCATCAAACTGAAAAACCTTCAGCTTTCCATCAAGTTCTTCGGATGAAGATCCAATCTGGAAACTGAAGGTTTTTATTTGATTCAATGAAAAACAGGGCGGATATGGACTCTGTAAAGACAGAGTCCATAAAACAAAAACTAGGAGATGGCTTAGAGCTTCGTGGTGTTGGTAAAGTGCAGTTTGACTGCGTTTTTAAGTTCATCTTCGCCAAAGCGCTGCTTAAACTTACGGGCACATTCGGTTGCCTGCTTGCCGCCGCCTTTGGCAATGGGCGTACCATACTTGGCTTCCAGCTTATCCATGTACTTTAAAAAGGCAAAGCGGGCAAGAACAGAGGCAGCCGCAACGGAAACATAGTGGGATTCCGCTTTGGTTTCAAAATGAAGATCGGAAACGACTTCTTTAACCGCCGCCAGATGACGATAATAGCCGGCTGGCTGGACAAACTGATCGACCACTTTCAGTGCGGGCAGGGTATACCCTTTGTTTCGCAGATTGATATAGGCCTGATTGTGCATCCAGGCTTTGATGCGGTTAATGTTCATCCGATCTTTGTGGTAGATCTGATTGTAACGCGGATTATCGAGCACCATAATCGTATGGGGAATCATTTCCTGGATTTTTGGGGCAACTTTGCGAATGACGGCATCCGTCATTTTCTTCGAGTCGGTGACCTGCATGGCTTCCAGTTGGCGTGCTGTTTCTTCATCGGGGACAATTGTGGCCGCTACGACAATCGGGCCAAAATAATCGCCGGTACCGACTTCATCACTGCCAGCCTGCGGAAAGGTCAGGCCTAACGGCTTTTTGTCGGAAGTGTTAAATGATTTTGAAGAAGAGGTTCTGGAGGAGGAAGATCGAGCAGAAGATTCTGGTTCGTCGTCTTCAAGCCAGGACAGATCAGCCCCTTGATAGACGACTTTTCCTGAGGTATAGGCGGTAACGGTCATTTCCTGAGTTTTAATCTGCCAATAGGTATAATTGGGTTGTTTTTCTGAAAGAGCGATTGGTTTTAATCGTTTATAGAGAGCCTCAATCGCTGCCGGCTCCATCTTTCGGGTAACAGTGGACATAAGTCGATTATACCATTGACGTCAGTGGTATCATAAAAAGATGGCCAAGCGCTCTATTATGGAACAATGCCAGGCCGGTCTGCGGATCGGATTGAACGATTTGTAAAGCGATCCAGAAAAGCGCAGGGCAGAACCTGATTGACTTTTGCATCGCAAAATGAAAAAGATGGGCAACTTGATCAGACAGGAAAAGCATAAAAACTGAATTAGAAAGCATAAAAATAGACAATGTCATTAAGTTAACACTAGAAATCTGAAGTAGAACCTAATATCAGGCGGATTTCTCATGTATGGTAGCTGCTC
>CAJTVE010000126.1 GCA_910579655.1 uncultured Allobaculum sp. | reverse complement strand
AAGATTGTTTTACCGTCAGGCGTATGTACGGAAAAGGGATTTGAGGGGCGAAGACAATAGCGGTCAGTCTAAACCGCTGGCTGTCATTGCCTGAATACCGAAAATACCCGATTGAAGATACGCTAATATCTGCTTCTCAAATTTAAAAAAACTTGGGGATTATGGCCGCTTGCGGATCGTTTTTACAAACAATCCACTAATGCTAAAGAGAGGGGATTCTGGTGAAATGTAGTTCTACTTTTTTGGATTATCTAAGGATCAAGACCATTTTAAGTATCGATCATTGTTCAGAATACGATTCTAAAAATCGCATTCAACAAATGTTCCGTATTTTAAAGCCTGCTTTAAGGCGGTAGCAAACACTGAATGCTCATCCAATCCGGCTTGTTTTATAATGTTCAAGCACTCCGAGCAAGCATTTAAAGGGATAGTTTCGGATTCATAAGTATCAATCAACAAATTGAATTTTTTGTTTATAGCGACAAAAACACCTGCTTCCCATAATCGATTGAATTCATCAGGTGGTAAAACATACTCCATAGTATTTGGAGTTTCCCCCCTCATAAATTCAACATCTTTGATTCCTTGCGGATTGATAGGTATTGTCAAAAAATAAGGGTTTGAATCTTGATAAACTTCCATATTTTGGATCATTTTTTGTACCTCTTCATTTTTAATCGAAATGAGTGGTGAATTGCCATTCCAATTTGATTCGGTCGCAAGTTTTATCAAAACGAAAAGTATTCAACAATATCTGCCATCCGGTTCATTGGATCGGTATGAAACGGACATCTTGAAGAGCAATGACCACAGTGGATGCAGTCAGAAGCATGCTTTTCCAGTTTTCGGTAATGATCAGCCGCAAGACTATCTCCGGCTTTTGCAAGATCATAGTACTTGTTGATCAGGGCAATATTCAGTCCAACTGAACATGGATGACAATGACTACAGTAGACACAATGCGGATCTTTACTTGAACTTGAAGCATACAAGCCGTCTGGAAGCCGTTTTTCTTCTTCGGACAGGTCAAAGTAAGCAAGAAGCTCATCGACATTTTCTGGGCTGGCCATACCACATACAGCTGTAAGAACTCCTGGCTGATTTAAAGCATAATCCAGGCATTGACCAATACTCAGCGGTTTTGCCAGCAGAGTTCTGTTTTTATCAATCAGCAGTCCGCCGCTCAGAGGCTTCATGACCGTAATGCCAACCCCCTCATTTTCCATACGGCGATAGAGTTCCTGTCTTTCTTTGGGTTTGCCATTGGAGTAATCACCCATTTCAAAATCATAAGTAGGGTTGATAGAGAACATGACCTGATCGACCAGATTCATGTCCAGAACGCGATTGACCAGTTTTGGTGTATGGCTGGAGAGGCCAAGATGGTGAACGGTTCCATCTTTCTTCTTTTCCAGAAGATAATCGAGAACGCCTTGTTTGATATAGTGATCCAGATCCTTGTCTTCGTCCAGACAATGGATAAATCCGTAGTCGATGTAGTCTGTATGCAGCAAATCAAGCATGTCTACAACCTGGGCTTTGATTCTGTTCAGACTGGTTGTCCAGCCATATTCTCCGGTTGTATAATCCGCACCGAAATGAACCTGGTAAATCATCTCTGGCCGGACATCTTTGAAAGCTTCACCGACAAATTCGATGGCTTTTCTGTTCCCAGCAGCCAGATCGACTACTCGAACTCCATTGTCATAGGCTTTTTTCAGTGCGGTGATAGCTGTATCATGATCGGAGTTTCCAATTTCAGCCGTTCCGATACCGATTACACTGAAATGATCGCCAGTCCGCTGGTTTTTCCTGTATTCCATTTCTGCCTTTATCCTCTCTTCCTTCTCTTTTCTCCATTATAGGAACAATGGCCCAGTGAAAGCATAAGTTTTTGTTGCAGAGAACCTATTTTCTATCAGAATTGCAATGTCATTAAGTTAACACTAGAAATCTGAAGTAGAACCTAATATCAGGCGGATTTCTCATGTATGGTAGCTGCT
>CAJTVE010000125.1 GCA_910579655.1 uncultured Allobaculum sp. | reverse complement strand
TAAAATCCATTTCCCTGGCAAGGACCGAAAGTGCACGGTATACATCATGCAGCCTGTAAGTTGGCGGCTCAAGGAATTGTTCTGCAGTGCGCAAAGAAGAACTTTTGCTGGAAGGCACCAGCACCCTGGTATAGATCAGATCTGACAGGATTGCATTCAGATCATACTCGAACTTATAGCGGCTTTTGATCTTCCGGCATATGGAATCCATCTTGAGGCCATAGTAAATGGACTGGAGGAAAAGATAGCCGCCGGTGAAAAGTTTCTGCTTATGATAGTCCATAAGTTTATTGGAATGAAAAGGAACCATGACAAGAGCATCTTCCTTTTCGCTTTTATATCTCGCCGTTTCAAGGCGGGCCTGTTCATTAGCCCAAGCCAAGACCCCGTCCCTGTCAGTATGGAGACGCTTTGACAATTCAGCCAGAGTGCCAAGCTTGCGGATAGTTTTTGAAGTGCTTTTTCCCTGCGAATTTGTATACGACTGGGTAATGTAAAAGGATTCCGAATTTTTGGATTTAGATGTTGTCACCCGCATGATTATCACCTCTGTTATCAGTATACCATACATCACTAAATATTACTATATAATAAAGCAAAAAAGTTGACAAAAAAATAAGCCTATTACAAGGCTTAGAGGTACGTTTTTGATTACTGATGTGTCAAACACCCGTTGATGTTTTAACAGGTTTCGTTAATGCTATCATTTTCTATCCAATAAGGAGATTGACAGAACAAGCGTAGTCTATTATAATCTCGTTTTTGACACTTTAAGAATCAAGCAAGTGCCACAATCCCTCATAAATACTGGGATGGTGGCACTTTATGCTGTATGCATGAAATATAGTAATGTTTTATCTTTGCTTACTTTTTTTCTGAATTCCTTTCATTTTCCGTTTTGTTATAAACTGATAGTCCGTCCGGAATCCACATGTCTCATGAAGGTCATCCGTTATCTTCTGGCGCTCATATACAGGGATAAATCCTTGTTCTTCTACATCTGCAAATTTTATGTTTCTTAAGGTTTGAAGTAACTGTTCCGTGGTATAAGCGTCCTTCAGAGAACGTTTTAATAACCGAAAATGAAGCAGCGATAGAAAACATGTGAGAAAATGCGCTTTGATACGGTCCTCACGGGTCAGATAGACTGGCCTTGCTTCAAAATCTGTTTTCATTGTCCTGAAACAATCCTCAATCTGCCATCTTCCTTCGCTGACTTTTAATATATCTGCAACGTCATCATCCAGAAGGTCTGTACAGACGGCGTAAAGCCCGTCATACAGTTCTTCTTCGGCAATCTTATCCAGATCGAGATAGTAGTGGATTTTCGCTTTCTCGCCTTCTTCAGTCGCAGCGATTTTATTTACAAATCTTGCAGGGTCATTCGGGTTTTTGCGTTGCTTTTTCAAAGTGCCATTGGCAACCATCTTTTCTGCCCTGGCGATCTGCTCCGCACGGACCGCCTTCTGATAGGAAGCATACTTTGGGGAATATGTGATGATCAGCCGTTGGTGTAGTTTTTTTGTTGTAAACGGTTCATCTTTGTAATAGAGCTGGTCTTTATCATCTTCTGACAGTTTCGTGATATCCACAGACGCATCATCTGACAGACGCTTGAAACCGCTCCTGCTCAGTGCCCATGTCCGATCCTCGGCAGGGAGTTTTTTAATCGATTGGGTTACAATAAATGAGCGCTGCCCCATGTGGTTGAATGCCCGGTTGTCTTCAGACGCAAGGCCCGCATCACTGCAATATATAAACTTTTCACATCCGAACTGCTGAAGGATCTTGGTCTCCAGGGGCTTTAGAGACTTTTGCTCATTTTGGTTCCCTGGAAAAAGGGAAAAAGCTAACGGTAGTCCGTCACCGTCCGTAAAAAGCCCCATCTGAATAATCGGGTTTGGCCGGTGTTCTTTACTCTTGCCATATTTTTTATCTCCATCCTCCTGTTCAATCTCAAAATAGTAGTTCGTACAATCGTAATAAAGAATCCGGTCATTTCTGCTGCCCAGGAAAAAACTGTTTTTGTAAACTTCCGCCTGGATAAAATCCATTTCCCTGGCAAGGACCGAAAGTGCACGGTATACATCATGCAGCCTGTAAGTTGGCGGCTCAAGGAAT
>CAJTVE010000124.1 GCA_910579655.1 uncultured Allobaculum sp. | reverse complement strand
TCCGGGAGTTTGACAGTTGAATAAGAAAAAAATTCTTGCAGGCCGCATAATGCCTGTATTTTTTTGTCAAATTTTCTCTACTTTTGTGTGGCTATTTGTAAGTATTTATGCTATAATAGAGATAAAGAGGAGGCTGCTTATGAAACTGACTTGCGCCGGAACTAAAAAATCCCCTGCTTATTATATCCAGAAATCTGTCCGTATTGGAAACAAAACAACTACCAAAACGGTTGAACGTCTTGGCAGCATTGAAGAAATCAAAGCCAGATGCGGTGATATGGATCCCATTGAATGGGCAAAGGAATATACAAAAAAACTGACCTTGGCAGAAAAACAATCAAAACAGGGAATTCTTCTCAAATATTCCGCTTCCATGCTGATTGACAAGAATGTCCGCCGCTCCTGCAACGTTGGATATCTGTTCCTTCAGGATATCTACTACTCTCTTGGAATCCATAAGATTTGTGACTCTATCTCTGATAAATATAAATTTGATTACGACCTGAATGGCATTCTTTCCATGCTTGTTTATTCCAGAATCATTGCACCCGGCTCGAAGTTATCCTCTCTTGAAAGCGCCCAAAACTTTCTGGAACAGCCAAAGTGTAACCTGCATCAGATTTACAGAGCTCTCGAAGTGATTGCCAAAGAAAATGATTTCTTTCAGGCAGAACTCTACAAAAATTCCCAGTCTGCCATTGAACGCAGAAAAGAAGTCCTCTACTATGATTGCACTAATTACTACTTTGAAATCGAGCAGGAAGATGATTTCAGAAAATATGGCGTTTCGAAAGAACACCGTCCCAATCCCATAGTCCAGATGGGACTGTTCATGGATGCGGATGGCATCCCTCTTTCCTTCTCGGTTTTTGATGGAAACCAGAATGAACAGCCTTCCATGACTCCGTTAGAGAAAAAAATCTTAAAAGACTTTGAATCATCAGACTTTATTGTCTGTACCGATTCCGGACTTTCCTCTACAGCAAACAGAAAATTCAACAGCATTCAGGGGCGTGGTTTTGTAACAACGCAGTCTGTCAAAAAACTCAAAGGATTTTTACAGGAGTTCTGTCTGGATGATGACGGCTGGTATATCCCCGGTGAAAAGAAAAAATATAAACTCAGTGAACTGGATGAAGAAAAGGATCACGACAAAGTCTTTTATAAAGACAGATGGATGAATGAAGATAATCTTGAGCAGCATCTTATTGTAACCTATTCCATCAAATACCGTAATTATCAACGCATGGTAAGGGAAAGACAGATTGAAAGAGCGAGAAAGTTCGTTGAAAATCCTTCTTCCATTTCAAGGAAAAAGCCAAATGATCCAAAGCGTTTTATCGAGCAGGGGCACTGTACTGCCGATGGAGAAGCAGCAAGCAAAACCATTACTTCGCTGAATCAGCAACAGATAGATAATGAAGCGAAATATGACGGCTTCTATGCCATATGCACAAATCTGGATTATGATGTTGCAGCAATCATCAGAATCAATCAGAAAAGATGGGAAATCGAAGAATGCTTTCGGATTATGAAAACAGAATTCAAAGCAAGACCTGTGTATCTTTCCAGAAGAGACCGGATTACCGCCCACTTTACAACATGCTTCACTGCACTCGTAATCTACAGAATACTCGAAAAGAAACTGAAAGAGCAGTACAGCTGCGAAGAAATCATCAGAACCCTGAGGACTATGGATATGATGATCGCCCCCGGAGAAGGATATATTCCTGCTTACACAAGGACAGATTTAACAGATGCATTGCATGATGCTTTTGGTTTCCGAAGCGACTATCAGATTACTTCTCAAAAAAATATGAGAAAAATTTTAAATCAGACCCAGAAGAAGCAAAAATAGCCACATACTTTTCAATTAAGAAAACCTCACAAACAGCGTATTTATGCTGGCTGTGAGGTTTTTACCCTTTCTCAACTGTCAAAAACAGGATTATATCACTTTTCTAAAATAAAAGCACGCTTTTTATGAAAAAAAAATTAAAAATTTTTTTCAGGGTGATTTGCAAAACTAAATTCCACCTCTTCTTCTTTTGACCATGGAAGTTATCCGGGAGTTTGACAGTTGAATAAGAAAAAAATTCTTGCAGGCCGCATAATGCCTGTATTTTTTTGTCAAATTTTCT
>CAJTVE010000123.1 GCA_910579655.1 uncultured Allobaculum sp. | reverse complement strand
ATTGTCTGTAATCAGAGTTTTCAAAGAGCCATCTATTTGTGAGTGAATCAACTTCCATCACAAGTTTTGTTTATCTTATCATCAGCAGATTCAGAAGTCAACATCTTTTGTGAAATATTTTTAAGAATTTCACAATCAATGATTTCTTCGATATTTAAAGATGATTTGCGCTAGATCAGCGGCTCGTTCGCCGCGTTTTCTTAACGCTCAATTACTATAACACCGGGTGGTATCCCGGGTCAAGCACTTTTGTGAAATAATTTTATAATTTCACGATCGGAAAGCTGCTGTTTCCCCTGTATCAGGGCAAAACGACAAGGAAGGCTTTCTCACCAGATTCAAAATATTTGCGTGGGCAAAATATGGAATATCCCGATCGGGTATACTTATTCAGATTATCCCTATAATATACCCGATCGGGATACTTAATTACTCTTTTTTAGTCGCCTGCATCGCTCTACAATCAAATCTTTCCAGGCGGCTTGTTCTTGTTTTGGCAGTCGCGAACGATTCAGTTCGGCCAGGATCTTCTTTTCCTGCGCCAGCATCTGATCCAGAAGCCGCTCTGCCTGTATCTTCTGGAGTCCCACGCGTAAAGCAAATTGCAGAAAATCTTTCCGGTGCAGATTTTTCTTTTTGCCATTGAGCGTCAGAGCCGTTTCTTCCTGATCCGACGGCAGAACAATATTGACCGGAAGAAGATCGTAAATCCTTGAAAGCGAATATTCGCGGCTTCCCGGTCTTTCTTCAATGAGCGACACATTTTTCAAGTGCAGATCAGAATTTCCGGTGATAAATGAAAAAACGAGCAGTGAAAATAGAACAGTCAGATCCAGCCCAGGCTGTATAGAATATTCCGAGAGTTTGCGCCCGATCGCTTCATACGATCCCCGATATTTGTCTCGTGTTAAGCGCCCGGTAAGCTGGCAGAAATCTTCCATGGCCAGTTTGCCCTGTCTGCAGCGATCAATCCGCCGCGTGATATAGGCATACTGGTCTTCCATTCGAATCAGCGCAAAAGGAACAGTCTGAATCCCCACAGCAACAGCCATGCGCATGGCGGTCTCTTCAAATTCCGGAAGCCAGGGATATTCTTTACTTTGCGGCTTGAGGATATATCCAGATGGATAATCAACCAAGGTTAAGCGCGGCTGGCCATCCCTGGATAAATGAAGCGAAATCTTTTTTTGAACACCGGGAACAGTCAGACCTTGCAGAATTGTTCGCTTGGCCAGTTCCTCAATCGTCTTCGAATCCAAATCCAGTTTGGGAACTTCTGAAAAGCCAAAAAACTCCTGGGCACATTCTTTGTGCCATTCACTTTCTTTTTCTTCCAAAGATGCAGAAGAGCGGATTGGACGGTTACAGTAAAGACAGCGTTTCATCAGCAGGCCTCCTTGGGATAAATTGTGACATCTCCAATGCAGTCCCGGCAGGACACCAGCAACAAGCCAAAACGATCCGTGCCATCGAGCTTCCAGTTTTTCACCGCAAGATCCAGAAGATAGCCTTCAGGAATCAAACCATCAAAGAAAGGAAACAAAACAGAAGACGAAAATGGCTCTTTCTGGGTAGGAAGAGTTAACGAAACAGCAGGAAGTTGACTGGCCAGGTAGTCATCATCATAAGTAAAACGATATCCTTCCTCTGTTTCCTCCAGCAGGCCGCAATATTGGTCCTGAACAAACACACTGGCTTTCCGCAAACTTAAAATTGGCTCAGTCATCCTTAAGATCCTTCTGTCGAACCGGGGCAGCGACCGCTCCAAACATCCACAGGGCCTGATTGACTTTATCCATCCGGACTGTATTTTTGCCTTGTTCCAGATCACGAACAAAGCGAAGACCCAATCCTGAGCGGAGGGCAAATTCTTTTTGCGTTAAGCCTGCCTTTTTTCGCTGTTCCCGAACCCATCGGCCGATTATGTTTTGTTGGTTCTCCATAATATCCACCTCAGTTCTCTTCTCATTTATTGTTATCCGTGTTGATTCTTTCAACGCAATCGCTTTGTTTGTGTCGTATCCGGTCATATTTTTCTTCAGTATACCCGATCGGGAATTCAAAGCGCAGTCCATAAATAAAAAAAACCTGAAGAATATCGGATTTCTCCTTTATCCTTCAGGGATTTAACTTTGTCTGGCGACTTCCTATTTTTGCTTTTACACTATCGTCGGCGTTCAATGGCTTAACGGC
>CAJTVE010000122.1 GCA_910579655.1 uncultured Allobaculum sp. | reverse complement strand
CAAAAAGACAAGCTTGTAAAATGATGAGCAAACTTGTCTTTTCGTCGTGTCTTTTTAATAGGGTGTGAACAGTAACGTTTTCTCTGCTTATTTTGGCTCATCTTCTTATGGCAGCCAGGCAGCGGCCAAAATCAGTAAGGCAGGCTTTTTCAGTCCCGATGATCGAATGGCTATACTTGAAGTATGAATAACAACTCAATCACTTCCAACCCCCTTGCAGCGGTTCAGGTTGAAATCGGTCCTGACTCGCTTGAAAAGCTTCCGGATCTGTTACGTTCCTGTGGAAGCAAAGTCTTACTGATTCATGGCCATCGACCTGTAGAAGATGGCTTATTAACCAAAGTGCGTCTGCTTTTGATCAAGGAAAATTTCCCCCACGCGGATATGGGGCAGATCCTGCCCAACCCGAAATATGGCTCAGTCAAACGCGGCATCAAAAAAGCCCGCCAGGAAAAATGCGATATTATTCTTTCGCTTGGCGGTGGTTCCACTTTGCAGTGTGCCAAAGGGATTGCTTTAGGACTTGGCTATTCCGGGGATGTGTGGGATTTCTGGACAGGTAAAAAGAAACCTCATCATGTCTATCCGATTGCCTCAATTCTGACCAATCCTTCTTCCGGGGCGGAATTGAGCACGGGCTGCACGCTGGTTCGAAAAGGCAAACGCGAAACAATCAATGATGCAATGCTGAAATGCACCTTTACGATCCTGGATCCAAATCTGGCCATGTATCCGTTCTACCCGACCATGACGCAGGTCTTCAATCTCTTTATTCACCTGTTTTATGGAGCGCTGACACTGGAAAACGAAGACTATTCGAAATGCATCGACCTGCTTCACCAGCTGTTTGATGCCGCGGATACGCTTGAACAAGACATTCACAATCTCGAGGCCCGTACAGCCCTTTTCCAGATTGGCTATGAAAGCCACAGTGCGGTTCATATTGCCAAATGCCCGGTTGAATCTTTGGCCGATGATCTGGCTTTCCAGTTTTCCTTAACTGAAGGATCGGCTGGCTGTGCTCTGTTTTTAGCCTGGGTGGACTCGCTCAAAAAAGAAGACAAAGCCAAAATCGCCCAGATGGGCAAAGATCTCTTCAACCTGTCAGAATGCACCTTTGATCAGACTCTGGACGCTTTAAAAGCAAAACTTCAGCCGACAGGACTGGCTTTGTCCATTCCTGGAAGCGGCTTGTCAGTATCCAATCACGATCTATTTTCTCTCACCAGCAATCATGATGATCGAAAGATTTTGATGCATGCCAACCAGCCCATCAATGGTCCTCATCCAAAACGCCGGCTCAAGAAAAAACATACCCCAAAACGACTGTAATCGTTGGCAGCGATCGATGATCCAAGCCCAACGACGCAAAAATCCCAGAGATTTCCTCCCTGGGATTTTTCATGTTTCAAAGTCTTACTCTTCTTACTCTGATCTCTGATCTTTGTAAGGAAAGTTTTGAAGTACAAAAACTGAAGAATAAAAAGATATCTTACTCTTTCATGGTCTGGCGGAGCAGATCGAGCTGCATCTGTCCTTCCATGTTTCCTTTCAGCTCTTTTTCAGATTCGCGCAGATACTTTTTGATCGTAGATTCCTTATAACCAAGTTTTTGCAAAGCATTGAACCGCTGATTGATATCACTACGTACCTCAAGATCGTTCATCGTTCGATCACAAGGCAGCTGAGCGGTTTTTCGCCAATATGTTTTGGCTTCTTTCTCCATACCTTGTGCTTCAAAGAAATAAGCCGCCCGCGAATAGCTTTCCCGCATGTTCGCATACTTCTCAAGTTCTTTTAGATATGCCTTGAGTTCTTTTAAATCCAGCGGTTCATCAGAAGTGCTAGATTTGTCGACCAGGTTCTGTAAAAGAATAGCAGTCTGCTCAGATTTGTAGAATCGCAAGAAGCGCTTTTGATTGTCAGGCTCGAGCATGTCGGATTCAAGAAGATCTCCTTTCCCGATCACCATCAGAGTATAAACAGAAGTAGACAGGTCACTGGCAGGCGGAAGCCCGAAGAGCTTATTGATCTGCTTTTTCAGATGGGGATTTGGGTTCTCGATATAGTTCATTACCTTCATCAAAAAATCCGTATTGAAATACCTGAACAATTCATCAAAACCGACAAATGGCCGGAAACACCTTTAAAGAACGCGTTTCCGGTCATTTTGCTTTTCACCAAACAGGTGAGTGTAAATTGTTCATCATTCCTATACAATATTAGTCACACACACCAAAAAG
>CAJTVE010000121.1 GCA_910579655.1 uncultured Allobaculum sp. | reverse complement strand
AAAGCAAAAATAGGAAGTCGCCAGACAAAAGCGAAACCCGAAGAATAAAGGAGAAATCCAATATTCTTCGGGTTTTTTGCTTAGATGATGTTGGCCTTTATTTTTCTGTGCGGATTAGGGACATAATTTTTCAAGCCAGACTTAGCGGGCGCTTTTAATCATTGAGATCTGATGGAGTGGTTTTTGTTTCGATTGCGGATAAGGCAACAAGGATTGGTTCGATGGCTTTTGGATCACTGATATCGTAAGAAGAGACAATCATCTCACTCATCAGCTTTTCATCTTCAGTTTTATTCTTTTTGGCTTTGACCATACTGGCAAATGCTTTCATCAGCAGTCGATTGCCGGGGGACATCTGATCGTAGTTCAATCCACCTGGACAATAAAAGGTCAGGGCAGGATCAATTTTCAGCAATTGACTTCCAGCCTCCAGTGCTTTTTGAGAATCAGGAGAAGCGATTGGACTGGCACCAGTGCAAAACAACAGGACAGGTTTCTGAGGATACTTTTGTGCGATGGCTGCCAGTTTGTTCAATTTATAGATACTTCCGGCATGCATCCAGCTGCCCAAGAGCAAGACATCGCAAGCAGACAAGTCGGCTTTGATTGCTTCGGTAAGAGAGTAACAGTCTGCATGGGTCTTTTCGGCAATCCAGTCAACGTATTGTCTGGTAAATCCAGTCTGGGAATGATAAAGAATCGCAAGTTTCATTTGTTTTTTCCTTTCGTTTTCTGTTCGAAGACGTTTACGCCATTGAGAAGATTGATCAGCAGCGAAAACAGGGCTTGAATTTCTTCCTTTTTCAACGTGGCAAAGAGTTCATTGAGTTGTTCGCGATAAGGTGCAAATTCTCCTTCGAAAAACTGATCGGCTTTTTCAGTAGGAAGAATCATCAAAGAGCGGGGACGATCAGGGTTGTTCTGGATGGTTACAAATCCCTTCTGTTCTAAAGATAAGGCCAGCTTTTTAATGTTCTGCCTGGAACAGCCAAGCAGGTTTCCGCATTCTCCCAGGCTTAATGGCTTTTGAAGTGGGCGTATGGTGGACAGCAGCATGAATTGACGCAGTGTCAGTTCTGGGATCTGTTGATCAAAGACGGTCTGGAGGCGGTTAGTCAGGATAAAGAGCAGATTGAAGATTGCTTTGCATTGATCTGGCGTGGATCCTGAAAACTTCTGGATCAGTTCGTTCTCGTTCATTTTTTCTCCTTTTATAGGTAACTAGTTACGCATTTGAGAATATGCCTTTATTGGATCGTTTCAAGTTCAATGATCGCAAACAGAAAATTTGGAAAAGAAAAAGCATGATCTCTTTCTAAATCGGACAAAAAGACCATGCTGAGCGAACAGGGATTGCTGGAAGAAAGAATTCAATGGGTGGTGTGATCTTCCAGAATATCCTTTAGATTCTGGTTTACAGTTTTCTGGAGGGATTTGATGATGCTTCTGGCCTCTCTAGCCGAAAGACCGATAGAAAGGGCTGCCTGTTCCAATTCAGAGGGGCCAGGGTTCTTTCCATTGCCATGAACGGTTGTTGCATGTTCACCACCAAAGGAACGACTCCAGGTCAAGTCGTAGGCTGGAGAGAGCCTCCATTGACCGTTCTGGTAGAGAAAGGAGAAGTTTTTCGCATGATCATCCCGGTTGTGACTGAAGACGTTGAAGCAGGCCAGCCGGAACATTCGCTTGACTTCTTCCATGTTCTTAGTCACCAACCACGTCAGCTTCAAAAGAATCTCGTAGTCAAGATTAGGGATACGATAGCTGGTTTCCAGCAGGGCGCCGGCTGAAATCATATGAATCTTGCCTTGATCGGTTCGATCAAAACGTTGGCAGCCAAAATAGCCAGTGGTTCTTTCAGAAGGAAATAATCGAAACTTTGGAACTTCAATTCCACATTCCCTGGCGCAGCAAAAATACTGGTACTCTTCTTCACCAATCGAAGCCGGATCAAAACTGGCGGGAAATTTTACGATCCATTCCTGTCCATCGATTGTTGTATTGACTTTTGGTCTGGCTCCTCCCGATGATCCACCCATTTCAAATAATGTGTCTAGGCGATCAGAAGGTTTATCTGCCAGAATCCGGGCACACTCCTGGGCAAGCTCGTCAAAAGGCAGAACAGAAAAACTTTCCTGAAGCGCAACAGAAGGACGATACTCTAAAAGGCCTTTGCCATTGCTTCCGATCAGAGCCAGACGTTGGAGCGTGGTCAATGAATGGGGATCGATACTATAAGAACGCAGTAGACGATCCGTCAATAAAGAACCCCAGCCATCCGGAAGACTGTCCGCAAATGCCCCAAACAGACCATCAAAGGGATCATAGGATTTTGGAATGAAAACACCTGGCTTAAGAGGAAGGGAAAAAGGACTGATGGAAAACCCCGCCTGCAGCCATTCGGAACTATACTCAAAAGCAATGCGATGGTCCGGAAGTTCGGCCAGTGTTCCAACTTTCTGATCATTCGCATAGACATCGAGACTAATGGGGTTTGGAATTGTTGTTTTGGGCAAGCTGGATCACCTCCTCAATGGACTGGTATTCTTTCTTGCAAAACAGGCCATCAAAACTCTCTGCATCATCAAGTGCTCCCGCGATTTTTAATAAGGAAGTCAGCGAGATTTCATTGGACTGTTCAAATCGCTTAATCGAGCCAAGGCTTACACCGGACAGTTCGGCCAGTTTCTGTTGGGAAATACGTTTTTCTTTGCGTCTTGCTACAACTCTCTCTTTCAGATCATTCTGGATCTGAGGAAGAGTTCGATACATATTGAGATCAATCATAGCTAATATATTAGCGTAAAAACCACTATATCGTCAAAACGGGCTAATATATTAGCTGCCATTATCAGAATTAGAGTGTGAAAAAAAGAATTTATAAAAAAGCATAAAGTACTTGCATTATGATTGGGATAGAGGTATGATACTCAAGCACTTACGGAAATAATTTCCGAAGTGTCTAAATCATCTTTAGATATCGAAGAAATCATCAATTG
>CAJTVE010000120.1 GCA_910579655.1 uncultured Allobaculum sp. | reverse complement strand
CTGTCCTGTCAAACAACGGGGGTGTATTTCAACCCCCATGGCTTGCCATGGGGTCAGTGAGCCAGTACCATCAATTCCGACTTATCCAGAAGTGTGCATAAAACCGGCTCAATAAGATTCTTTTCACTGCAAAAGAGATTTCTCATAACAAGATCAATCAGCAGTGGATTGTAAAAGTCTGACTGTTCTTTTTCTTGATTGTGATTGCTTGGTTTTGTAACATCTGTCTCATCGAGACAAGACTTGTCAGTGTGATTCATAAATACTCATTCCTCCTTTATCTTTCATTATTTTCCATGATCCCTTTTTATTTGCAGTTAAACACTGCCTGTTTTTTTGAATCATCAGTTCTCATCTGCTTTCACCTTCTTCCGGTAATCACCTTCATATTCGCGAAAAGGAAGACTGTGTTTCAGAATCTGCAAATTTTTTTTGCTTTTTTCTTCTTGGCCCAGCATATCCCCAGAAATCCATTCCCACTTATGAAAAAGAACGCAAAAAACGCCCCTTTTCATAGGAAAAGAGGCAAGATTTGAATCTGTTCAAATTTCTTGAGTGGACTGCAGCTATCGATCAAAGATCAGTCTGCTTTCCGGATTGGGAAGTAGACTTCAGTGATCCAGGTGGCTGGATCCGGGTTTTCAAAACCAGTGCTTGTGTACAACTCATAAGGCGCACCAGTCAGCTCATAGCCATTTTCGAAAACCCAGTGGGCAATACCATTGTAGGTTTCGTTTAAAGTTGAATAACCGCCATGGTGAGTGGCATGAGCGCAAAGACCGCCATCGATCAGGGCAGTTGCTTTTGGCTGGTCTGCTTCATCGAGCGTGACAAAGACTTCGATGTCTGAGTTCTGGGAATCGAATTCTTCATCAAAATATCTGGCTCCGCGCAGACCTGGTTTTACGTTGGCTTTCATGAGGGCATCATACAATTCGGAATACGCCTGGCCGAAATTCCCTACGCCCATCTGCTTGCGTAAAGAGAAAATCGGAGTGGGTTTGGTTTCAATACAGTCAATGCGAATGTTCTTTGTTTCTGGCATGGTTTCTGTCTTCCTTTCAGCTCTCTCCATCATGATGCGCAGATCCTGCAGGTTTGTCTGCAGCTCATGAATTCTGGAGATCAGTAGGTATTCCTGTTTTTTGAACAGGTCCCGGCTGTTTTCAGGGCAGTTCAGATCAAGACTGGCAATTTCATTTAAAGAAAAACCAAATCGTTTACAACGGGCAATCTGGAGCATAGTATCCATCTGCTCAATTTCATAGTAGCGAAAGCCATTGTCTTCATCCACATAGGCAGGATGGAGCAGACCAATCTGATCGTAGTAATGCAAAGTGCGGATGCTGACCTGACACATCCGGGCAAATTTTCCAACTGGAATCATCGAGTACTCCTTTGTGCTTAAGCATTCTAACCATACAGCCTGACGTTCCGTCAGAGTCAAGGATGATTTTTTCAGTTTTTGCCTTTTGGTTTTTCTTTTTGAAAATGCCCGGATCAAATGATCAAATCTTCCTAGTCCGGTTGAAACCATCTCTTCCAAGCGGCCATAATAAACCATAAGAAACCAGCAGACAGACATGAAAGTCTGGAATTTCTTGATGGAGGTTTGCGCAATGGAAGCCACTCGTTATCGCATCGGTGAGGTCAGCAAGATCACTGGCCTGTCCAAAGACACCATTCACTTTTACGTCAAAAGCGGGCTGTTAGAACCGGATTTTGTCGACGAAATCAATGGCTATCGCTATTATTCACGCTGGAATCTGTGGCAGCTGGATGTCATTACCATGTGCCGCAAGCTATCGATTCCCCTGAGTCAGGTCAAGGAAATTCTTGCTTCCCATGACAATACAAAAGTTACCGCCCTGCTTGCCGCCTATCGGGAGCAGGCCCTGGCGTTAAGCCGCTATTATCAGCAGGTAGCTGATGATATTCGCTGGTATGAACAGGTCAACGAACGCATTCAAAACAGACCTGCGGACTTGGCAGTTCATCTGGAAACCCTCAAAGAGGAAATCGTCATTGCGGGGCTTCGGCAGGAAAAACAGGCCTATGAGCATTATCATGCGTCGATGATGGAAGCAGCTAAAGATGCGCTGCAACATGCAGAAACCATCCGCCGCAGATATGGATATGTTCTCGATCTGGAAGCCATGAAACAAAATCATCTTCTCAAACTTCAGGAGTACATCCAGATCCCACACTGTGACTACACCAGAGTCAATCCTGAAAATCTGCTGGTGATCCCCGCGGGCCAGTATGCAATCTTTTCCGTTCATATCCAGGATGAACACGCCGACTTTTCTTCGTTATTCAACTGGCTCAAAGATCATCATCGCAAAGTCGATCAGGTCTTTGCGGATGAAATCGGCCTTCAGCTTTTCGGCTATGTTGAATATGGCTATGATGTCACGATTAAGGCGCATCTGGTCAATGAAACTTCCACCGACTGACCACACTGATCATCTTCCTGACCAATCATCTTACGGGCAGCTGACCGCTCAAAAGCTTCCGCCAGAAAACAGAATTCCAAAGCCTAATGATTCCCAGGCGATCCATCACAAACAATAAATGGCCAGAAACCCCTTTATCAAAAGAGCTTCCGGCCATTTATTCTTCACCAGACAGGTGAAAATAAATCGATCAGCATCCTGTGCAATGTAAATTACTCAACCAAAAAGAAAGAATTTCGAATACAAAACTCATTTGCGAAAAACATCATGAATTATCTGGGTTTACATAAAACATTTCAAAAATCGAACACCAAGAAAACTGTTCCCCATACATTCGTTTCAGAAAAACTTCATAAGTGATTCCCTGTTCATCAAGCCAAACAATATGCAATATCAATAAAACGAACACCAATATTTTGCGTGAATTATGCACAAAATTGAGCTTTTCTGCTATAATTCATTTGGCGGTTGGACTTCCAAACGCTGGGAGGATACTCACTGACCCCATGGCAAGCCATGGGGGTTGAAATACACCCCCGTTGTTTGACAGGACAGCTTCGGCTGTTGTCTGTGAGTAGCCTTGGTGAATATT
>CAJTVE010000119.1 GCA_910579655.1 uncultured Allobaculum sp. | reverse complement strand
CCATCTCGAACACGGCCGTTAAGCCATTGAACGCCGACGATAGTGTAAAAGCAAAAATAGGAAGTCGCCAGACAAAACAAAATCCCTGAAGGATAAAGGAGAAATCCAATATTCTTCAGGGATTTTTTTTGTTTAGCAAAATTAGATACAGCTACAGGGGAGAACCAAAATATCTCTTTCGATAGCATAGGGTTTTGGCGTGTTGCAAAGAATGGCGCCAGGTCCGAGGGACAGCTCTGAGTGATCAAGCTGTCGGAAACCAGAAACATGTCTGTGATTGAAGGATACGCCTTTTTTGATTTCGATTCGATAAAGCGTTCGATTTGAAACTAGAACCAGGTCAATCTCGTTTTGGTTGTTGTCTCGATAATAGTACATGGATAACGGTTCGCAACAGTTCAGGTAGGACTTACGAATCTCATTGATCACGTAATTTTCCATATAGGCTCCCGCAAGTGAACTGATTGCCAAATGGTCTGGAGAATAAATTTTGGCCAGATGCGCAGCCAGACCGGTATCGCAGAAATAGATTTTTGGAGATTTGACAATTCGTTTCGTCAGTTTTTCTTCACTGTAGGGCTGCAGGAGATAGATGATCCCGTTTGTTTCCAGAATGGAAATCCAGGCCTGAACGGTTTTGGAATCGATACCAATTGCTCGGCTGATGACAGCATAGTTGAGCTGGCTAGATGTGATCGAAGCAAGATATTCCATGAAATTCTTGAATAAGAGTTTGTTAGAAGGCTGAATCAGGTCAGAAACGTCTCGTTCAATATAAGTGCGGATATAAGAATCATAAAAGGATGTGGCCGTCAATTGGGGATTTCTGTGCAGCTCCGGGAAGAAGCCACGGACAATTGACTGATATAGATCAGAGACGGATTTCTCCTGACTTCGTGAGAAACAATGGACGCCGGGAAGAAAGGGAATATCGGATTCCATTTGAAGTTCTCTGGCACTCAGGCATGTCATTTCCATAATGCATGCCCGTCCCGCAAGAGACTGGGTGATTCCTTTCATCAACTGAAAACTCTGGGAACCTGTCAATACAAACATTCCATTTGCGTCCCCTTGTTCAAGGCGTCGTTGGTTGACCTGCTCTTCGATTGCTTCCATAAGGATAGGCGCGTATTGGATTTCGTCGATGACTATCGGAGCGGGATGAAGTGTCAGAAAAAACTTTGGATCATTCAGCGCGAGGGAACGTTCATCAAGGTTGTCAAGAGAGACGTACTGAAATCCTTTTTCTTTTAACTTCCAGACTTCTGTTGATTTTCCGGTCTGGCGCGGACCGGTGAGAACGACAACTGGGAAATGGCGAATATTCTCTTCAAGGCCATGATGAATGGTACGCGGATAAAACATAAATGACCTCCTGGTAGAATTTATACAAATCGGGAATGACGTTCCCGATTTGTATAAATTCTACCATGTTTCTCTCAATGCGACGGGATGTTTTGAAGATTATTTTCAGAAAATCCACTCAAACAGATACTTGTGCGGCTCATTTGTGCGCACCTGACGTAGAGAAACAGAGCGGGCAGATATGCAAAAAAGCAGGAATTCAGCGAAGAATGAAAGCTTCAACTGATTCCTGCTCATATAGGTGAAAATGGCGTAGAGATGATCGGGTAATGAGAAAATCAGATCTCTTCTGCTAAAATCACAACTTCTTTAGCAATTTCATCGACCGAAGCGTTGAGTTCGGCCTGTCGTTTGAGTTCGAGCTCAGTGAGGAACTCTTCCAGACGGTTCATGGCTTCTTTGATGTTGTCCAGGCTGGTGGCATAAGACATGCGCACATGACCTTCGCCATGCTCTCCAAACGCAGTTCCTGGGACAACAGCAACTTTCTTGCTTTCAAGCAGCTGAACGCAGAATTCATCTGAACTCAGGCCAGTCGAGGTGATGTTTGGAAAGACATAGAAGGTTCCTTTTGGAACGTTGGTCTTCAGACCCATCCGGTTGAGACGGGCACAGATCAGATTGCGGCGCTGTTCATATTCTTTACGCATGGTCAGAATATCGGGAATACCGTTTTCGAGTGCCTCGATGGCAGCGATCTGAGCGGCTGTAGGGGCAGACATGATGATGAACTGGTGAACTTTGGTCATCATCTTAGAAAGAGGGGCGCTTGAAAGCAGATAACCAAGGCGCCAGCCAGTCATCGCAAAGGCTTTGGAGAAACCATTAATAATGATGACCTGGTCTTTGATTTCGTCAAAAGAAGCCGGTGAAACGAATTCACCATCAAAGGTGAGTTCGGCATAGATTTCGTCAGAAATAATATAGATTTCAGATTCTTTTAAGATCGGAACCAGTTTGGCATAGTCTTCGCGACTCATCGTTCCACCGGTTGGGTTGGAAGGGAAGTTGAGCATGATGGCTTTTGTTTTTGGGGTGATGGCTCTGGCGAGATCTTCAGGCAAAAGCTTGAAATCGTTTTCCTGGCTCAAAGTGATGTATACGGGCTTGCCGCCGGCCATTAAAATGGCTGGCTCATAAGCAACATAATTCGGGTCGAGAACGATAACTTCATCGCCGGGGTTGATCAGCGTACGGAAAGCCAGATCTACGCCCTCAGAGCCGCCGACAGTAACGACAATTTCTTTTTCAGGATCGTAATCCAGGCCAAAGCGTTCTTTGGAGTATCGGGCGATTTCCTGGCGCAGAGTGAGCAGACCGCGGTTCGCCGTATAGTGTGTTTTTCCTTCGTGGAAGGATTCAACGGCTGCATTACAGATATGCCATGGAGTATCGAAATCAGGCTCACCGACGCCTAAGGAGATGACACCTTCCATACTGGAAGCCAGATCAAAGTATTTCCGAATGCCGCTGGGTTTTAAGTGTTCAACAGTCTGGTTGATGGGTTTCATCAGTAGCTCACCACCAGTCTGTCCTCTTTAAGATCACGCTTGCCTGCTCCTGTTAAGACACCGCTCTGTTTGTATTGCTTCAGAACAAAGAGGGTTTTGGTTGAGTGAACATCTTCAATGCAGGCAATTTTATCTGAAACAAACTGGCAGACTTCGAACATGGTTTTTCCTTCTACCAGGCAGATGAAGTCATTATCACCAGTAATCAGATACATAGAATTGACTTCTGGATAGCCGGCAATCAGATTTGCGGTATAGTCATACCCTTTATCTTTCATAGGGCGGACACCAACCTCGATGAACGCCATGATCTTTTCGTTGCGAAGGGCTTTGTTATAGTTGATGACAGTGTGATAACCGCAGATAATTTTGTCCTGTTCCATTTCACTGATGGCTTTTCGGACTTCAGCTTCGTCTTCCATCAGAATTTCCGACAGATCACGAGGGGTAAGACGAGCATCTTTTTCAAGAAGCTCAAGGATTTCCTGATAATTCATAATGTTCCTTTCTTTTACTTGAGGTGCTATTGCCCC
>CAJTVE010000118.1 GCA_910579655.1 uncultured Allobaculum sp. | reverse complement strand
TTCTGCAAATGATAGCAGATGCCCGCCGGAAAGCTGCCTATCAAGTGAATGCCACAATGATTGACCTTTATTGGGGAATTGGAGAATTTGTTTCAAACAAGGCCGTGCAGGATGGCTGGGGACGTTCTACCGTAAAGGCACTTTCTGAATACATTCTGACGCAGGAACCAGGGATTAGAGGCTATTCCCCACAGAATATCTGGCGCATGAAGCAGTTCTTTGAAACTTATTGTGACAAGCCAGAGTTAGGAACTCTGCTAAGAGAAAATACATGGTCAAATAATTTGCATATCATGTCAAAGACAAAATCGGATGCAGAGAGATTATTCTATTTGAAGCTGGCCTCTCGGGAAAAGTATAAAGCAAAAGAACTGGAACGGCAGATTGACAGCGGATATTATGAACGTTTAATGCTATCAGACGGCAAGGCGCCTTCCGCCATATCCCAGGCTGCGCCTGCGAACATAATCAGGGACATGTATATGTTGGAGTTTTTAGATCTGCCCGAGCCTTATAGGGAATATGATTTGAAAAAGGCCATTTTGAAGAACATGAAAAAATTTTTACTGGAAATTGGCAGGGATTTTATTTTTATGGGAGAAGAATATCATCTTCAAGTAGGAAAGAACGACTATTATACGGATTTAATCTTTTTTCATAGGGAGCTACAATGCCTTGTTGCAATTGAGTTGAAAATTGATGATTTCAAACCGGAATACTTGGGAAAAATGCAGTTTTATCTTGAAGCGTTAGACCGGGATGTAAAGAAGCCCCACGAAAATCCCAGCGTTGGCATTATTCTTTGCAAGAGTAAGGACGAGGACGTTGTTGAATATGCCCTGAGCCGGAATATGAGTCCAACCATGATTTCCGAATATAGGACGAAACTAATCAGCAAGGAAATCTTACAAAAGAAACTTGAGGAATTAACGGAAATGGTGGATGAGGATAAAAACTCTCAATGACGTTGAGAGTTTTTCAAAAAATCAATTTATTATGTTAGTACAAAAATAGCAACTGTGGCTACAGTTGCCCTGCTTGCCATTTAGCGGAACCCCGAAAAGAGTAGAAAAAACGGAGGTCTTGCTTTCTTTACGCTCCCTCCGTTTCTTTGGCGGCTCTCATCGCTTGGATGGTGGCCTCCACAATCTTTAATTCCTTTTCGTCCAGCGAGTTCAGCATTGCGTCAAGCCGCTTGCTTTTCGTCTCTTTTTAATTTCTTTGCCTATATCGTGAAAATCAAACGTAAAGGTCAAATTTCTCGCCCTACGATAAATTAAACGCCGCTTAGTCGCGACGCTTGCTGTAGCAATCAACAGGCAGGTCTTTTGACCATGGCATTAATGGCTCCAGCTGTGATTGTTCTATATTTCCATTTTCATAAAGCAGCTTTGGTAATTCTGTAAGCAGATGCCTGACGTAGTAGTACACATTCAGTTTGTTGGCTCTGGCAGTTTCTGTAATGCTGTAGATGATTGCACTGGCCTGCGCTCCCCGAACAGTATTGATGGTCATCCAGTTTTTGCGTCCAAGAGTAAAGTTTCTCAGTGCCCGCTCTGATGCGGAATCATCGATAGGAATTTCTCCGTCTGTCAGGAACAGCTTCAGATATTCCTCCTGGTTTACACTGTAATGTAGACCTTCAGCCGCTTTGCCTTTCGGAAGTAATGTCTTGTTTTCAAGGGTTTCCTTTACCCACGCAAAATACTCCTCAACCAGTGGTTTGATTGAGGTCTGCCTCTCTTTGAGACGTTCTTCCAGAGGAAGCTCCCGTAATGCTCCCTCCAGTTTGTAAATAGCACTGATTCGTACCAGCGCTTTGTAAGCAACCGATTCTTTGATCGCTTTTTGGCTGCCCTTACCAATTGCTTTGATGGCATCCGAAAAATCCCGTCTGGCATGCGCCCAGCAATTCGCGTTTTCCAGATCTTCCAGTTCACGGGCGATCTTGTGGTACTGGGAAAGACCATCGGTAACCAAAACTCCCTTAAAGTCCTTATAGTACTCTTTGGGATGGTCACTGTGGCGTGTTTTCTGATATTCATACACAATGATCCTTGGATCCGGGCTTAGTTCACCGGTCAGATGCACCCACATGTAGCTTTTGCTGCCCGCAGGACGGCCATCATGGATCACTTCCAAGGTAGTTTCATCACACTGATTGACATGTGCCCGCAGCTGCCTTGCTTTCATGTATTCATAAACGGGAGTGAAATACCTTTCTGCAGACCATACCGTCCAGTTTGACATGGTCTGTTTGGATAAATGAAGCCCGTTGGCATCAAAATCTCTGGAAATACGGTCAAGGGGCATGCTGTTTACATACTTGGAATTGATGATCGCTGCTTCCAGAGACGGCGTTGCAATGCTTCCTTTAAACAAAGTTTTGGGATGGTCCCCCCGAAGGAACTCATCCTGATGCAGTCCGTCTGTTCCGACATACACTTTGATGATGTGCTTTTCGGCAATCCATTTAGCCGGTTCGAAGCGTAGCTGCCAGTAGATTTCATCCGGCATGGATTTCCAATTTCCTGCACCAAAGGCGTCATCCAGCGCATCTCTGGCTACATCATGGGGAACCTCTTCCTGCGGGAAATTCTTTAAGTCCTCTTCACGCTGCCCTTTTTTCTTTGGCCTGCGCGGCTCCTTAATGCTTTCATCAATGACTTCGTCAATATCCGGTTCTTCTGCCGTTTCATCGCAGAACGCCTCAGGTTCATTGAAGAAGGATAACTGACCGGTTATTTCGTTTAGCTTTTCTGTGCTGCGACCGAACTTCTGCTGATTGGCAAGACGAATCTGTTCGATCAGATTTTCATAGTCGTGTTCCAGTTTATCCAGACGTTCCTGCATCTGGTAGATGACGTCATTTTTGCTCTGATGATCCATCTTATTCAGTTCGTCCGGAGTGAATTTCTGGCACATACCATTCGTCCTTTCTGCTTTGTTTACAGTACTATTGTAGCAGAAAAACGATAAATAGGCGAATTTCACATTAGTTGTGTTTCGTCATTTTGCCACCATTTCTGACACTGTTTCAGGCTGTTATAGAGCTTGGAAATATAAAGTTTTCAAAGTCCGTTTTTGTGCTTTGGAAGGTATATAGACCATTCCTGTATCCCCATGCAGCATGAAATCATGCCCGCCGGGGATAAAAATATATGTGAAAAAACAGAAGAAAAATTTTTCTGTTTTGCACAAACATCAGGAAATTCTGTGTGGGTTGACATCCTTTATTTTCGGTTCCAGAGGATTCAAGCCGAGCATCAGATAGTGAAACTGTTCCTCGGTAAGCTCAGCTGCTTCCTGTGTTGTCCTTGGCCAGGATAACCTGCCATCTTCAAAGCGTTTGTATAAAAGCAGGAATCCGGTGCCCATCCATAAAAGTCCTTTTATGCGGTCGGAACGCTGACCACA
>CAJTVE010000117.1 GCA_910579655.1 uncultured Allobaculum sp. | reverse complement strand
AAAAAAAAAAAAAAAAAAAAAAAAAAACGCAGAAGCGAGTCAGGCTTCTGCGTTCAAATTCACTTAGTCATCACTTGCCGGTACGTACCGGACTTTATTCCTTTTCTACGTTATATCAGACAGAATGAAGATCTCTTACCGGACAGTCAGCCTGAACCAGGTCACACGAAATTGTCAATAATGATAAAAAGAATTGACCTCTTGATTCACCGGCTTAGTCATCAGCGGATTTTAATCTGTTGTAAACCAAAAACTCCTGTAAAACAGGAGGCGCCAAGCAGTATCTTTTGAATCTAGATTCCCTTTATTTCCTAAAGCACTCTTCTTTTCTTCTCGTGTAATTGTCTGTCTGCGGACTCAGTCAATGACCGATGTACTTTTCGCCCTGTACAAACCTTAGACGACAATCAGTTGCAAGTCCGTTCAGATTCCATGTAATGATTGTGAAGATAACTTCATCAGAATCTGAGCTCACTTCGATAATCCCAATTTCTGCAAGATTCAAAATTCCTGTTGGATTACTTGTTAATGTTTTCTCACCATTCACAAGCTTTGTCAGTTTAACATCGCTTGAATTTGAAGTCAACACTTTATTAAGAATTATTTAATCTTTTCTTATTGATATATTGATTTTTAAAGACTGTTTTTCATCCCTGATCAGCATTCTCCTGATATCACTTTGACTTTGAATTTCCATAAACAAACAGACAGCAGCTTTTGAGGGCTGCTGTCTGCATTCTGTTTATACGTATAGATAAGAGTTAATAACTGGCCAAGATTAAGCAGCTGTACCGGTAATTTCTGCCATTGCTTTCTGATATACAGCTGTTTTGTTTTTAGCATCTGCATGATCAGTACCTTTAACACAATAGTAGAATTTGCATTTTGGTTCTGTTCCGGATGGACGAACTGCAATCCAGCTTCCATCAGCAAGGAAGTATTTCAGAACATCGGATTTAGTGAATCCTTCGAGAGGTTTCGTTTCACCGTTTTCTTTGATAATAGCTTCATTGAAATCTTCGAAGCGGATAACTGGCTGGCCAGCAACTTCTTCCAGACCATCTTTACGCAGATCAGACAGGATCTGCTGGATCCGTTTTGCACCAGCTTCGCCTTCAAGTTCGATAGCAACCTGGCTTTCTTCGTAAGTGCCGTGTTTTGCATACAGTTCTTCAAGAACGTCAACCAGATCTTTTCCCTGCTGTTTGTAATAAGAAGCAGCTTCAGCAAGCATTAAACAAGCCTGAGGAGCATCTTTATCACGAACGAATGGTTTGATCAGAGAACCATAGGATTCTTCATAACCGAATACATAATTCTTTTCGTGAGTGACTTCATATTTAGCCACTTTTTCACCGATGAATTTGAATCCAGTCAGTGTCTTTTCAGTGGTAACACCATGGCTGTCAGCGACTTTTTCACCCAGGTCAGAAGTTACAACTGTGTTGAACATAACTGGGTTTTCTGGCATTTTGCCCTGTTTCTGGAGCTGATCAAGGATATACTCGAGCAATACAGCACCGGACTGGTTACCAGTCATAACTACATATTCACCGTTGTGTTTTACACCAACACCCATACGGTCAGCATCTGGATCGCAGACAAGGATGATGTCAGCATCGTTGTCGTTCGCATATTTTAATGCGAGTTCGTAAGCACCAGGCTGCTCAGGGTTTGGAGTTTTTGTGTTGGAGAAATCTGGATCTGGAGTGCACTGTTCCACAACAGGGATGCAGTGGTAGCCAGTTTCTTTGTAAATTTCCTGTACAGGAACGTTGGCGGTACCGTGTTCTGGGGAGAAGACGATCTTGATGTCTTTTTCTACTTCTGGGTTGAGCTGAATGCTTTCAACTGCATCGTAGTAAGGACGGTCAACATCAGCACCGATAACAGTAACGAGTTTTTCTTTGACGTCAGCAGGAACGTCAGCTGTGATTGCGAGTTCGTCATCGATTGCATTGACGCGGGCGATCACCTGGTCAGCCAGAGATGGGATCAGCTGGCAGCCTTTGTTGTCATACAGTTTGTAGCCATTGTATTCTCTTGGGTTATGGCTGGCAGTGATCATGATACCGCCGAAGCAGCCTAAGTGACGGACAGCGAAGCTCAGTTCTGGGGTTGGACGTAAGCTTTCGAATACATATGCCTTGATGCCGTTTTTAGCAAGAAGATCGGCACAGTCAAAGGCAAGTTCTTTGGACATGTGACGGTTGTCGTAACCAATTGCGATACCTTCTTCACAAGCCTTTTCGCCATTTGCTTTGATGTAATCCGCATAGCCCTGAGTCGCTTTGCGGATTGTGTGAATATTGATGCGATTGGTACCTGGGCCCAGCAAACCTCTCATACCAGCAGTTCCGAATTTGATTGTCGTGTAGAATGCATCATTCTTTTCTTCTGGAGTCATGTTCTCCAGTGTTTCTTTGTAACGTGCGTCAAGATTTGGGTGATTGACCCATTTTTCATAACGCTCTTCAACAATAGACATGAATATAAACCCTCCGTATTCAGGAAAAATTATATCATGTTTTAACTCAAGTCCTGATTCCCTTTTTAGGTATTCGGGCACTTTCCTGTAAGAATGTTATCTCTATGGCTATGCTGAATATTTATTTTAAAATTTCTTGATCTTTTCGTGTTTTCTATTCGTCCTTTTCAGATTGTTTTTATAATTGAGCCGCTCTGTTTGACTTCAAAAGCGCCAATCTCTGGTCTGAATTCTCCTGTCGCAGATGCATCTGCTTGATCCTTTCCATTTGCGGCTGCCGCTTATTTCCGGGCGTTTTCTGGGAGTTTTCTAGACGATTTACTCCGTTAGAGCAGACAATTCCTGGGCTGGTTTGACAGGCTACAAGCCTTTGGAGAATAGCCTTTTAAGCAAAGATGGATTTGCCTGCTCTTTCCGGTCCGACTTCGATTTCTTTTCAAGAGATACAATTCAAACATTGTTCTGTCCTGCTCTTCCAGTCCAGTCAGGCTGCCAATCTTCTGATCGCTTTGTAAAATCTTTCACATCTTGGAGGAGTTCAATCTGGAGAAACCAAGATTTGGATAGCTGCTCATTATTCCATTTCCTAACAATCTTTATTCCGCCTGCTCTCTTTTCTCTGCTTTCATCCAAGAGACTTTACAGCTGTTTCTGTTCCATCCCTTACTGATTTTAAATGCGAGGATCCAGTGGCTGGATTCCCTGTTCTCCAAAGAATACAGACTGCTCTTCCGATTTCAAGGAGCATTTTTGCTCAGACAGCATCAGACAGAAATTCCTCTTTCTGAACCAATTGGCCCTTCAATAAATGAGTAGAGTTTGTCCTCAGAAGGATAAAATGTACTCATCCCTGTCTGCGAACAGTGTTCGGCATTAGCCGGCGGTCGAAGGGTTAAATTGAATGGTGATCCAAAGCCTTGTCTTTTGGACT
>CAJTVE010000116.1 GCA_910579655.1 uncultured Allobaculum sp. | reverse complement strand
AGAGGAACCAGCCGTAGGGATTCTAGGGCAGCTTCATTTTATCCGTATAGCTGGATTAGCTAAAAATAGGCTACGGTAAAGCCAGAAAAGCCGCAAGGCCAAAGCAGAAAAACTGCAAGGCAAAAACAAAGAAAGATAAATACCGAAATCTGAAAAAGACTGCATCTTCGCGATGCAGTTTTTTTGTAGCTTTTTGTTTCCTGGCAATCTGACTTTCAGCTTGCACAACTGAAAGTCCTTTGGCCGGAGCCGGTCAGGCAGCCTGGAGGCAATCCTGTCACAATCAAATCATCGAAAAGGAGTGATCAGCATGAATAAAACAATTCTTTCAAAGATTACCGGGATTGCAATTGCCTGTTTTTCAACGCTCATGCTTGGCGGATGTATGGTTTCCGGCGGTGAGTATTATGCCCAGATTGATTCCTCCAAAGCGGAAGAAAATGTTCGGGAAGCTGGGGGCATCGTTGATTTTTCCGGTGCCGGCGGATGTAACTATCGGATCAATCTGCCAGCCTGTGATGAAAATGGAGACTGCCAGGACCTGACTTTTGGTCTGGACGAACTGCCGACAGATGGCATCTACGTTAAACTTGAAGTCCAGCACATTCGCGGCGTAGTCAACGCCATTTTTACCGAAGAAAAAGACGTTCCCTCTTCGGCGATCAGCGCCCTGCAGCATGAACAAAGCGTCGAATCCAGCGATTCAAAGTGACTGAAACTACGAAAAATCAGTTGCAAGCCCGGCATTGAATTCAAAACAGTCTGTCCGCCATTGACTATTTATCTGCACCTCCCAACGCTTTTTATCTTCGACTGGAATGAATTCCAGTCGTTTTTTGTTCAGACCAATCTAAATTTCTGATACAGAGCAGATTCTTGCGATTTTGGCATTGAAATGTATACACAAAAGAACGTTTTGTGATTATTGGCATACTTTGTTTTTGATAAGAAAAAAATCGAGCCTACTCATTTTTCGGATAGCGATCAAAATTCATCAATTGAGAATACATTTTCGGTATTAACGGTTTTACCAATCTAACATTATTTTTTACTTCTTTAGTTTTTATTATTGACAATGATAAAGCATTCATTTATTTTTTAAATAAAGAAAGGGACGGCATTATAAATGAAGAATGTAAAACAAGCATTTTTTTGTATTTTGTTAGCCAGTTCTGCTTTAACAACACCAATCCATGCTAACGAGATGGTAAACACTTCATCAATCAGTGAAGATGAAAATGATTTTTATAAATATTTTCATATATCCAAGGATGAAGTGGACAAATTAACAGAAGATGCGTTCCAATACGCAGACCAAGCCCCGTTGGTAAGTGATAAAGATCAATCAGCTTCACGGACAACAGTTGGAACTTGGAGCCTTCGAGATGGCGTGATCTGCGTATCGGATGCTAAGTTGGGACCAGTAAATTATGGCCACGCCGGAATTGTAGCTGCGGCTCCCTATTATAATCAAACTATAGAAGCTTTAAATCCGTCTGCAGGTGCTCAAGCAGTGGGCGGATATTGGCCGAGTCGAGAAGATATGCAGGGAAGAAGAATTTACCAATGTGGAGTGATCGCTACAAGTATAGAGCAAGACCAGCAAGCCGCGATTATGGCATCTCAATGGATTGGGAAGCCGTACGATTGGAGGAGTACCCTTACCACGACTGATACGTTTTATTGCTCACAGCTGGTTTATCAGGCTTATCGTTTAGGGGCTGGATATACACTACCTCACAGTACTCCGGGTGTGATTTTTCCAGCAGATTTGCTTCATGGTGGCGCAACAGAGCTGATTTATCGCTATGAGCCATAAAAAAAACGGTTCTAGAAGAAAAAAGGTCCTCCAAAACTACCTCTGCAAGATAATGATTCTATCTCTAATTCTTTTTCAATTTGGCTGCGTCAAAGAACAGCCTTTAGCAGCCGCTGATTACCTTCTCATAACGGATGAAGAGCTGGCTACTCTGAATGGGCCTTCCTCATGGGAAACAGTTGAAAAGAAAGAACGTTATTCAAAGGACAAAAACTTATTTTATTTTACCAATATGTTTTTTGAAGATGATGAATTTTATTATGGAAAGACTTGTATTGATAAAAGCGGAAAAGTATATCTGGAAAAAATAAGCAAAGATCCTGTGCAAGTAACGCGCAAGGAATTTGACTATGGCGACACAGACTGTATGGCGTTTAATGGAACTGAGCTTCTGACTACAGCAAACCGATTTCGAGAGCTGGTGATCTGCCGATACGATAAAAATCTGGATTTGATAGAAGAGCACTCTCTTAAATGGATACAGGAACAAAATGTGGAAGGTTGTAGGTGCTGGCAAATTCTTCCGTTTAATGAAGGCTGGATTTTTCTGATCTCTATCCATCCTTCCGGGACAGATAGTTTTTATAATGAAAACCATCTTTTATTCCTGGATTCCGAGTTCCAGGTTCAGTCTGATTATGATCTTGGATTCTATGATGGAGCCTACTCTTCTTTTGTACTCCTGGAAGACCTAGTTTATCTTAATCGATATGCCCAGAAGGACCCGAATTCCTTTGAGACGATGTATCCCAATATAATTGACGTATTCAGTCTGGAAAGCCATGCGATCGTGAATTCCTATACTCTTCCCTATACGACCAATGGAAGTTTTGTTCAAAACGCTCCTGATGGTGTATTGGTTCTGGAACGGACATCAGCCCAGACAGATCGTCACATCCCCATCGTCCTTCTCTGGCCTGAAACAGGAGAAGTTGTTCCAGTCGTTATCGATTATGAGTATCCATATGCAAGTGGACCAAATCCATTCATCTCAGTCGACCAAGACAGAATCTACTTTACCTATCAGGCAGTTATCTATAGCTATTGTCTGACGGACCGAACATTGGAGACTGTAAATCTTGAAGAACTCGGTTTTTCTGATTATCTTTTATTTTTGAAATGTTCGACCAGCTGATCTGGGTGCGAACGCAGTTCTTTATTTGCCTGCAAAAAAGAGACTCTGCAGTCGGAGTTTCAAACCCCCTTTTGAATTATAGTTCGCCTATGTGCCCGCAAAGTCATCTTCAACGAAGAAATTTGAGAGTATTTAGCTCGACATCCCGTGAATAAAGAGCTTTTTAACGAGCCTAACAGGCAGTCTGGATTTCCAGGAAGTGGCTGTAGCGACTCGCTGTTTTTTAACGGCAGGTTAAAACAGCCCTTTTTTTATTCATGGGGTTCAGCACGCAGAACCCCACCCATGGATGAGTTAAGAATGCGGAGGGCCTTTCGGCCCCTTTTATTTTTGGGTATGATATCTCGCAGACAAGGGCAGGAAAAAGTACGATAGCACAATATTGCTTGCAGAAGATTACTTCTTTCTTGCATAAAACCTGAACAATTCATCAAAACCGACAAATGGCCGGAAACACCTTTAAAGAACGTGTTCCCGGCCATTTTGCT
>CAJTVE010000115.1 GCA_910579655.1 uncultured Allobaculum sp. | reverse complement strand
TACACTGCCAGCAGCGGTAATAAAACAAAAAAACCGCTTTAATCCATTGGACTAAAGCAGGGGTGTGAACAGTAACATCTTGCCCTTGGGCACTTTTGTGTATCCCTCTGGCATTCCCACTGTCCTTCGAAGCGAAAAACAGCTTATCCTTTATACCTCATTTGGGCTTGGTTTGTCAATTTTTTTATTTTTTATCCACCCTGTTCAGCATCGAATTTTGCAATAGAAAGAAGCCTGGCACCGATTCAACAACCTTTTCAAATATCCTGCTCCTGGATGCTATCCTATCCTCTAACAAACAAAAGTGGCAGCAATCAGCATCCCCTGAAATCATCGCATGAAAAATTCAGGGGACACAGTCTGTCTATTGCCGCCTTGAGAAAACGTCCAGTCAAAGCCTGATAAGCTGGACATTCCGCCTTCAGATTTTGTGAAGTGAATACGTATGATGGGGATCATTTGCGCAGCGAAAAAATATTCCGCCTCCTCCTCGACTGACCGCATACAGTCTTCCCCCGCACGAGCATCTTGCCTGAGCAGTGATGTATCCTGAAAAGGAAGCCGACTGACGAGAAGCAGTTAAAGACAAATCATCGCTCACCTCTCGATCATAAACATTCAACATTTCAAGATACTGCTCAATTTCTAAAGCAGTCTCGCCATTCTGAATATAAAAGACTGGAAAGATCCACTCTTTTCGTTCAGGTAATTTTTCTTCATAAAATTTTGCGCAGCCAACTAAAGGCTGATTGATCCAGCATTCATTGCGGTCAATCAAAGTGGCACTTTCCAGTACATAATCAGCCGCACTGTACTGACGCAGACTTTCGGGAAGTTCAGCCTTATCGTTGCATCGAATGACCAGTCGGCAGTGACGGGCAACGGATCCAAGGAGATAGGTGAGTCGTTCACCATGGTCTTTTGAAAAATTCCAAGTCGGAATGTCAATCCGAATTTCCTTATGGGCACGACTAATTGACTTCAGATATTCCACAAACAGAGCTTCAGAATTGTCTGCCTGTCGATAAGACCAGGGAAAAGTAGGAAAAGGGGTCTCAGAAAATTCCTTCCATAAGCTCTGCCTTTGCTCCAGGTTTTTCTGCGCAAAATCAAGAACATTCAGCACCTCTTTTCCGCAAAGATGAAGAAGCTGGCCATTGCCTGCCTGCTGATCACATCCGCCAAGATTATAAATCGTTTTAAGAAGATTATTATCAAGCTTGCTGGTATGAAGATACTCCTGGTTGGATATGAGGATAAACTGTCTTCTGGCCCTGGAAATGGCTACATTGATCAGTCGGGTAGACTCATTATTATGCATGGTTGTTACCATTACGCCTGGACGATTTCTTCCATAGCTTTCGACGGTATCAAACAAGATATAGTCTCGCTCACTTCCCTGAAACTGGTGAACTGTGCTGGCCTTGATGCGCCTGGAATTCAGAACATTTTTATTGGATGGATGTTCAGAATCGTTCCAGATCGAAAGTTCATTCAAGCCCGTCTGGTCCAGCAGGTTCTGGATGAGCATGGCCTGTCTGGCATAGGGAGTAATAATGCCAACTGTTCCTTTAAACGCAAAATAAGCTGCCAGAGTAACTGTTGTCATGGCGCTGAGCAGATTCATTCTTGAACCCGACAGTCCGGGCTGCTGAAAGTTTCCCAGTCCTGAAAGATCGAGAAATAAGAGCGGAACGCTTTCAAACCTGGTCCAGGCGGGTAAACAATCCTGCTCTCTTTGATCATCCGGGCTGAATTCTGGTCGTTCGTCCTGATCCTGGATTGTCTTTTCTTCCTGATTGCTTTGCGCAAGTCGTAAGGGAGCAGTGTGCAGCAAAGAGTTATAGACAGAACAAGAAAGCAAGTCACTTAAAAAGGGCGGCATTCGATACTGTTCATTCAGCATCGTCAGCCATACATGACCTTTTTGTTTCAAAACGGCCTCAGCAATCTGGCAATACTGGAACAAATCGATATTCAACAATCCTTTTCGAGAAAAAGTAATAGGGGAAAGCTGGCGGAAATCTCCCAGACAGACAAAACTTTTCGTTGCGCGGCTTGCCGCCTGCAAGATCGTCGGCACATCCAACATGCTCGCTTCATCAACAATCACCGTATCAAAAGAGGTGTGGAACAGTTCCAATTTGGTTTGCTGAAGCGCAATGGTTGAAGCTATAAATCTCGCTTCGTTAATCAGTTTGAGTTCAGCTATTTCCAGACGTCTGCGTAAAGAAGTCAGTTCATCTCGAATACTTTCACGCTCTTCACTGTCAAGAGGTGAAGAGAGTTGTTCAACAAGCTCGTCAATCCGCTTCACAATCTCTGCATTTTGGTGGTGTGCTCGTTTTGTAGAATACAGATCCGGATCTTCCAGGATCAAAGGATCCCGAGGATAGCCATACCGAAGAATCGTTCCTGGATGCTGGTGGGCCTGGTCTTTCAGTTTCAAAACCGCTTCATCCACCGCAACATTTGCCATGGAAAGAAGCAAAACCCGGCAGCCATCCTGAATTAAGGCGTTGGCGATTTTTGCGATTGTTGTCGTTTTGCCCGTTCCAGGCGGCCCCCAGATAAAGCAGACAGGCTGACGGAGTGTTTTTTCAACCGCCGTCTGCTGGGACGTCTGGAGTTCATCACAGATCAGGTCAGTACGAGTGGGCGCCTGAATGAGCTGATCCAGTAGTCGAGGATTCTTTCCTGGCATTCCTCTTTTCATCCAGTCGATGACCGACAGCAGACCAGACAAGGATTCTTCCGTGATTACCGCCATACTGACACGCGCGCCCAAATCACGGCCAATCTTTACAACAACTGTCATTCCTTCGGTTTCAACCACCTGGCAGGAATATGCCTGCTTTTTGACAATCAGGCTGACCTTATGGCCTGTCGTAAATCGAAAACTCGAACATGCAGTAAAGCTGTAAAAACAAGTTGGTCCGCTTTCAATCCGAATTCGCTTACCGGACCGAACTTTCACGCCATCTGTATTGGCAGAAGTAATCGTGTCCAGATCTTTCAGGGCTGCTGGCAGAAAATAGTCCTGAAATTCCTCGCGGGAATGAATTCGGGGCACCTCTGGTTCCTGATCCTGTCGCCAGACTGGACAGATCCGCCCTGGCATCATGGATTGAACAGAAATCGTCTTTAATGCTCGCCCCTTTTCTTTCTGGCCGGCCAGTTCTGGTCTGATCTGTGAAAGATCAGACTGGTTTTTCTGCTCTTTATTTCTTCTCATCCCTAATCCTCATCCGCATGGATCAAACTGTCCAGTCAATGTTAATATTCTGGAAAAACACTCCTGCTTCTTGATCAAGCTTAACCCTGTTGAGCAAAAGCCGGCTTTGTTTTTTGCCCGGATTTTGTGCAGTGTACTTTTACCTGGCTATCCACGGAGGAAAAATTGATCATCGAATCCCAGAGTCGATCCAGAAAGACCGAACAATGATTCAGAATATGCAATTTCCAATTCTTTACCGATTGTACAATATAATAATTTGTTTTATGAAATAAGTTTTAATATTTTAAATTGATTTTATATAAAAAGCACTTTAATTCCAATTTATTTCCAGTTTTCATTCTTCCTTATCCTCTGTTTTCTTAGAGCCGAGTCACGAACCATGAAGTCAAAGCAAGCCAATTTGATTCGATTTGATTCGATTCTGCTCGATCTGGCTCCAGGCTGGATTTCTTTTCTGAAGCAGAAAAGCCGCAATTGTAAGACATTATATGGATTTAAAGGCAAACAGGTTAAAATAAGTCTAATTCCAAAACTCCATCAACAAGCCAGCACCCATTCAGGGCATGTTTGCCGCTTGTCCATCGTGAAGCCTGGCGTCTTTTGATGGCAACTCAATTGAAAAGGAGAAAAAACTGTTATGATTGACTATTCCCCGAATAATTCATGGCTTTTTTCACAAAACCATTTTTCGTGTTTTGTCTTCAAAATGCAAACAAATCTTTCTC
>CAJTVE010000114.1 GCA_910579655.1 uncultured Allobaculum sp. | reverse complement strand
AGAGGAACCAGCCGTAGGGATTCTAGGGCAGCTTCATTTTATCCGTATAGCTGGATTAGCTAAAAATAGGCTACGGTTGAATTCCAACAGGTTTATTATAATTTTAAATACTATGTTCAACCATTCTTTTGGGCTGCAATTATGGGAGTGTCTTTGAAGATTCTCTACGATATTTTAAAAAAACTGGATAGAGAGAATTAGTTCAGGCGACCGAAACAGAGTTGCTTTTCTTTGATGAATGTGGTTAGCTTGAACAAGAAGATGAGAAAAACGAGGTGAAAAGATGAATTCCTTTTCCATTCGATAAGTAATCGATCCAGTCTTCCTTTAAAAATCAGGAAGAATCAAATTCTGTGGCCAATCACAAGCCAATATTGGCTTTAAAGCCGGCAACGATTGAATTGAAGTCTTTTTAAGATTTGTTTTCTGTTGTTTTTATCGTGCTTATTTGCAGAACAGTCATGGAAAAATTGGATCGATCGGGAAAGGAAAAACTGTCACTCGATCTTCATTGTTTCTGTTGCAGTGCCATTGTGAACATTGCCAGATTCCATTTCAAATTTTCATCAATCATCATCAAAAGTGAACAAGAGACAGCCTGGTAAAACAGACAGGTCTTTCGGTCCATAGATCTTATGGTCTGCGGCTGTCATAAGCTTGTTCACTGCGCGAGCTTTTTGAATTTGGATGAAAGTTTACCGATATTTATCCTGATCATTCGAGTCACGGGGATTTCTTTCCTGTGGCTCTTTTTTTGCATTGAAATCAGGAGGGAAGTACTATGGCACAAATTCAAATTCAACATCTGACTTTTGCTTATCCGACAGGCAGTGAAAATATTTTTGAAGATGTCAGTCTGCAGATTGATACCAACTGGAAGCTGGGACTGATTGGCCGTAACGGGCGGGGGAAGACCACCTTGCTGAGGCTTTTACAAAATCGGTATGAATATACAGGGATGATTCAATCTCCCGTTCTTTTTGACTACTTTCCTTATCCGGTTGCAGACAAACAAAAACAGACTCGTGAGATTGTCCAGGAGATCAATCCGGAAGTGGAAGAATGGCAGGTTGATCGAGAACTGTCTTTTCTTGATGTAAACCCGGAAGTATTGGACCGCCCATTTGAAACGTTATCCAACGGGGAACAGACCAAGGTGCTGCTGGCAACATTGTTTTTAAAAGAAGGACACTTTCTGCTTATTGATGAACCGACCAATCATTTAGATCTGAACGGCCGCCAGCTGGTTGCCCAGTATTTGAAACGAAAACGGGGCTTCATTCTGGTCAGCCATGACCGGTCGTTTCTGGATGGCTGTATTGACCATGTCCTGGCAATCAATAAAGCCAGCATGGACATCCAAAGCGGGAACTACTCTTCCTGGCTTCAAAACTTTGAACAACGGCAGAGTGGAGAGCTTGCCCGCCATACCCAGCTGAAAAAAGAAATTGCATCCATGCAGAAGTCAGCCAGACAGCGGGCAGACTGGTCAAAGAAAACGGAAGCCCAAAAGTTTGGCAATGGATCGGTTGACCGGGGCTTTATTGGCCACAAATCGGCCAAGATGATGAAACGGGCGAAAGCAATCGAAAAGCGCCGGGCCGATGCCATTGAACAGAAAGCCGGACTTTTACAGGATCTCGAAACGATTGATGATCTGAAGCTGTTTCCTTTGCATGATATTTCCGGAGATCTGGTCGAGCTGGACGAGGTGGAAATTTTCTACGATGGTCATCCCGTGTCCAGACCAGTCAGCTTTCGGATTCAGGATAAAGAACGCATCGTTTTCAATGGAGTGAATGGATCTGGCAAGTCTTCTTTGTTGAAACTGATCTGCGGCTCTTCTTTGGGCGGGGCCGACCTGGAGTATCAGGGAACTTTATATAAACCGGCCAGACTTCGAATTTCCTATGTCTGCCAGGATCCTTCCTTTTTAAAGGGAGATCTGAAAACCTATGCCAGAGACCAGGAGATTGATGAAAGCCTGTTCAAGGCAATTTTACGCAAAATGGGATTTGAGAGAGCGCAGTTCGAAAAGCAGATGGAAGATTTTTCCGCAGGTCAGAAAAAGAAGGTCCTGATAGCGGGCAGCCTTTGCCAGAAAGCGCATCTCTACATCTGGGACGAACCGCTGAATTATATTGATCTGGATTCCCGGCGCCAGATTGAAGAGTTGATTCAACGTTTTGAGCCAACAATGATTCTGGTGGAACATGATGCCGCTTTCCAGCAGGCAGTGGCTACCCAGATTGTCAAAATTGAATCCGCAAAGACCGTAAGAGAAACAGACCGGATTGAAAAACAGGCAAAGTAGAAAAGCTGGCTCTGGCTCTCGTTTTGATTCTGGAGCGTATCTTGATTTAATTGCGGTCAAAATCGAAATAGGGAGCAGAAGCAGGAACCGAGCATTGGAAGCAGGAGTGGGAAAAAAACTTTGGATAAATACCATTTTTGCGGCGAAAAAAAGTTGTCTTCTTGACAAAGATCGATTAGAGTAGGTCGTACGTTCAATTTGAAAGGAGGCTTGATTTCTTTATGCAGATTCAGATTTCGGATCATTTCACAACCCCAAAACTGTTACGTTTTGCGTTTCCCAGCATTGTGATGATGGTCTTTACCAGTATGTATACCATTGTGGATGGGCTTTTTGTATCCAACCTGGTGGGTCAGGAAGCCTTTACTTCGCTTAACCTGATCTGGCCGGCGATTGGGATCTTTTCCGCTTTTGGATTTATGATCGGAACCGGAGGGACTGCCCTGGTTTCGAAAACACTGGGAGAAAAAAGAGAACAGCGTGCCTGTGAATACTTCACGATGCTGATCGTGTTTGAGATTCTTCTGGGCCTTTTGATTTCTGTGATGACGATGGTCGGAATTGAGCCTCTGGCCAGACTTTGTGGCGCAACCGAGGATCTGATTCCTGACTGCATCGCTTATGGTCTGCCTTTACTGGCGTGCATGGCTTTTAGCTTTCTGTCGGCTTCTTTCCAGTCTTTTCTGGTTGCAGCTGGCCAGCCGAAGATGGGACTGATGATTTCTCTGGCTGCCGGCGTGATGAATATGGTCATGGACTATGTCTGCATCGCAATCTTTGGCTGGGGAATTTTCGGGGCTGCCTTTGCGACTGGCCTGAACTGGGTAGTCGGAGCCGTCATTCCAATGGTCTGGTTTTATAAACATCAGGAAAGCCCGATTCATTTCACCAGATTTTCATGGCGCTTTGGTGCGCTGGGCAAAGCCTGTTTTAATGGCATGAGCGAGATGGTCAGCAATGTCTCCATGAACCTGGTTGCTTTGTTATACAATCTCGAACTGATGAAGATCGCCGGTCCGGATGGGGTTGTTGTTTACGGGATCATTCAGTATCTGACTTTCCTGTTTATTGCAGCATTTCTCGGATATTCCATGGCTACAGCTCCGTGCATCGGCTACCAGTATGGTGCCCAGAACCATGAAGAACTGAGCAGTCTTCTGAAAAAATCGATTGGTATCATTGCAGCGGCTTCTGTTGCGATCGTGATTCTGTCTGATGCTTTGGCTCCATTACTCAGTTCGATCTTTGTTTCTTATTCACCGACCTTGATGGAAATGACTCAGCATGCGATCCGGATTTATTCGCTGTGCTTTCTGGCGGCCGGATTTAACGTGTTTACATCCAGCTTCTTTACGGCTTTGAATAATGGTGTCGTTTCGGCTGTTGTGTCTTTGATGCGCACCTTTCTGTTTCAGGTCGGCGCAGTTTTACTTCTGCCGATCTGGTTTGGCTTAAATGGAATCTGGAGTGCGACAACGGTTGCCGAAGGCCTGTCGCTGGTGATGAGCATTGCCTTTCTGGTCTGCCTGCGTAAGCGGTATGGATATTAATTGGCTTCTTTGATCAATATATACGATATCTGGCATAGAGAATTCTACGGATTCGACATGCAATGCGATATCTTCCGTTAAATCTGAGTTTTGCAGGGTTTTAGAATAGATAACCCTAATGCCCACTGGAATCTCTCCAGCGGGCATTTTAGTCTTCT
>CAJTVE010000113.1 GCA_910579655.1 uncultured Allobaculum sp. | reverse complement strand
CCAATTGTGCGAACGGAAAATCCACACAATGGTTTAGAGCCGGTGATTTAAAAACCACTTACAATTTTAGAATGCCATAATAAGAAGCCAAAAATGGAAAGGCCTCGAGAGATGGAAGTTCATCTTTCGAGGCCTTTTGTATGCTGCCTGGATCAGCGCATTATCGTTAACTATCCTTTAGTTCAGAAAATGGAGCACAAGGCAATCCAGCTCTTCCATGTTTCCAGGTCAAAGAAGAATGGCTTTATTGCCCATATTCTGGGCGAACGGCTGAAACATCGAAGGCTTCATACATCCCCAGATTTGTCTGTAAGTAAATTCGATAGCAGGGAATCAGCCATTGCCCAGAGGGATCAGCTTTCCAGATCAGCCAGATGTGATCAGAAGAAGGAGATTCGTAACCGTCAGGGACTTCGAAGTCATCCAGGACTTCCTGCAAGGTCAGCAGCGGATATTCATAGGCAGATGATACGGTATCTAAAGGATAGAGAATGGATTGAATGCCCTGTGTATCTGCATAGACAACAATGGCTTCGATCTGGGAAGCGATGAGATTGTCAACTTCATCGGATTGTCGCTGATAGATCCGAAAGCGGAATTGGTGGTCGCTTTCAGTCTGACGGACAGGCTGCAATTCGATAACGGGATCTGAAAAAGGAAACAGGGCAGGGTAAGTTTTGATAATATTTTCCATGGCGAGCAGGGCTTGTTGGGAAGTGGTGGCTGCAAAAGGAATCGAACCATTCACAAACAACTGCCCATAATCAGCATTAATTAAATCCAGACGCCCATATTGAGTCTGAGCAAAGATGGAGGAATTTAACAAATAGGGTTCAGGATCAGCCTCAATCAGGGAAGCACAGATCTGGAGTTTTTCAAGTAAGGAATTCAGTTGGTCCTGGATTGTTTTGGTGTCGCTTTGATCAATCTGACGATCTGGGAGGGCTTGGGTATAACGAAAAACAGGTAAATGGGTCGGCCATTCCTGGTCAGCACGCGGGTTGGTGGTCAGGGTGTAGAAGCCGACAACCCCTAAATTGGCCGCACCGCTGGCATTGAGGGCCGTCTGCCCCAGAGAATCCAAAGGAAGCCGGGGAAGCGTGCGGGCTACAGACAGAGGCAGAAAGACAAAGCCCATGGTCAGAACCAGGACCAGTGCTGCTGGAGCTAAGAAAAGAAATGGGGATCGTTGGGGGCGAAGGGAAGCCTGAGTTAAGGAGTGGATCAGTCTTTGTTTCTGGTCATCGCCTAGATAGATTTGATCAAGTTGTTGGCGGTACTTCTGTTGGGATGAATCTTCAGAATGCATACAGACTTCCTTTCCAGATTGGTCACTGGTCTTGTTCTGTTGTGGGGTGGTAGTTTTCTGGCCTTCATGTTGGGCTTTGTCTTCATTCATGTCTCTGCCTCCAGAATGGTTTTCAGGTGGGTCCGCCCACGGGAGAGCAGGCTGTAGACTGTCCCTTCACGGCACTTCAGGATTTTAGCAATCTCTCTTGCGGGCAGGTTTTCATAATAGTGCAGGTAAATAGCTGAGGCTTCGCGGGCCGGAAGTTTTCGGATTTTGGCCAACAGATCCATCTGGGCGGAATCAAGGAGTGATGGATCTTGGAAAGCGGGCTCGACGGTGGGGTATTCCGAGCGCATTTTCTGCCACCAGTGCCGGTGATAATCCGTGCATAAGTTCAGCACGACCCGATAAAGCCAGGCTTTTAAATGTTCAGAGTTCTGAAAGGTGCGGTGGGTGTTCATCAGGCGCATGAAGGCCTCCTGGACTATGTCCTGCGCCTGGACTGGATCGCAGTGATGCATCGCCAGCCGGTACATGCCATCCGCAAATTGCCGCACAACATCTTCAATATTTTCTTTGTATGCCATACGGCGCTTCCTTTCTGTTCGATTTCTCTTGTCATTTTTTGCAGCAATACTGATCCAGCTGCGATATTTTTAAAGCAACCTGGCTGCACGCCAATTGGATCGATTTTTCTTCTGGATAAAGTTACAGTTTACAGCTGCTTGTAACTTTCAACCTGGAAGATGTAACCATCGTCTTCACTTTCAAGAAGTGTTCCGGTCAGGGCCGCTTTGCACGAACCAATTCCAACCTCTCCATTCAATCGCAGCCGGATGTTTTCTGTATCGCCTAACAGAAAAAGCATCGGGTGCCCCTGATCGTCCATGGGAGCATTCTGGGGCAGGTTGCCGATCACGATAAAACGGGATCCAACAAGGCTTTGTGCATTGTCTAAGACTGAAGCTACAGGATAGGAATGCAGCTCCTGATCACTTCGAGATGCATTTTGGATGGATGGATTCGAGAGAGTGGAACTGGAGTCAGTTGGAGAAGATGAATCAGCGACAGGAATCGTGTGAAGATTCTCATCGCCTTTGGCCGCTTGGCCAGAGGGTTCCTCTTGCTGGCTTTCTGATTGGGGAGTGGACTCTTCGGTTTCAAACGGTTCACTGGTGGTGTTTGGATTTTTCGTACAGCCACTCAGGATTACGGCTGAAAATAAAATGGCAGAGCTGATTCGCGAAATTTGCTTCATAATAAAACCTCCTTCACTTACAACACGATTGAGCAGGACAATTCCTTGCGTCAAAAAATATTTTCGCAAAAACGAAAGAATCACAGAAGAATCATAGAAGCCAGATAAAAGAGTAGATGGGCAGGCAAAAAGAAAACCCGGTCTGCGACCAAAAAGATCACAGACCGGGAAGACAGACAATAGATAGAATTTAAAGCTGAAGACGAATTCAATGATTCTTGTATGGCCTAGTAAGCACCATTAACAAGACTGGCCGTTCCGCTGGTTGCAGAGAAGCCTGGAACACCCTGGTTGGTAACATCAACGCCGTTCTTTTCAACTTTCAGGTTTCTGAACTCAACGCCCGCATTGCAGAAGTTATGAAGAATGTAGGCATTTGGAGTCGTCAGCTGAGTTTTGTACAGACCAACAAGCTGGTCGTTAACAAAGGCAGCCATATATCCTTTTGCATAGTACTGAACAGTCAGATGAACAAACTGGTTGTCGACGATTCTAGGGGCAATGGTATTGACAGAGTAGAATTGTTCACCGCTTGTTCCCGCATTTGCGGGGAAGTTGATGACAGTGACGTTGATTTCCCCCTGTTTGAACAGGGCATCATTTCCAGCCTGATAGTGCAGTTCGATTCCAATCTGCCCGGAGCCGCTGCCATTGCCAGCAATCACAAACTGTGTTTCGTAGTCAGATTTTCCCTGACCATTGATCGCAATGTCTCCAGAAAACGCAATGACTGGCGTTTCGTTGTCCAGATCTGTGTAATCGAACATTTTGTTGGAATACAGAGTTCTGTAGGATCCTGGATTATTCTGTTCAGCGCCGCCGGCACCGGTCACGTTTTCATCGACCTTAACTGTGCGGTTTCCTGGATTTCCTTCTTCGATACCGAGGTCAGCAACTTTCCAGGCGACACCTTCATTTTTCCAGCCAACACTAGCCAGATGGTTTTGTTCAGTCTGGCTTGTTGTGTAGTTATGGGTTCCGGATTTTGCGTTTGGATTGTAAGCAACATACAGATTCAGGTCCCCGCTGGAGTAGAAGACTGGACTTCCGCCATTGTCCCATTTCCATCCCAGTTTTACGAGATTGTCTGCTTCGTCTTTATTGACCGTATAGTAGTGATCGCCGCCATTGGCATTTGGATTGTACAGACGGTAAACAGGATCGCCAGTGTTGTACGCCTGCCATCCCGTTCCCTCATACAGCCAGCCGACGCTGATCAGATGTGTGCATTCGCTGCGGTCAGTTGTGTAAAAATGTTCGCCAGTATGCGTGTTATACAAGCGGTAAACCGCAGAAGAGTTTGCTGGAGTGCCTGGATTGAGAACAGGCACGACACCACTCAGCAATGAGGCGGCTAAACTCATCGCTGCAAGTGTTTTGAAAGCCATTTAGAAATCCTCCCTTTTCTTTGGGTTCCACACATATTCACAAAGTGTGGTTAAGTATATTGATTATTGTTAATCTTAATCGTTAGAATGGCAATATCTTAATCGTTAGAATGGCAATACCTTATGAATATTGTCCGGTTTTCATACTTGATTCTCACTGACCCCATGGCAAGCCATGGGGGTTGAAATACACCCCTGTTGCTTGACAGGACAGCTTCGGCTGTTGTCT
>CAJTVE010000112.1 GCA_910579655.1 uncultured Allobaculum sp. | reverse complement strand
ACACTGCCAGCAGCGGTAATAAAACAAAAAAACCGCTTTAATCCATTGGACTAAAGCAGGGGTGTGAACAGTAACCAAATTGATGTTCGAAGTGGTGGAAATGTTAAAATCCAGGATGTGATTCTTCAAATGATTATGGTCTGCAAACCTTTATCCCGGACAGATTAGATTGCTTGAGAAAATGCAGATAATGGCTGGGAGTTCAGAAAGATGAAATGCCTTTTCTACTGATTGATGAAGCTAAATGATTTGGAAAGTAGAAATGTATCCTAAAAACATGGAATGGAACAGTATAAAACAAACCGATTTAGGTTGATATTTATAGGAGGCCAAGTATGACTGTATACCATATGAGCCAGACACTTGTGTTGGGCGAAAACATGAAAAATGATTTTGAGAAAAAAGCTGAATATACGCTTCCATTTGTACATGCTCTTGAAATCGGTATGGATTTCTTTTGTGATGTGGCAGCCAATGGTCAGGCGAAGAAATTACTACCCGATCAATTGATACATCTTGATCGTTCTGAGTATATAAAATGGTGTGTTGAAGGTGTTTTCGAGTTTGTTCGTAAAGAAGAATTTCCAAACTGCCCAAGCCGAATAAACTGCAAATACTTTTTTGACGACCTTGAAAATTTTAAAATTCTCTATGAGGCAGGCTGGAAACAAGAACCTGAAGAAAAACGCGCAAAACTCCATTTATACGAAATTGAATTAGATGAGGAGCCTTTGCAAAAATTTGATATGTGCATTTACGACGAAGCGTATGACGCTATGGCTCAAAAGCAGGATATTGCTGCTGTTCTATCCTGTGCTCGAAGGTATTTTTCTAAAGCACAAAGTGAAACGCCGATTTGGGAGATTCTGAGTGATCGGCCAGCAAAAGCCGTAAAGGATATATCAAGTTTTTTGAAAGGATTAGAAGAGTAAGCAAAGACTCTATGAGCTGTAACTATATTTTATGATTATTTGATCGATAGGTATCCGGATAAGAAGAGAAAAAAAGCAGAAAAAGGGATGAAAAGCATCCATTCTAAACAAACTGTGCGATGATAAAAAATAAGAATTTCTGCCCATAGCTCATTAGGCACAAATCAGCTCATGGCGAAAATTCAGAATGGAGGCTGTTATGAAATATCAAATTATTGGCGGTGATTTTCCCGCTGTCATCTGCGATCTGGACACAAACGAATCCATGGTCACCGAAAAAGGTTCCATGATCTGGATGTCACCAAATATGGAAATGCAGACCCAGGGAACCTCTTTAGGCAAAGCTTTCGGACGGATCTTCAGTGGCGAAAGTATTTTCCAGAATGTCTATACCGCCCGCCAACAACCTGGAATGATTACGTTTGGTTCTTCCTTTCCTGGCAGCATCAAAACTGTGATTCTGCGAGAAGGCGAATCCATCATCGCTCAGAAAGGCGCTTTTCTGGCTGGATCAAGCTCCATTCAGTTATCCACTTTCTTTCAGCAGAAAATGATGGCTGGTTTCTTTTCCGGTGAAGGTTTTATTATGCAGGAGATCATCGGTCCTGGCATCGTTTTTCTGGAACTAGATGGAGCCGAATGGACGTATGACCTCAAAGCTGGCGAACAATTGATTGTCGATACTGGTAATGTGGCGATGATTGAATCCACCTGTTCCATTGATGTGCAATCTGTAAAAGGCATGAAAAATAAACTGTTTGGTGGTGAAGGCTTCTTCAATACTGTGGTAACTGGACCAGGTCAGGTCGTCTTACAGACGATGCCGCTTTCTACATTAGCAGGCGCCGTTGCCCAATGTATTCCATCCTCTAAAAACTGATTATTGGATAGCGCATTCCAGCCTTACAAGTTCAATCTGCAAATCCAATCTCTGCAACAATCCCCTTTCTATAACAATACCTTTTCGCAACAAGCAAAATCCCTGAAAGCAGCGGAATCTGTTCTTCTCGCATTCTGCTTTCAGGGATTTTTCAATTCATTTTTTCCTGGCAATTCAATCAAGCCAGATCGATGTCAAAATCTTCAAAAAGTCGGGGGAAGCGATCGATCAGATCGTAAGCCATGCCATCATGATCATTATCTTTTTCAGTAATGGCATCGGCTGAGGCTTTGGTATCGGGCAAGCCATTGATCATGCACACCCCAAGACCAGCCGCTTTCAACATTTCGTTATCGTTGCTGGCATCCCCATAAGCCACAATCCGGGAGCGATCGATTCCAGTTCTGCGGCTGATTTCCATCAGGGCCACACCTTTGTTCATATTGATATCCTGAACTTCTAACAAGGTAGGCTGAGTTCTGAAAGCCGCTAAAGTTGAATCAATATGCGCCTTTGCAAAAGCTTCAATTTCTTCGCATTGTTCTGGAGTCTGGGTACGGAACATAATTTTTCCGGTTGGCTCTGTCCAATATTCATCATCCGATTTGACCACGAGGGATTTCTTATGCGCATGTTCTTCTGATGTACGAATCAGATCATCATAAAACCGGCACACCAGAAGATGCTCTCTGTAAATGACCGGATTGACCTGATCATAAGGCTGCATCATTTCGATAATCATCTTGATTCTGTCTGGCTGCAGCTGATCAAATACACTCACCTCACCGGTGCTGGTATCAAGAACTTCTCCACCATTCATTCCGACAATAAAATCCGGTTCAAATCCCATTTCATACTGAGCAATCGTATTTGGCAATTCGTCACAGGGTCTGCCGGAAGCAATTCCAAACAGAACACCTTTTTTATGGAGATGCTGGAGCACTCTTCGAACAAACGGAGTCATCGTTCGTGTTGCATCTTCAACCAGAGTTCCATCAATATCCGCTAGAACTAATTCAGGAATTTCTATACCGCTCGTATTCGCCATCTTTTCTTTACCTCATTTGCTGTTTCTGAAAACAATTTAACGGGATCTGAAGACTGATTCAAGAAATTGTGCGCATCCGCCCGGTCAGTTACCAAAAAATCAAAATAAATTGTCAATTTGGAAACGAACAGGTTGGGTGACTCCAGTTTCGGCGCGATCATTCATTCTTGGTCTGATCGGAAACGAAAGCCTGAATGGCTTCTGCCGTTTGCTGGATCTGCTGGGTGTCGGAAATTGTGGCATCGCCATCCCCTTCCTGATGGCCATAGCTTCCAAACTGCGAATGATTGCCGCCTTCCAGAATGATTTCTGTAGTATCAGCCGGCAGATTCAAACGGTCCTTCTCATACGCTTCCCGGTTCAGGACGCCATCTTTTGAGCCATAGATGGATAAAACACGAAGACCGGTATTGGCAAGATCTTTTGTCGAATATGCCGCCAGCAAGATAATGCCTTTAAACTTGTCTGCATGACCAGCTGCATAACTTGTAGCCATGGCCCCGCCAAGTGAATGACCGCCGATATACCAGTCTTTGATCTGCGGATATAGAGCTTCAAGTCCATCCGCCGCATTCGGATCCAGAACAGCAAGATTGGCTGGCATTCGAACCAAGGCGCATTGAATTCCCCTTTTGGCACAGGCTTTCATTAAAGGAGCATAGGCCGAGAATTCCACCTTTCCTCCTGGATAAAAGATAAATCCTGCCTCTGGATTCTCAGGGATAAACCAGGTCACATTTCCATCCTGCTCTACTTTGATTTGTTCATCCTGGCTGACCATTGCTTCTTGAGCAGTCTCATCCGCGTGATAATAGTCCGAAACATAAGCGCAGCTGCCGATCCCAATGGCCAGAACAACCGCAATCAGGATGGAAAGAAGAATCCGGGTTTGTTTTTTCATATTAGAATGCCTTCGCAATGATCGATTTCATGCTGGATAATCTGTGCTGTCCAGCCAGAGAAGTTTTTAATCCGGGTCTGAAATTTTTCGTTCTGCCATTGTACTTTGATCTTCTTAAATCGTTTCGTTTTTCGCATACCGGCCAAAGAAAGACACCCTTCTTCGGTCTCATAGGAATCCAATGCTTTGACAATGACCGGATTGTACATCACTGTATATTTGCCATCGTCATCGAAGATGATGATCCGTTTGTTTTCACCAATCATGTTGGCCGCCATGCCAACACACTGTTCTTTATTCGCAGTGAGTGTATCCCGCAAATCCTGGCCAATTCCAAGATCCTCTTTTGTTGCTGGTTCTGCTTTCTGAGCTAGAAATGCCTCATCTTTACAAATATCGCGAATCATATGGATCTCCTCCTGTCTGTTGATTCTGTTCTTTCATACAGATCGTATCAGATCAGATCTAATCTGAAAGAAATTCTACATTTCCAGTATATTCAGTTAAAGCAAAAAAATCCCTGAAGAATATCAGATTTCTCCTTTATTCTTCAGGGATTTACTTTCGTCTGGCGACTTCCTATTTTTGCTTTTACACTATCGTCGGCGTT
>CAJTVE010000111.1 GCA_910579655.1 uncultured Allobaculum sp. | reverse complement strand
CAGTCTCGATCATTCGCTTTGTCTTCAATTTTGAGACAAAGTTTAAAGTCATATTTTTCTAGCTAAATGACATTGATCTTCAGATTGTAAAATTTGCATCCTGACATTATCAAGAGTGAAGAATTTTTCGGCCTTGATGGCACGGTTTGCAAATGGGTCGAAGGATGCTTCTTGAAGCGGGTATTCAAAATTAGGCACTTCATTCCTCCCTTTCTTCGATTTTAAAATAGAAGCTGTAGAATTTTTGGAGAGACACTTAAAAATTCAAATCACAATATCCAATACCCACTGGACTTCTTTTAGCTCTGATGATGTGAATTTCCAACAGAAAAACTTCTTAAAGCCTCATCCAGTCCAGTCATCTGATCACTGGAAGCAGGTCCACCCGCTCCAGTTCGATGCACTCTTTTCAAACCATTTTTAGCTGATACGGAACTGCTCAATATGAATTCCCAGAAGCAGATCGATAATATACTTTATACAAACCACATACAGCCCCTTAGGCGTTAGCTTTTGGATTTTATTGCTCTGTCGCTTCCAGGAATTCTTTGGGATGCAGCTCATGGGAGTCTTTGATGCCAGCGACAACTGTATTCCGAGCTTTATTACAGATTCTGACCGCAAAGGCAATTCCACCGTAACCATAAATATCGGCAACAAGGCCCGCAAAAATTCGAGACTGTTTTTCATCAAGAAATGGATTCAAGCGCTCGTAAAGCTGGGTAATAAACTTTTCAGTTTCTGAATGAACTGGCATAGAAAACCTCCGTAAGAAAAAAACTCTGACAGGCCATAAAAGAAAGATACCAAGCTAAAGCATTCTCTTATTCAGACCCGAACTCTTCTTTTGTAAAGGTATCTATATTTTGACAGATGATCTGAAAATCAGGCACTGATTTCTCCCTTTGTGAAAAAGGATTTATTTTTGGCCGCAAGACTGGCCTATACCATCACTTACCGGCTCTGGATTCCTGATCTGAAAACCTACCGGCAATTTCCGGGCTTTTGCTTATCCAGTCAGATTTTATCCAAGCAGATCGTCTTCATCATTAAGCAATCCTCTGGGTGCCCGGCGCGGTTTGGCAGAAGAACTGGAAACACCTGCAGCCGATGCTTCGCTGTCGGGATCCAAAGTTTCCTGTATAGCTGGCAACTCAATCGTTACAAATGTACCAGCGCCTGGAACACTTTCAATATGAACGCCATATTGCTTTCCATACAACAGCACAATCCGCTCATTGACATTGGAAATGCCCACTCCGCTGAATTTTGTTCCTTTCTTCAGATCGGAATGTAAATCCATTCCCTTGCCATTGTCGATGATTTCAAACAACAGATGGTCTTCTACAATCCGGCCGAAAATGTCGATACATCCATTTTCCTGATCGTTAAACGCATGGAAAAAGGCGTTTTCGACAAAGGGCTGCAGGATCAGTTTTGGACAGATGCACTTTAAAGCAGCTGGCTCAATATTGTAGTTGACCTGGATGTGGTCGCCAAAGCGGATTTTGAGAATATGGACATAGTTTTTCAGGTTGGTGACTTCCTGGGCGACCGTGATCTTTTCTTCTTTGTTGCCAAGTGTTTCCTGCAGCAGGGCAATAAACGCATCCAGGGATTCCACTAACTCTTTATCCCGTTTCTGCCAGGCAAGAAATTTAAAGGAAGTGAGCGTGTTATACATAAAGTGCGGATTGATCTGCATCTGCAATAAATGAATTTCCAGCAGACGTTTTTCTTTTTCCATACTCATCAGCTCATCCACATATCGTCGAAGACCTTCCTGCATATAGTTATAGGAAATGGCCAGCTCAGCAATTTCCCCTTCTCCTTCCACTTCCAGCCGGTCTTCAAAGTTGCCTTCCTGGATTTCATGCATTTTCGCGTGCAGTTTTTCCAGCGGCCGGAAAGCTGAATTGAGCAGCGCATAAATAATGGCGCAGGTTACAATCAGAATCACAATGCCGACTGCCACGATCAAAGACCAGTTTGAGGCCTGCAAAAAGAATTGGGAATCGTCAATCACACAGAAGATATAGCTGTCATAGTAAGGCAGATATTCCCCCATAATGGTGTGGCCGTTTTCCTTAAGAGAGAAGCTTCCTTTGCGGCCATTCACCTTTTCCATCAGTTCAGGCTCGCTCTGGCCAATCATCTGGATATCATTGCTGGAAAAAACAAAATCATTGGCGTCCACGATAAAGACCGAGTTGAGGCTGGGATCAAGAATGGAAGCATAATACTCCTCAAAACTGTGCAGATTGATCAAAAGCAGGGCGGCACCATATACCGAATCCTCTGAGTCCCGTAATATTTCGACCGCCGCAATCGACTGGTCATACGTTCCAGAATTGACCATTCTCTCTTGCACAAACGAATAGGTGATCTGGTCGGGATGTTCTAAGGCATGCTGGACAGGTTCGCTGTCCCATATTTCCTGCCGGGTCATCATTCGTTTGTCATCATTGGAGACATACACATTGCCATTGCAGCCGATCAGAATCAGTGTCGACAACGTTCGCTCATTGAGCAGATTGATGTGTTCCAATGATTTCTTCATATTGAAAATAATGGTGGACTGTGCCTTTCCATCCTGATTTTTATCGGCCAGAAAGGCTTTTACGTACGAATTGTTTCGACATGTGGTCAAAACATCGACCGACTGGTGATGCAGTTTGTCATAGTTCTGCGCAATCTGGTCGAGCAAAAGGCGGGTTTCCGTGGCATACAGGCTGATGTAACTGTTTTGCATAAACTTCATCGTCATAAACATGACTACGGTAAACATCACAATCAATGAGCAGCCGACAATTGCAATCAGCTTATTGAACAAAGAACGCCGCCTGAGAAATTGAAATCGTTTCATGAATTGCGCCTCCGATAGGTTCTTGGTGTCATTCCGGTCTGCTTTTTAAACACTTTTGAAAAATAGCCGGAATCCGAATAGCCTGTCTCCTGAGCAATATCAGCAATGCTCTGGTCCGAATGGATCAACAGCTCACAGGCTTTTTCAATCCGGATCCGGTTGAGATATTCTGAGAAGGTTTCCGAGGACTTTTCCGAAAACAGACTCGACAGATAGGCATAGCTGAAGCCAAAACGATCCACCAGTGTCTGCAATTGCAGCGGCTCATTATAGTGTTCCTGAATATAGTCCATCATCATTGAAATCTCACTGCGGCTTTCTGTGACCTGGTAACCGGCCACCAGCGCCTTGCCATCTTCAATGAGCGCCTCCAGCTGTCTTAAAAATTCATCCGCATTTTTTGCCTTATGAATCAGGGAATAGCAGTTCAGCTTGAAATAGCGGATATGGTTTTTCTCCAGCCGGAAAACCTCCAGCAGATTGACAAAAGAATAGATCGCATTGACGACCGCTGATTTCAGCTGGCTTTCGTCAGCCCGGGCTTCAATTTCCCGGCAGGCATAGTCATGCAGCTGCTCGAAAGCCAGATCGAAACTGGACGCCTTCAGGCTGGCCTCATACTCTTCCAGAGAAAGTTCACTTTGATGGGGGCCGCTTTCCAGCTGTGTTTCGTCAATGACTGCCTTTCCAGAGGCATAAAATAAGGAGGACATCAGCTGACTAGACAAGGTAGACTGATGATTTCGGATATCTTCTAATGAGGTATAAGGCCGGCTGATAAAGAAGCAGACTGGAAGGGGTTTGGGACTTTGCATCAAGTCCTGCTTCACTTTTTCTTTTTGCTTTTGGCAGACCAGAAAGGCAGGATAGCTCTGGTCGATCAAAAAACCACAGGAAAGTTCTGGCTTTCCAAGACCTTCCAGATACTGGTTGAGTTCTTCCAGCCGCTGGTCAGCCGTTTTCTTGCTGGAGGGATCGGTGTAGAGGACGACACACGCTGGAAACATTTCCAGCAAAGTCTGGTCTTCGACTGGTTCTTCATAGCCAGCCAGATACCGATTGATCCAATCAGAATGACGCTCATGGAGCGAAGTGTGGACCTTTTGAAGTCCCTGAACAGACTTATGAAGAACCTTTAATAATTCTTCAGGAGACAGGGAGGGCTTGAGAATGTAGTCCACCGCCCCTAAAGAAAACGCAGGACGGACATAGTCAAAATCAGAATGCGCACTGAGCATGATCATCCGGATTTCAGGATGCGATCTGGCCAGGATCTCAGCCAGGTCCAGACCACTCATCACTGGCATTTCAATATCTGTGATCACAATATCCGGCGTCTGTTTTTCAATGGCTTCCAGCGCTTCCTGGCCATTCTTCACTTTTCCGACCAGGTGAAACCCTTCTTTTTCCCAGTCGATCAGATACTCCATTCCCTGTCGGATAATCAGCTCATCATCCACCAGCAGTACGTTATACGCCATATTTCTTTTCCTCCCTGCTATCTTCTCTGATTTCAGGATGAATTCTTTTTCTGTCTTCATTTTCTGTTCCTGACCGACTCATTCCACATCCGCCACAATCGACCAGAACAAAAAATAGGATTCAGATCATAAAAAATCTCACAAAGATGATTCTGCAACATCAATTCATCCTGTGAACTTCTAGAATAGAAAATTGCCCGATCAAATTCAATCCTGTTTTTTTCAGACTCTTTTTCATTGTACGGGATTTCAGGATGAGTTTTCTCGTTACTGTTCACACCCCTGCTTTAGTCCAATGGATTAAAGCGGTTTTTTTGTTTTATTACCGCTGCTGGCAGTGTA
>CAJTVE010000110.1 GCA_910579655.1 uncultured Allobaculum sp. | reverse complement strand
AGATTTGTTTGCATTTTGAAGACAAAACACGAAAAATGGTTTTGTGAAAAAAGCCATGAATTATTCGGGTTCAAAATGATGGCATCCGTTTATACCCAATGAAATATATCCATATGACATATAGCCATTCCAGAGACATTTTCAGTTCCAGAAGGGGCAATCGAAACAACACGATTCGTAAAGTCTATGATTTGATTCATGGATTGAACGATCCAGAGTTGGAGATTGAAACGATCAGACGCTTCTGGACAGTCTTTGCGATTGATTACCTGATTGCCAACCAGGACAGGCATCTCGAAGACTGGGGGATGGCGAAAACTGTTGATGGAACAAGAATCCCCGCTCCAGTTTATGATTGCGGATCTTGTTTGCTTCCGTTTTCCAGTGATGAAGCATTGGCTGAAGACATGACAATGCCCGATTCGTTCAATGAAGACAGCCTGACTGTTCTGACTCCTTTTTCAGATGAAACGACAGGTCGGCGATTATCGTTCAGAGATATCTTTGAGTCAATGCCTGCTGATTTAGAAGCAGCTTTGGCAGATGTTTTTCCAAAAATCAATCTGGTGGATATTTATCGTATCATTCAAGAAACGCCCTTTATGTCAGAGATTCGAAAAAAGGCGATGATGGAATCTATCCGGATCCGTTATAGCCAGGTTTTATTAAGAAGTTATATCCGGGTTGTTCATAAAGATCTCTCTGTCCACGAGCAGAACAGAATCATCAGCCGCACAAAAAGCTCAACAAATGCTGCTTTGCGAAAACTTGGATATACGCCACTGACTCCAGAACAAAAGTAGAAAGTGCGTTCTGTAGAAAGAATGCTCTGTAGAAAAAGTGTTCTTTCGAAAAATAAGCCACACGTCATCGCAACCTATCATCAAGAATACAAAAAGCGGGCGGAAGCAAACTCAATTGCTTTCGCCCGATATTCTATTCTTCTCTTTGATCTTCTCTGCGGTCGGAAAGTCTGGACTTTGCAGGTCGGCTTTTCTGTTAAAATCTGTTTTCCTTCCTTGCTTATCTTTGCTTAGGCCACTGTATCCAGAATGGCTTTCATGCGGGCTGCCAGGCCTTTGACTTTATCCAGAGGCATGGAGCAGATGGCAACGCGGATGCCTTTGTTGACTTTGACAGTATAGATCTGCTCATTCATCAGGGCTTCGTGGTATTTGTCACGGGTATCATTGTCCATCGCCAGTGTCACAAAGAAGCCTTCTTTATATGGGTAGGTCTTCAGGCCGGCTTCATTGGCTTCTTTGAGGAACAGGTCGGATCTTGCTTTTAACAGGTCGACGTATTTCTGTTTTTCAGCCAGGTATTCCGGTTTCTTTTCTTCCATGACAGTCGCAAACATTTCCATGGCGCCGTTATTGATGTTCGACCAGGTCGCCCGGGCAGATTTTTCGAAGACCACTTTGAGTTCTTCGACGCCTTCCAGAGTTTTGGCAAGCAGGATGGCCGCTCCACAGCGCAGGCCATAGCTGGTCATGGATTTGGAAATAGAGAAAGCCACGATCACCGCAACTTTATCGGAGATTTCGTCAAAGCAGGTGAAGTATTTTTTCGCGTAGGCACCGCGATAGGAGAAGTCGATGTAGGCAATATCGTTAATCAGAACGACATCATGGGTTTTGGAGCATTCATTTAAGAAAGCAATAACTTCTTTCCATTCATCTTCACTCATCGAATAGCCAGTTGGATTATGGCAGGGGTCATTGATGATTAAAACCAGACGTTCCTGTTTGGCCATGACTTCTTTGCATGTGGCTTTAAAGGAATTCATATTGAAATGATCGCCATCAAATAAGGAGTAACGGGCCACTTCAAGGTTATTCATCTGGGCCATCAGAGCATAGGAACCCCAGGCAATTTCTGGGATGATCAAAGTCTGGCCTGGTTCCAGACAGTTTTCGATGGACATGCCAACTGCGCCCGTTCCACCTGGAGTAGCGATGACTTCTTTATACAAATCGGAATTGCCATCCAATACCCAGTCGATGGCATCTTTCTGGAAGTCGGGGTTTCCGGTAAAGCTGACGGCATATTTGGCCAGGTGGGCGTCGTCGATGTTTTTTAAGGTAGAGAAGACGGTATTCAGAGTTGCAAGTTTTCCTTCTTCGGTATAAAGCGATCCAATGACCGCGTCGACGACTTGATCGTCGCCGTATTTTGCTTTCGCCTCTTTAGCGAGTTCGACTACCGCAAAAACGGTATCGACAATTGGGGTGCGGTTTGCGCTGTCTTTGACAAAACTCATAATTCTTCATCCTTTCTGATTGAAAAACTGCCAAGCCATCGGCGGATAGTGCACACAGGGCCTAAGGCCTGCATGCAGGCTTCAAGATTTTGTCCCTTCAGATCTCCTTCCGCCTGGACATAGAAGAAATATTCAAATGGGTGACCTTTTCTTGGGCGCGACTGGAGGGAGTCCATATTCAGGCCAAAAGCGGAAATCACGTTGATCGCCTTGGCCAGTGATCCAACGGTGCTGTTGACGGAGATCAACAGACCGCAATGATCACCAGGTTCGGTGTTTTCATGAGCGCTGATCACCAGAAAACGGGTGGTATTGGAGGAATCGGACTCGATATTTTCCGCCAGAACTTTCAGGCCATAGAGCTGAGCGTTTTCTTTGGCGCCAATGGCAGCTTTGGTTTTATCTCCGGTCTGAGCAACATATTGCGCTGCCATGGCTGTATTGGGATACGGGACGGTCTGCACATGCAAAGCATCCAGAAAATCTTTGGATTGCCACAAGGCCTGATCTTTGGAGTAGACCCATTGAATATCAGACAGTTCGGCTTCTTCCAGACCAAGCAGGCATTGCTTAATCCGAACATCCGCGACCTGGTCAATAAACACCGGATAATTCATCAGACCATCCAGAACTTCACCAACCAGTCCGGAATTGGAATTTTCCAAAGGCAGGACACCATATTGGGCTTCATGGCGGGTTACAGCTTTAAAGACTTTGCCAAAACTGGAGCAGGACTTCAGGTTTGCATATGGAAAGAGTCTGCCTGCGGCTGAATGGGCAAACGCGCCTTCCACCCCACAATAGGCAACGGTGTTGAGCGATAGCAGTTCTCGTTCCTGCTTTTTGGCCAGATCCATCAGCTGCTGCAGCCAGGTAGCAAAATCTTCTTTGAACTCCGGATTTTGAATCCGGTCTTTTCCTTTTTCCAGCACGATCTTTTCGCGGCTTTCATCGAAGACCGGCAGACCATGTGCATCTTTATAGCGGGCGACATCCAGAACCAGATTCAGCCTGGCTTCAAACAGCGCGGCTAACTGATCATCGATGGCGTCAATTTCCTTTCGAATCTCGTTGAGTTCTTTCACAATCATCACCTTTTCATTGTGGGTATTTTACCATCGCAAAAAGTTTGTCCCAACGCGAGTCTTCTTTACTTCCCTTCAGGTTGGAAAACCTGTTCTATTTTTCATTGATTTTCATCCGTTTTCAAAGCTGATCGTCCTTTTTCCCTTCAGATTGCCTGGTTTGCAGGATTTCAATTTCATGCCGCTTTCCAAAAAGGATAAAATAACTCCATATTTATCGATGGATTTCAATATAGGTTCGCAACATCGGTTTGCAGTACGGAATTTCAACATAGGTGTTCAGGATGCTCTTTTCTGAAAAGCAGGCCCATATTCACAAAACCCGGTGTTATCCTTCCCGAATTTTGGTCTCTATCGTCCGCGGACGATAGACCGATCTGCTTGATTATCTGCCTGATCTGCCTGAAAATGGGGAATAAAAAGAAGAAAAGAAAAGCGAAGAAAAAGAGGTGAGGCCATGCAAAGAGAAACCTTGGATACCGAATATATCGAACAGGTAACCGATACCTTCTTAAAGACAGTCTCTGCTTTTTCGAATGGCGAAGGTGGGGTGATCACCTTTGGGATTACTGATGATCAAAAAGTAGTTGGTCTTTCCAATCCCGAAAGGGCTGCTCTGCAAATCGAAAATAAGATCAATGATTCCATTCAGCCGCTTCCTCAATATCGAATTCACATTGATACTGAAAATAAAACCGTTTCTCTTCAGATCAGCGAAGGTCCTTTTAATCCTTATTACTGGAGAAACAAAGCCTATATTCGCCATAACTCTTCCAGCGTAGAGATGGATATGATATTAAACAGTTAATATTTGATGTAACTTATTGATGATAATTGTCTTATGTTGTATCAACAGCTGGCAGAAAAAATGTCCTGGCTTTGCATCGGTTGAAGCTAGGTGCTGCAGCAGATACAGCCCTGTTCAAAGAGCTGATCCTGAAACCAGGATTCAGCATTTAGCTTGCCGGAACAAAAGGTGGTCCTCATTAAAGCGAAAAAAAATCCGTTAAATTTTTATAAAGACATAAATATTGTCAGAACGCCTGTTAAACTCAGCTCAATGAAAGTTCAGTCCTCAATCTGATGCTTTCACTTCTGTTGAGAAAAGAGGTGATCCGCCATGCCGAAGTCTATGATTTTCAGAAGCGTTCAGTCCAAAGGCTTTGAAGAACTCAGACCCATTTACGATCAGTGCAGTATGGTTTTCCAGGCGATTCTTAAAGACGAAACTCTCCGAAAAAAAATGGAAAAAGTCCCTTTGGAAGAGGTGGGCGAAGATGGCAAAAAGAAGAAACGCCTGATGGGGGATCTGTTTCATGATTTTGGCTGTATTCTTGGAAATCCACTGTCTGGAAAGGTCTGCAACAGCGCCTGGTACATGAGA
>CAJTVE010000109.1 GCA_910579655.1 uncultured Allobaculum sp. | reverse complement strand
GAGTTCGTATCGTCCGAAGACAATATTCACCAAGGCTACTCACAGACAACAGCCGAAGCTGTCCTGTCAAACAACAGAGGTGTATTTCAACCCCCATGGCTTGCCATGGGGTCAGTGAGTTTGGCATAGAGCTCATACAGATCCGGACAGCTTCCAGCCAGATTTTCTTCAAGTTTTTCAGGCAGTTCAATCGACTGATCTCTACGTGAAAGACAGGTCAGCAGGTAGTTCATCAGACAGGCGCAGCTTTCGTCATCGAGCGGACAATGGGCATCCAGAACAATCAGCATCTGATGAATCTGGTCCGGATCCAGAATGATCCTGGCCTGCATCAATCCTTTGCAAAGGTCTTTGAACTGCTCAACCCATCCAGCCTGCTGGAAAAGCCTTTCGAGCAGGCTGTCAAGCTGAGCAATCGAGACATCGCTGGACAGAAGCAGTCCAAGCAGAAAATCATAAAACTCAACCTGAAAGCTTGTGGTCTGCGGCTTATGCTCATGCAGAAAGCCGGCTAAAGACAGATGTGAAGCCTCCAGACAACTGCGGGTATCGACAATCCATTCACTTTCACTCAACACAAGACTTCCAGCTTTCAACTCGTTTTTCAGCTCTTCACAAACCTTCACCGCATCCGGCAGTTTCGAATTGGCAGCATTGGCCTGGGCCGGATAGAAAAACCAGATCATTCCACCAATGCAAAGAAATGCAACAATACTCGCCAGCAGAGCCATTTTCAGTCTTGGCGGCTTTCGAATTTGGGCTCCAAAGACATCCAGGTTGCGAAAGCGATGCTCCGGATTTCGGCTTAAGGCGGTCCAGGCGATGCTTGAAGGTCCGAAAAATAAGAGATACAACTTTCCCAGACCAATCTGATCCGCTTTCTCATTCATCCGCTTCCCCTCAAGAGCTTCTGGAGGCAAGGAATCCCGGTTAACCAGAATCGGCCGGATACTGCCGATGGGCAGGCAGGCATTGAAATCAATGAGCCAGGCATGACCTTCATGGATCAGGATGTTTTCCGGTTTCAGATCGAGATACAGATAGCCGGCTTCATGAACACTCTGGATGCGCTCCAGAATTTCCAGAAAGATCTGTTTGCGCAAAGCCTTGGCTGGATTGGACTGCAGCCATGTCCCCAGATCCACACCTTCCAGATATTCCTCCACCAGCCAGCAGGCTGCCGGACTGTCATGGACACCCAGTAGCTTTGGGGCATATTTTCCTTCCAGTGCCTGTAAAACCTGAACTTCCATTCGAAACTGGCTGAACCAGACTTCATGCGCCTGCAGCTTCACTTCTTTGATCACGACTTTTTGACCATCACCCTGGCTGGCCAGAATGACCCGACACCCTGGATTTTCTTTGAGAAGCTTAATGGGCTGAAAGTGGTTGCCCATGGAAAACAGCCTTCTGGTTTCCAAACTGCAAAACCATGCCTTCTTTCAATCGCATCCGACGGATCACCTTGCGCCCGCAAAGCAGGGTCGAATTAGTCGATTTCAGATCCTGCACATACCAGCGGCCATCAATCTGGATGAGTCGGGCGTGATGCTGGGAAACGGAGCCATCCAGCAGACGGATCTGGCAGTCGGCACTGCGGCCGACAACCATTTCCATCCCCTGTAAAGCGTATTTCATCCCGCTGATCTCCAGAAAGCAGGGTTCAAAGAGTGTATCCAGCAGGACGGTGTGAGCTTCCTGATTTCTCTGTTCCCGGCGGCTCAATCGGTCTGAATCCATAAAGTCCATCTTTGAAGCAAAGGGCTGCTGGCATGGATCCTGATTTTCGATTGGCTCAATCGAAGAGTCGATCGATAGATTGAATGGTTCATCATTTTGAGGCCTGGACTGCACCATGGACTGAGATGGCCTTCTGGTCATTGTCTGCATGTGTAAGGCAGAATTCTCTGGCTGGCAACCTTGCAGGAAAGGCGTGGCCCAATCTGAACAAACAGAGTCTGTATTTCGAGACTGGTCTTCCTTTCTGGTCTGTCCTTTCAATCCACTTTCTTTTGGATCCTTCAATCCGCTTTCCTTTGTTTCCTTTATGTAAGGAACAGAATCATAAGAAACAACGTTCAGGCCGCGTTGTTCATCAACCGGAGGCCGATTTGGCCTCATCGTTTGCTGAGATTCAGCAAACTGATTTTGAAGACCAGCCGGTGGACTCCAGCTTTCAAATGGATTGGCTAAGCCTGTAGCAGTAAAGTTATCTGTGAATTTCTTCTCCTTGCTGGAAAGATCCGAACTGAGTTTGTCTTTCGAATCATTCGGATACACCCAATCGGACTTCATCGATCCTTGCGGCTGATCGTCTTGCAGCCAGGAAGAAGCTTCCTGATCGCTTGATTCTTCCTGAAAAGACAACGCGCCAGGCTGAGACCTGGACAGATCTCGCTGCGCATTCTGGAATCCATCACCATCCTGCGTCTTATCCAACGCAGGAAAACTGTGGAGTGGCTGATTTCTTAAAGATCCGGTATCCAGAAAAGAAGGATCCTGACCTTCTTCAAAGCCAAACGAGTACCCGCTGCCTGCTTTGAATCCATCCCCTGACTCGTAGTGAGATTCAGACGGATTGTCATGACCAAATGGGCTGGCTGCCAGACTGTCCGGAAATCCAAGATGATCGGCGCTGGCGCTGCCTCGGACACTCTCATTCAAGGAATAAACAGGCAGTCCCGAAGGCATTTCTTCCATCTGCTGAAGATACAGATTGCGCCAGCCTGGATCCTGAACGCCTGAGTCATCAGCGAAAGCGGACTGATCGCTGCTGCTTTTTTGCGAAAGATCTTGCTGGGGTGAGAATCCGGCCGGATCTTTGTTTTTTATACGGCCGAATTTTTTTCGCTCTCGTTTTTGAGTGGCTGTCGGGGCATGGCTTCCGGGAAAGACGGGATGCCGCAGTCCGAATGGCTCAAGGGTGGGTTTGCGTCCAAACAGGCGTTTAGGGATCTGTGATTGATAAAAGGTTTCAACTGCTTTAGCCATCTGATCAAAAGAGGCTCGGGTGGTGTGCTGCTTCCAGAGCAGCCCCAGAATTTCGTATTGGCTGCAGGGCAGTTTGTCCATCAGGGAAAGCAGGAATTGATCGATTTCATCCGCTCGTTTCATCCAGCACTCAAGAATGAGTGGTGCACGCAAAAGTGCAATCTGGTCTCCTTTAAAACTGAGCAGAATGGCTTCCGGATCCAGAATCACCGGCTGATTTTTCATTCCGACAGCCAGCGCGCTGAACAGGTCATACAGAAACTGGCAGCTTTCTTTGCCATCGAGCTGAATCTGAGCCAGAAAATCATCCAGACCAATCCAGCCGGCTGTCTGATATTCAACCTGGCAATGGATGGCAGACTGACTCGAGCATTCCAGAAACAGGCCCGATCCATCTTGTGGATTCAGAACGGAAAGGTCAAAATCTTCAGGGCGCAAGACAGAAACGACCAGCCGGTCTGCCTGACGGCCAAGTGAATAGGATTCATGCATCTTGGTTTTTCTCCTTTCTAAGCCGGATGGTTTGAGAAAAGAATGCAGGCTTTACCGGCTGGCACTTGTATATACGAGCGGGATGGGCCTGGCGTTCTGCATTTTTGTAAATTTTTATTTTTCGAGACCTGTCTGAAATGGGACAGCATCAGGCAGGAACCAGAAAATGAGAGTACAGCAGTCTGCAAAGCAAAGAAGCCACAAGAATGATTTCCTGTTCTGGTCTCGAAAATAACTGGCATGAAAGAAACAGGGCTCAAAACCAATCTTGCTTGAAGATAAAGAGCTGACTGCTCTTGCCTTTTAGAAGCGATTACCGGGTGCTTCTTTACCGCTGACATCTTGATATACGCAAAATCCGATTGTTGTTTCGCGATCCTGCGATTTTTTATTTTTCAAATCTGTCTGATAGGACTGCACCAGACAAACTTGAAAGAACATGGAACAAAGGCCAGCAGGACAAGAGGACCGTATGGGATAGTTTCCTGTTTTGAACGGGAAAGAAACTGGCATGAGAAAGGAAACAGAGTTCAAAACAAATCGAGTATGAGCATGAAACTTTGGCCGCTCTTGCCTTTTAGAAGCGACTGCTGGACGCTTCTTTACCGCTGACATCTTGATATACGCAAAATCCGAATGCCGTTTCGCGCTCTTGCAGATTTTTTTAATTTTTTATCGAGTCTTGATTTTGGCTCAGACCGGAAAAAACTGAAAAACAGGATGCATTGGCCCGGACTGGGCAGCTTTCTGTACCTCTTCCTACGCTCACGCCTGAATCACTGATCTGACCAAACGATCGAAAACAGAAAACGCCGAAAGCGAATCCACGACAAACAACTGCCAGTGCTGCCCTTGTCTTCTGACTTGCAGCCAGCAAAGTCTTTAACGCGGCTGACACTCTGATATACGCGACCTTCAAATTGCTGTATCACCACCTGGTCAATTTTTTGCATTTCTTTGGTTTGTGTCTTCTCTTGGCAAAATCCTGCTTTTTGATGGCTTCAGCCGGCTTTGAATCTTTCTTTATATCTATCGTTTCAATCAGCAGCCGTGATCTTTTTGCTTTCTTGACGAAAGACTGCCTGGAATCTTTTTACCGGGCAACTTTGTTCTGGATTTGGCATACTACGGATATGCAAAAACAACGTTTAACTTCGAAGAACTCAAAAGCGGCTGGCTTGATGGCTCTTTATCTGCTTCTTGTCCTTTTTTCTGTCTGGATTGGATTTCAGATTGATCGTGTTCAGGAAAATCTCACAGGACTTGGCTGGAAAAACGGCCATCTGCTCTTGATGGGAATTTATTGTCTGTTTGCCTGTGGGTATGATGGCTGGCTTTCCTGGAGGGTACTCATGCAGGCGGGATATTATGTGCAAGGCCGGTTGAGTGCCCTGATGTGGGCCTTCATGGCTTTGGGGGCTCTGATCCCCTGGAAAGATCCTGGTCTGGGAGCCACTCTGGATCTTCATTCCCTGGTCTGCACGACAGCAATTATCGCCAATGGACTGATCTGGCTTTGGGTGTCGGTCTATGGCTTGACCAGTCCATTTTTTCGTCAGGTCTGTCAGCTTGTGCTTGGCTGTCTGATTTTGAGTGTGGCTGTTTTTGCGGCCAGCGGCTGTATCAGCTATCTTTGCGAAGCTGCCTATGTTCTGTCCAATGGACTGGTTCTGCTCTTGGCAGCCAATCGAGTAGGTAGCATCTAAGCCCCTCTCACACCACCACGGCATGCCGATCGGCACCGGGCGGTTCGTTCTAATGC
>CAJTVE010000108.1 GCA_910579655.1 uncultured Allobaculum sp. | reverse complement strand
GATGAAAAAATAATAATTCTCAACACCCCCCAGTTACATGGGGAGTGGCAGCGCCCGAGCTATGGAGATTTTTTCTTTCAAAAGCGGTTTGCAAAAGGCGGTTTGGCTGCAAGGATTCTCATACGGCATAGAAAGTAAACCATAAAAATAAGTCTCAGAATACAGGGATTTAGAGGGCAGGCAATACCGGACCTGGAGGGCATGTCCGCAAGATCAGCCGTCAGCTTTTCAAGCCAGTTTTTTTGGAAAAAGGCCAGCCCTGGGCACAAAGAGCAAACCATAGAGATGGTCCTGCCAACCTGCCGCAATACGTATATGCACCGAATACTTGGCACCACAATATGCATAAGGAAACAAAATGAGCAGAAATCACGCTTTCAGTTCACAAAGCTTCGAATGTTTCTTTTTGGAGTGCAGAGCGTCCTGGGGCAGTGCAGGATAGAGTACGTTTTGCGAGCAGGTTACAGGGGACAGAAAAGATGGTCGAAAAGTCGGGAACCCGGACAGCCGGGTTGATTGAGAGGATTGGTCAGTTGACATTTATATTCGTCTATCCTTTTCCGAAATCTTTATTCAAATTTAGTTTTCTGGTAAGGCCTGGAAAGCTTTGAAAAGGGAAAGAGGCAGTCAAGAACTGAATTATGTGATAAACCCCATAATAAGAACCGCCTGAAACAGTTGTTATTTTTGCAGGAAAACGGATGAAAGCAAATTGAAGAAATATGACAGAAACAAAACAGGAGTATCCAAAAATAAAATTTATATGATGAAGGACGAAAGAAAAACTGAACATAAATTTGCCCGATTCTGATTCAATAACCGCATAAAATAAGGGATATTCACATATAAGTCCAAATTGGATGAAAATTTTGTCCAGACCATGAAATGCTAAAAATAGATAGAGAAAGGACCGAGAAAAACAAGTGGAAAACAAGTCCTGACGATAAAATAGATGAGCATGCCAGAAGGACAAGCCCAAACTTCAACTATAATTTAGACATAAAGAACCCGTTAAAGGGGAAAGGAGAATTATTATGAGTAAGTCTTCATGGGGCTGGTTCAGAGTTCTGTTCATCATCCTGAGTATTGCATATATCTTCGCAGGTTTCATGTTGTTAATGTATCCGCAGATGTTTGCGGGAACCATGATCTATATGATCGGTTTTATGGCAATCTTCTATGGAATCGTGCTGATCGGATCGTATCTGATGGCCACTAACTTCAAGAGTTCCTTCACACTGATTACCGGTATTATCCTGGTTATCCTTGGAATTCTGATTTCCTGCAATCTCTTCGAGGCATCCATTGCCTTAGGCGTTGTTGTTTCCATTGGCTTTATGGTTATTGGCGCATTCAAAATCTATCAGGCATTCTTCCTGAAAGATCTTGGCGTTCGCAGCTGGTGGACCATTCTGATTCTGGCTGCCTGCAACATCATCATTGGCCTGATCATGATCTTCAACCTGAACGATTCCGGTACGCTGATCACTCTGCTGATTGGTTCGAACCTGTTAGTCAACGGTGTATCTGACCTGATGCTTTCCTTCACAAGCTTCTAGATCTGATAAACTCTCAAAAAAGTCTATTTATCATTCTCAAAACGGCATTCCAGTTTCTGGAATGCCGTTTTACTGATTAAAGCATTCAAACTAGAATGAATCTTTCTTCTCTGGGCTTGAGGTCGTTGAACCTGTTGATTTCCTCTGATAAATTGAATAAAAAGGGAAATCATCATGAAACAGACACGAAAAATTATCCAGGAATCATTTATCGCCCTGGCTAACGAAAAACCAGTAGATAAGATTACCGTTAAAGAGATTGTTGACCGGTGCCAGATTAACCGGAACTCATTTTATTACCACTTTCAGGACTTGCCAGATCTGATCGAATCTATTTTTGAAGACCAGCTCAACGAAGAAGTCAGCCATCATGCCAATGAGGGCATCCAGGCTGTCTTACTCGCAACGGTAGAGTCCTTAGAAGATAAACATGACATCTGCCGCAATATTTATTACTCCAAAAACCGTGATATTTTATTCATGCGCATCAGCCGCATTGTCACCCGGATTGTGGAAGACTGCCTGAAAGAAACGTATATGCCCCATTATGTCATCTCAGATGAAGACTTTGCGATTATCGTTCAGTTATATCGAATGGAAGTCTCCGGATTTATTCTTGACTGGCTCCATGCAGGTATGAACTACGATCTGACCCGCCGCATTGGCCGGATGTTAGATCTGCGGGCAGGCACTCTGGAAAACATGTTTGAAAAAGCACAGCGCACCCGCCTGAGTGCAGCCGGCCAGGACTATCATCTGCGCAAGAAATAGCGATATCACGCAAGCAGAGCTACAAACAGAGATAAGAGATATAGGTTTATAAGGTTCCAACAGAAATCACGAACAAGAATCACTATTTTGAATGATAGCTTTCCCGATTTTGATCGCACAATTGACAATCAATCCTATTGAGTCCAAAATAGTCTTACACAGCAAAATGGTTATACATTTTACAAGAGCTCGGCGAAAGCCCGGCTCTAATTTTTTTTTGTCCAGATGAAGGTTTGCGGGATTTGAGACTCAATGGAAATCCGAAATAATCAGAACAGGACTCTGTCTGGGCGCGTTCTATCCTCTTTTTCATTCACAATCGAAAGCGAATCCGGTGCCCAATGGGCACTTTTTTTGTTGGCAGATAAACAAATCAGGATCATTTCTTTCAAAATGAGATGGAAGTATATCGGTTTGGGCTCCTGCTTTGTTAGATTCAGGTAAAATCAAGAAAGATCATGATGATATCAAACAGACACTGATACCAAACAAAGGAGGCAGATTATGGCGGATTCTACATCTTTATTGCCTGAACAGAGGACTGGATCGGATATAAATATAATTTCTGGCAAAAACGATCCCCAGGAAGAAAAACAAGAATTTGATCCTGGAAAAGACGATCAGAAGTGGTTCGCTCTTTTAAGTCAGCTGGAAACTCTGCGCAAGCAGACAGACAGAGAAACAAAGAAAGATCCAGTCTATTCAGGCGAGGTCTGGCTGCTTGAGCAGATGATTGATCGCCTGGGACTGGATGAATCTTTAACAAAACTTCTGGAAGACAGAAATACATATGAAACGAACCCCAATCTGTTACAGGTGGCGCTCTATCTGATTTGCTGCGAGTACGAAGATCAGACATTGGCGGACTGGCTGGTTGAAAGATTTCAGTTCAGCCATCAACAGATTCGTGATCTTTTTGCGTTGCTTGAAGAAATCAGACAAGAGGATTTGCTTGCCTATTCGAAAAAGCAGCAGCTGAGTGCGAAAGCCTCGGATCAGGATGAAAACAACACGATTTATGTCGTGGAAAGCGGCAGTCAGGAGCAGGGAGAAATGGATCTTTCGGCTTCGCCCATTGATGTGGTTTTAAAAGGAAGAAGACTGCCCAAAGAAATCAGACAGATTCAGCAGGAAAGATGGCTTGCGGCCATGGCCTACAACTCCAGTAATCAGCTTCCTTTCTTTTTTAAGCGATATCCCCGCCATGAGCAGAAAACAAAAGCATATTTTCAGGAACTGCCAACGCTTTTCGAAGATTGTAAGCAGGCCGATTTAAATCACTTTATTCTGCTTTCACCACGCGGCTATCACGATCCCAGTCATCTGGTCCCCTGGCTTGCTTTAAATCAGAAGCTGGTTGCGCCAGTCAGTCTGTATTGGCAAAGACTGGAAGACAAGTTTGATTTTTCGGATTTTTTCAATCCAGAAGTGACTGGCCAGATCAGGGCAGGCGGCCTGCTCATCCGTGAATATCCGGTGAGTACGGACTTTTTCAAACCCTCTGGGGAACCAGAGCTGTTGAAAGGCTTGAACGACTCGAACAATCTGAACGAGATGAATACCGATTCCTTGCGGTTGATTGTTTATCTGGATCCAGCAGCCCAAAGAAAGCAGGTCAATCATCTGCGTCGGGAACTCTCCAGACAAAAGCGGGAAGTGGAGCAATGGATGGCAGAAGGTCCGATCTCCTGGAATGAGCTGGCTTGTCAGATGCAGAAATATACCCTGCTTGATTTTTCTTATGATCCTGCCACACTGGCTCTTGAATCTTTGGATCAGGAAAAGTCGAATTCAACTGGTTCGGATGGATCAGCTTCGAAGAACTCTTTCTCTACGCATTCAGATTCTCGCTCAAGCAAACGGGAAAATGCGCAGACGAAAACCGCTCTCGCTAAGCCTTGGTCATGGCAGGTCAATACCGCAAAGATCGAACGTTTAGAAAAAACAGCAGGCTTTCGGGTCCTGTTAGTCAACGATGTGGATCAGGATCCACTGACACTTTTACGGATCTGGAAAGAATATTGGGATCTGCATGAGGCCTCACTTTCGATTCAGGACCGTTTGTATCGTCAGTTTTATCGCGACCCGGCGATGGATCAGATTACGGCAGCTGATCTGACCAGCTATTCCCCTAAAGGCATCTGGGAATGGCGCAATTATCCGGAAGCTGGCAATCTGTTATGTGTGCTGGTGGCCAGACAGTTGTATTGCAGCATCTATCAAGTGTGGAAAAAGTACTTTGCGAAAGGGTATGAAACACCCAGAGAGATTCTGCATATTCTTTCCTCGACCTCTTTTCGCTATGCCGAAGATCCTAAGCAGAAAGTGGTGCTCAGTTCTCTGACTGAGATGCAGAAAAACATTGTCCGCAAGTTTGGATTTCAGCTTCCGCCTTCAGCTAAAACATCATCACGCAAATGAAAACCCAGACCATAGGAGTCAACGCTCCATCTTGGCTGCCTGGCAGCCTGGATGGGGTTTTTAATAAAGAAAATCTTTCCAGGCGAGGTCGGTCCAGGATTTAATCATCAAAATCAACCTGATGTACAGTTCTGCCTGTTGTTTCCATCTGGTGAATAGATGCACGTAGCCGATCCATATTTTTCTTGGAATAGAAAGGATCTGCTGTTAGTTCCAATGGAATTCCATTTTCATTGACAATCTTTTTTAAATAAATATTGATTGCGGTTGATAAAGACAGCCCGATCTTTGAACAAATTCGTTCTGCATCTCTTTTGGTGCTGTCACCAATTTGAATGCTAATCTGTGCCATATGCTACCGTCTCCTCTACAAAATCTAGCATAGTATTGATAAATGCTATATACAAGGAAACGGATTTTAACAGTATAGATTAAACCTTAGATAATCGAAAAAGTAGAAGCACAACTTTGGATTTTAAACTAGTTTAGCTATGCACATCAATGACTGT
>CAJTVE010000107.1 GCA_910579655.1 uncultured Allobaculum sp. | reverse complement strand
GAAAAGCAAAATGGCCGGGAACACGTTCTTTAAAGGTGTTTCCGGCCATTTGTCGGTTTTGATGAATTGTTCAGGTTTTATTTTTTGTCATATTGATCACTTTCTTTCTGATTCACGATTATTATGCCATCAAAACAGGATCGATCCTGTATGGAACGTTCAGAAAGAGGACAGATTGAATGAACTGTAAGAAATTATCGCTGAATTAGAAATAAATAACTATTTTGTTGATTGAAAGAGCACAGATCTGATTCGATCGATCCGGCAAAGACTTAAAGTACGAAAGCCGGTTACACCTCTTTAGAATAAAGAAGCCGGACAAAAGGTTTGGTTTCTTGATCCTTAACGGTTCTGCTTGGATCAAATATTGACTGTTGAATATCATTCTGGACAAAGCAATTTTTATGCCTTTTTTCGGGATGAAAATGCTTTTTATTTACGCAACATAAGGTATGATAAAAAGCAAGGATGCCAGGCTTCTTATAAAGCATCTTTTGCTTCAGATAAAACGACCTGCAAAAAAATAGGAGAAAAAGCGTTTTCAGAATTTGTGAATCTCTTTACAAAGCGGGCTGGTGAAGTTTAAAATCTGAAGTTCGAATACCTGTGGTGAATGAAAAAATATCCACAATGGTCATTGAAAAAGCAGAAATTCGAAGCTGGCCAATCCAGCACGAAAAACGAAAATCAATCCTCAGAATACGATAGACAAAAATATAACGAAGATAGAAATGAATGGAGGGAAACATGGAAACTTCAATTAAAATTCAGGGGGCCAGAGAGAATAATCTGAAAAACATCTCGCTTGAGATCCCCAAAAATAAACTCATCATCATGACGGGTGTTTCGGGCAGCGGAAAAACATCGCTGGCGTTTGATACGATCTACGCCGAAGGCCAGCGCCGTTACATGGAATCGCTGTCTTCTTATGCAAGACAGTTTTTAGGCAACTCCGAAAAGCCGGATGTTGACCAGATCGACGGGCTTTCTCCAGCCATTGCCATTGATCAGAAAACCACTTCTCATAACCCGCGCTCCACCGTGGGCACCGTAACCGAAATCTATGATTACCTGCGTCTGCTTTATGCCCGCATCGGGATTCCGTACTGCCCGGAGCATGGCGAACCCATTACCGGTCAGACGGTTACGGAAATGGTTGACCAGGTCATGGAACTGCCAGAAGGAAGCCGGACGACGATCCTGGCTCCAATTGCCTTAGGAAAAAAAGGAACGTTTAAAGACACCTTTGCCAAATTAATGAAGGAAGGCTATCTGCGCGTACGCGTGGATGGCGAAATCCGCATGCTCGAAGAAATGGAGCCGCTGGAAAAGAATAAGAAACATGACGTTGAAGTCGTTGTTGACCGGATTGTCCGCCGCGACAACCGTTCCCGTTACTACGATTCCATCCATACTGCACTGGAAATCGGGGACGGCATGGTCGAAGTTCAGACTCCGGATGAAGTCCTGCGCTTTTCTTCCAACTATGCCTGCAAGATCTGCGGATTCTCAGTGCCAAAACTTGAACCCCGTCTGTTCTCTTTTAACGCGCCCATGGGTGCCTGCCCGGAATGTAAAGGAATTGGTTCGATCCAGAAAGTTGACCTTGATCTTCTGATTCCTGACCGCTCGTTATCCATCAACCAGGGGGGAATTGCCTACTATAAAAATATTGTCGGCACCCTCAACCAGGAATGGCAGCGCATGGAAGCTTTATGCAAAGCCAGCGGCATTGACCTCGATACTCCGATCAAAGATCTGACCCAAAAACAGCTCGATATCATCCTGCATGGAACCAAGACCCCCGTCGAATTCTCGATCTTTAATACCAAAGGTCTGGAACGTCAGTACCATGAACCCATTGAAGGGGTTGCCGACATGATCGAACGCCGGTATCTGGAAACTGGCTCGGCCTGGAGCCGCGACTGGTATGAATCTTTCTTATCGGAAGCAACCTGCCCATCCTGCAAGGGAGCCCGCCTCAATCCTCAGGTTTTATCCGTCCGGATTGGCGGCAAGAACATTTATGAATGGACGCAGATGAGTGTCAATCAGTCCATCGACTTTATTGATCATCTGAAACTCACCCCCACCCAGGCGAAAATTGCGGATCTGGTTCTCAAAGAAATCCGCTCCCGTCTGCAGTTTTTAAAGAATGTCGGCCTGACTTACCTGACGCTGGATCGTCTGGCTTCCACATTGTCGGGTGGTGAAAGCCAGCGAATCCGTCTGGCAACCCAGATCGGTTCCCGTTTAACGGGAGTCATGTATGTTCTGGATGAGCCATCGATTGGTCTGCATCAGCGGGACAATGATCGTCTGATTGAGACTCTCAAACAGATGCGGGATCTTGGCAATACGCTGATTGTTGTCGAACATGATGAAGATACCATGCGCGCCTCCGACTACATCGTTGATATCGGTCCTGGTGCCGGCATTCATGGCGGGCAGGTCGTCGCCAAAGGAACGCCAGCTGAAGTCATGGCCAATGATGCCTCCATCACCGGCCGCTTCCTGTCCGGTAAAGAAACCATCCCAACTCCAGCCACACGCCGCCAGGGCAATGGCAAGGAATTGAAAGTCATCGATGCGACGCAGAACAATCTGAAACACGTCAATGCGACCTTTCCATTGGGAACGCTGACTGTGGTGACCGGTGTTTCCGGATCCGGGAAATCTTCCTTAGTGACTGAAGTTCTGACTCGTACCATTCAGCATCATTTAGGCAAGGTTCGCACCAAACCGGGCCAGGCGAAAAAGATTGAAGGTCTGGAAGAAATCGATAAGCTCATCGAAATCTCCCAGGAACCAATCGGGCGCACCCCGCGTTCCAATCCAGCCACGTATGTTGGTGTCTTTGATGACATCCGGGATCTGTTTGCGCAGACCAAAGAAGCCAAAATGCTGGGCTTTACCAAGTCGCAGTTCTCCTTCAACGTCAAAGGCGGCCGCTGCGAAGCCTGTCAGGGGGATGGCATCCGGAAAATCTCGATGCACTTCTTACCCGATATTTATGTTGATTGTGATGTCTGCCATGGCAAACGCTACAATGAAGAAACTTTGCAGGTAAAATTCAAAGACAAGACCATATCAGATGTTCTGGATATGACCGTTGAAGAAGGTATTGAATTTTTCAGCCAGATCTCCAAGATCCGTCACAAGCTCCAGACGTTAAGTGATGTCGGACTGTCCTACATCAAGCTCGGCCAGTCCGCGACAACCCTTTCGGGTGGGGAAGCGCAGCGTGTTAAGCTGGCCAGCGAACTGCAAAAAAAGCCAACCGGAAAAACGGTCTTTGTTCTGGATGAGCCGACGACCGGGCTGCATTCTGCAGATGTACGCAAGCTGATTGAAGTTCTGCAGCGTCTGGTCGATACCGGTAATACGGTCATTGTCATTGAACATAACCTGGATGTGATTAAAAATGCGGATTACATCATCGATATCGGACCGGAAGGCGGTGACGAAGGGGGAACCATCGTAGCCACGGGTACGCCAGAAGAAATCGCAGCCTGCCCGAACAGTTATACCGGTAAATACCTGCGTCCATTGCTTGAACACAAAACGCCAGCTTTACCCCCTCTTTCAGCCGATGAAGAAAAATCTGTTTCCAATACCGAAACTTTGCCAGAAGCAAAAGCCGCCTAAGAATCCGGCTGTTTAAAAACGCTCAATCTGGTTTTAAAGCCCATGAATCATCTTTGAATAAAGAGATTCATGGGCTTTTTGGCTGCGTTTTCGGATGGAAATCGCCCACTCATTGAGATGGAAAAGATGAAAAAATAGCCCAAAGTGGTTGTCTGCGGCGAAAAGAGATTTTTCGAAGAAGTCTGCTCGAAAAAAGTCTTCACCTGTTCTTTGAAAAAAGCCTTGAAAGCCAGAAATGGCTGGAAGTGAGCGCCAGAAGTCCAGCCCTCTCTTTTTGATCTTCCACAGAGAAGCCACTTGCAAGTCCGAAACGAAAACCTTGCTGGCTAACCTACAGAAGCGAAGGAAATTCAGGCCATATGTTAAAATAAGCAAGGAATTGTGGTTAGATAAGAAAGATGAGGGCACGAACAAAAACGTTTGTGTCAGATCAGGGACAAATGTCAAATGTCGGAAAATAGACATTCAGGCTTTGTCCGCTTATTTTCGACAATTTGTTTCATCCGGTTAGAAAGTCCTTCGCTAAAGTGACTTTGAGGGAGAAACTTTGAAGGAGAAGGGGGATTCGGTATGCCAAAAACAACGGTCGGCGATCTGGAGCGAAAATTCAATTACCAGCAAGTGACCGGCACACCAGCGGCTTTAAATCGTGTCATTACATTACCGGATATTAATCGTCCTGGTCTCGAACTGGCCGGTTACTTCTCCAACTCACAGACTAAGCGCATTGTGGTCATTGGCGGTAAGGAATATCGCTATATCCAGGACGAAATGGATGAAATCAACCAGCGTCGGGTTTTTGAATTTTTGACAGGCGAAGATACCCCCTGCATTCTCATTACCGGCATGAATCATCCCTGCCCTCCGGTGTTAAAAGAAATTGCCGACCGCAAGGATTTTCCAGTTTTCGAAACCCATCGCAAAACAAGTCAGCTGGTTGTCAATGTCACCAACTATCTCGATGAGCTGCTCGCGCCAAGTCAGCTGGTGCATGCCGAACTTGTCCGTATTTATGGGGTTGGTGTTCTGATTACCGGAGCAAGCGGTATGGGAAAAAGTGAAATCGTGCTGGATCTGGTCAAACGCGGCCATCAGCTGGTTGCGGACGACCGAGTGGATGTCTTCAGAATTCACAACTCGCTGATCGGAAAAACGGCTCAGATCATTGCCGGGTATATGGAACTGCGCGGAGTTGGTATTATCGATGTCAAACGTCTGTTTGGAATTACTTCGGTGGCTAACAGTGCCAACATCAGTTTTGAAGTGTCCCTGGTTCCGTATGATCCGGATGCCGAATATGACCGTATCGGTCTGGAAGAAAAAGAATTCAGCGAATACCTGGGCATTAAGATCGTCAAGATGCGCATCCCTGTTACCTATGGCCGTCCCATGGGCACGGTCATTGAAACGGCCGTAACCAACTATCTGCTGCAGCAGGATGGCTTTGATTCCGCCAAGGAATTCGAACAGCTTGTCTTAAAAGAAATTGAAAAAAACCGTCAGGATTAGAGAGCTTTCCTCTAGTCCTTTTTCATTGAGCGAAAGACCCAAGAAAAGACGCAGAGAAAAGACGCAGAGAAAAAGGAAAGATCGGGCACAAAGCCAAAGATTTCAATTTGCGTCAGGGATGATAGTAAACAGTTGACATTGGATAAAACAAATAACAACTCTGGAAGAAGCAGAATAAAATGGATCATTCCAAAAATCTGAGCTGAAAAATATGCATCATTAAAAATACGATCCATAAAAATCGGATCATGAACATCGAATACAATAGACTCATCGCGACACATTAAACTTATCACAGCACAATAGATTCACTACAGAGAAGAAGATTCAGGAGGGAAGAGAAGCTCACTGACCCCATGGCAAGCCATGGGGGTTGAAAGACACCCCCGTTGTTTGGCAGGACAGCTTCGGCTGTTGTCTGTGAGTAGCCTTGGTGAATATTGTCTTCGGACGATACGAACTCCGTTGTTTATG
>CAJTVE010000106.1 GCA_910579655.1 uncultured Allobaculum sp. | reverse complement strand
TGAACTGAGTCCTTTATTGAGTTCGATTCACCCATTTTCATTGCGGCATGTGGCCGAAGGCCATGGCGTCTTTTTGGCCAGCTCAACGCCATCGCCAAACAGTTTCTGGGAGCCGCTCAGGTCAATCCAGGCTTCATCCAGACCAAAAGACTCCACACGATCTGTGTACTTGCGATAGATGTCTTTGATTTTTTCGGTGTAGTAGGTATAGGCATCGTAATCCGGATGGACGATGTACAGATCAGGACATTTTCGCAAAGCATCGCGCAGGCTTTCCCCGGTTTTTATATGGGCTGCTTTGGCCAGATCATTTTTGGCCAGGATAATTCCATGTCGTTTCTCTTCACTTCCCCCTACAGCCATCGGAATAGTCCGATATTCCGGATGCAACATCTCTTCAATCTGTGATCGTGATAGGTAAGCCTGTGAGGCAATCGTCAGCTTTTCCCCCACCCCACACCGTACGTGCACCTTTCAGCGCATACGGCGTTCCCCCGGCCAGGTCAGGCCAGGCGGCAAAGCAGATCTTCAATTTGATCTGCTTTGCACTCCGGCCACAAGACTCTGACTGGCTGGAGGCCATTCCTCCATTCTGATTACCAGAACTTCTTCGGTTCGACCTCCGCTTTTCGGCAATGTTCAGGATGCTTATTGGTCTTCGTCATCCACCTGGGTTGGCCCAGTCATTGCGTTTCCCTGTTCCGATGATCCTATCTGTTCATTTCTACCTTTAGGTGCCTGCTCAAAAGGGACCGGCTTTGAACATCCCGCCGGCTTCTGCCTTCGATGAACGGGGAGGTTTATAGCTACGATTTTACTTGTCCCCACCGCATGGGCCAGTCTTTGAAATCGCACATATGCTCTGACAGAGTCTTTCCTTTCAGGATTCTTTTTGGTCAGATAGTGACCGATTTCAGATTCTGGTCTTCCCTTTTTTACACTCGCAGGTTCGTCGGCATTTCTGCATTCTCACCATGGGCAGTTTGTAGACCTCCGATATCTGGCCTGTTGATGGCTGCAAACAGGTTTCTATCGTCTTTACCGGGCTTCATACGCCTGGGCGCATGCCGGAGTCTCAAGGCAGGCGTTTTGGAGCGTTCCTTCCGCATTCCGCCTGTCGGATTATCAGTTCAGCCTTAACGGCTGCCTCATTTCGTTCGGCACCGAACTTGTAGAGGAACAGGTCGCACCATAGCAATGGTTGATGTCGCTATGTATGATTACTCGTTTCATGGGTTTAGTATAGGTCAGGCGACGCGACATTTCAATTTTTTAACGCAACAATCACGCATTTTATGTTTCATAATCCTGTTTATTTCCTTGTTTGATGCCCGATACCTGCTTGAAAGTCAGAATCTAATCCGATTTTTGTGCATTGCACAGGCATGTTTTCAGGTGATATTTCGCATTTAATTTGCATTTAATGCAAGATAATTGCTTTGAGCCGCCTTTAAATGTGTTATAATCTGACCATGAGAATCAATATTCCAGAAGCACTGAACCAGTTCAAGCATGACAACAATCTGACCAACGACTATATCGCTAACTATTGCGGGGTAACCTGTTCTACGGTTTCGCGCTGGTGCAACGGCAAAATCCGTAAAATCGCACCGGAAACACTGGCCAAATTGGCCGAGATGCTCAATATCGATCTGGAAGACATGAACCGGATCCGCGGGCTGCAGCTCAAGCGCCCGATTCTTGGCACCGTCAAAGCCGGCTACGGACTGCTTGCTGACGAAAATATCGATGGCTATGTAGAAGTATCCGAAAGCGATTATTCTAAAGGTGATTATTTTCTGCGAGTAACTGGGGATTCAATGAAAGATGCACACATTCACGATGGCGATTTGCTCTACGTGAAGCAGTGCACAGATCTGCCCTCTGGTTCCATTGCGGTTCTTTTAATCGGCGGGGAGGAAGTTACAGTGAAAAAGCTGATCAAAAAAGACCGCTACTGGATTTTACAGGCTGCCAATGCTGCAGTTGAACCAAGAGTCTATACACTTCAGGAAGTCGAAGAGACACCCGTCCAGATTATCGGCCGGGCCATTTATTCACGGACTGAGCTGAGCGTTTTCCATTGATTTTTCTGTACAGAGCTGCTGCTGCATACCGGCTTTTGAAGGGGCAGTTTTTCTGAACCAGTCTTCACACGACTGGTTTTTTTCTGGCTTTTTTCTCCCGCTTTTTTACCAATATTCATTCAATTAACTAAAAATATGGCCTTTTTCGTACTTTTTATGAACTTTTGCGCCACTTTGTGAAGTTTTTGTTGCATCTCAGTTAAAAAATGAACCAATTTTCACGATTCGATGGAATGTTTGAACTTTTCTTCCAAAATGGTCTTTTTTGCTTTCAGAGGCTGTGATCTGCCGCTATACTAATCCGTGAACCCTCTTCCTCCACTTGGTGGACTTCGAAGAAGGACAGACAGAATCTGGCGGCTGTTCTGGCTGCTTTTGCAGATTCACCTTTGTCTGTAAAATGATCTACTTAATTTAATGAACAATCGAGTTTGTTCTGAATTATCTCTGCATTCAGGATGCAGATGGCTGCCAGCCGCTGCCTTTTGAGAACCTGCCAGGCGCTATTCACCTAGTCTTCTTGAAAGCAGCTTGATCTGACTAGCCCTATTTTTATTTTCGACCCCCTTATCGGGATATTCGTTTTTTCAGGATTTTGATCCTGTACCGTCCGATTCAAATCAGATGTTATTTATAAAAAGAAAAGGAGAGACAGCTATGAAAGTTATTAAACGAAGCGGTGAAGAAGCAATTTTCAACGTAGCAAAAATTGAGAATGCGATCCGTAAAGCCAATAAAGCCACGACGCATAATCAGCTGACTGAAGAAGATATCCTCCAGATTGCCGGCCAGGTTGCCAACGAATGTGAAAACATGAATCGTTCTGCTGGTGTAGAAGAAATCCAGGATATGGTTGAAGCTTCATTGATGAGCCACGGCTACTATGCAGTTGCAAAAAACTACATCACTTACCGTTACGAGCGCGCACTCGTCCGTAAAAACAACTCCACTGACCAGCAGATCATGTCTTTGCTGGAACGCAATAATGAAGAAGTCAAACAGGAAAACTCCAACAAGAACCCCTTAGTCAACTCTGTTCAGCGTGACTATATGGCTGGTGAAGTTTCCAAAGATATTACCCGTCGTTTCCTGCTGCCCCACGACATTATGGAGGCTCACGACAATGGAGTCATCCACTTCCACGATTCCGACTACTTTGCCCAGCACATGCACAACTGCTGCCTGGTCAACCTGGAAGACATGCTCCAAAACGGAACAGTCATTTCCGAAACGATGATCGAAAAGCCACACAGCTTCTCGACTGCCTGCAACATTGCCACTCAGATCATTGCTCAGGTTGCAAGCTCCCAGTACGGTGGACAGTCCATTACCCTTTCCCACCTTGCTCCATTCGTTCAGATTTCCCGTGAAAAAGCACGTGCTGAAGTCTATGAAGAACTCAAAACAATGAACCTGCCAACGGATACCGATACCGTCAATGAAATCGCAGAAATGCGTGTTCAGAAGGAAATTGAAAAAGGTGTCCAGACCATCCAGTATCAGGTCATCACATTAATGACAACCAATGGACAGGCCCCATTCATCACTGTGTTCATGTACCTCAATGAAGTAGAAGATCCACAGACAAAAGCTGACCTTGCTTCCATCATCGAAGCCGTTCTCAAACAGCGTATCCTTGGTGTTAAGAACGAAAAAGGCCACTACATTACTCCAGCCTTCCCAAAACTGATTTACGTTCTGGAAGAAGACAACATTCATCCCGACAGCAAGTACTACTACCTGACAAAACTGGCTGCTAAATGCACAGCGAAGCGTATGGTTCCTGACTATATCTCCGAAAAGATGATGCTCAAGCTCAAAATCGATGCCAACGGTAATGGTAACTGCTATCCAGCCATGGGTTGCCGTTCTTTCTTAACTCCTTATGTTGACGAAAATGGCAAGCCAAAATATTATGGCCGTTTCAACCAGGGTGTTGTGACGATCAACCTCGTTGACATTGCCTGCTCTTCCAAAGGCGATTTCAAAGAATTCTGGCGGATCTTCGATGAACGCCTTGATCTTTGCTACCGCGCTTTAATGATTCGCCACAACCGTCTGCTTGGCACTCCAAGTGATGTTGCTCCAATCCTGTGGCAGAACGGTGCTCTGGCCCGTCTGAAAAAAGGCGAACCCATCGATAAACTGCTCTTTGGCGGCTACTCTACAATTTCTCTTGGATATGCCGGCTTATGCGAATGCGTCTACTACATGACCGGTGTTTCCCATACTGATCCAAATGGCTACCAGTTCGCCAAACGGGTTATGGACTACCTCAATGCTGCCTGCGCAAAATGGAAAGCCCAGAACAACATGGACTTCTCCCTGTATGGCACCCCAATGGAATCCACAACTTACAAGTTTGCGAAAAAACTGCAGGACCGTTTCGGTGTAATTCCTCACGTAACCGACAAGAATTACATCACAAACTCCTACCACGTGCATGTCACCGAGCCGATCGATGCCTTCACAAAACTGACCTTCGAATCTCAGTTCCAGAAGCTCTCCCCAGGTGGAGCAATTTCCTATGTTGAAGTTCCAAACATGGAAAACAACCTGCCGGCTGTTATGGCATTAATCCAGCATATTTACGATCACATCATGTATGCTGAACTGAACACCAAATCTGACTATTGCCAGGAGTGCGGCTACGAAGGCGAAATTGAAATCGTCGAAGACGAAAGCCACAAGCTGATCTGGCGCTGCCCGAACTGCGGCAACACCAACCAGGAAACCATGAACGTTGCCCGTCGTACCTGCGGATACATCGGCACCCAATTCTGGAATCAGGGCCGCACCCAGGAAATCAAAGAACGCGTCACTCATCTTTAATAGTTATTTTTAAATTCAATATAATCATTATATTTTCATTCAATTTCAATAAAAGTCCCTTGTCACCAAGGGGCTTTTTTATTGATGAACCTCGCAAGTCCGATCACAATCACGGAATTACCAGTTGAATCATGCATATTTTCAAGTCAATTCTGCCTAAAGTAAAACTCGTTCATGGTTCGAAAGTAATGAAGAGAAAGCAACAAACAGCTGCTTGTAATGCAGAGTTTCGTTTGGAAAACCAAGACTATAAGACGACTAAGACTACAGGCAAAAAACGAGGTGAGAAAATGAACACAGGAAACATTATTAAATCGCTTCGTGAATCGAGTTTGATGACCCAAACCGATCTGACCGAAAAACTTCATGGCTGGCAGAAATTATCTGCTAATTAATCAGGACGATGAATTCTTCCTGCTTGAACAGTCTGCCGGAAACGATTGCTTCCAGCCAGTCAAGTCAAGATCTGCAACCTATACAAAAAAGACTTAATCTTCTTTAATCAAGGTCAATTAGGCTTTTTGTTTTAAATTTCCGTTTATATAATTTTTTTCTCCATGATTAACTTTTGGATGAACTTAAACTCCTGAATTAACTCCACGATTAACTTTTGGATAAACTTAAACTTTTATCTTTAACTTTTTAACTTCAAAATAAACTTTTGGATAAACTTAAACTCCTAAATTAACTCCATGATTAACTTTGGTTCTTACGCAAACAGTGTGTTTAGCTATCGTCACTATTATCAACGATAGCAATTGCCGCTAAGTCCGATAACCCAAAATGCGATAGGCAAACTCATCTCGAATTAGGTATTGTTATTGAATCAACAATATGAATGATGCAA
>CAJTVE010000105.1 GCA_910579655.1 uncultured Allobaculum sp. | reverse complement strand
GATGATTTGCGTCAGATCACCGGCTTTGTTGCCGCGTTTTCTTAACGCTCAATTACTATAACACCGGGTGGTATCCCGGGTCAAGTCTTTTTGTGAAAATATTTTATAAATTCACATTCCAGAGTTTTACAGAAGGAATTCTGCCTTTGGGCAGGTTCCAATTTTGCTCTGGCGTTCAAACTGTCCTTCAAAACGAAAAACAGCTTATTCTTTATAGCGCGTTTTTCGCACGCTGTCAAATATTTGGTTTTTGCCTTATCCATGCATTTGATTTTCTATGATGACAACCATGTAAGAACCAAGTCAAAACCGTAAGAGGAACACATAGAAAAGCGAAAAGCAGCCCTATAAACTGGAAAGCAAGAAATTCACTCAAAAGAGATGAAATAAATCCCTCCAAATCAATTGCAGCCAGATCAAGTAATCCGCAAAGGCCTGTCTATTTCCAGAAATCCAATCAAGAAACTGGAAATCAGGCGAAATGAGTATGGATGGATTCCTTCTCTTTCAAAAACAAATCAGGAAAGGAACTGAAAAATGAATAATCGAATATACTGGCAGCTGGCTTTACAGTCGCTCAAGAAGAATTATCGGATCACACTGCCATTTCTGGGCGGATCTATTCTGGTGGCCGCCTTTCTGTTTTCTCTGCGCTCTTTGATCTTATTCTCCGGGCAGAGTATCTATAAAGGTTCTCGGATCATGAACACCTTTCTTGAATATGGATATCCAATTCTGGAGCTTTTTGGATGTCTATTCTTCCTGTATCTAAATCAGGTCTTACAGAAGAATCGGCAACCGGAAAATGGACTGTTCCATCTGCTTGGACTGGAACGAGGCCATCTGCTTCGGATTCTGTTTTACCAATATCTTGTTTTTTATGGGCTGACCATAGTTTTCGGATTTCTTAGCGGACTGGTCATGCAGAAGATGATGGCTTTGCTTGCCGCAAGACTTTTGAGCCTGCCAGCTGTTCTGGGATTGAATTTACAGCCTCAGGCTGTGATCTCCATGGTTCTGGTCATCGGGTTTTATTACATCCTTATCGGGCTTTGGTCTGCCTTCTGTCTGCTGAAAACAAAACCAATTGATCTGCTGCACGGATCTTCTCACCCACAGACCGCTCCAAAAGGACAGAAACTAATTACTATTCTGGGGCTTCTCTGTCTTGGCGGTGGATATTGGATTGCATTAAGTACCCAGTCCTCTTCTATTGTTGTGCTGAATTTTATGATTGCAGTGATTCTGATCATTATCGGGACCTATTGCCTGTTTCTCGGCGGGATCGAAGCATTTCTCAACGGTTTGCAGAAAAATCCGGATTACTACTACAAGCCAAATCACTTTGTATCCTTGTCCCTGATGAAATATCGGCTTCGAGCCAACGCAGCTTCTCTGGCCAATATTGCAATTCTGTCCTGCATGATTCTGACTGCCTTGACGAGTTCAGTTTCCTTATTCGGACTGATCGATACGCAAAGCAGCCAAAACTTCCAGGCCGACGCAAAGCTTCAACTCTGGCTTTACAGCGACGATCCAACAAGTGTCGATGCTCGTCTTCCAGATCTTGAAAAAGCCATTTCCCAGAGCTTGGATCAGGCAGGCATTCCTTTTAAAAATCTTGCAATTGGCATTCCACTCTACCGAGTTCAAACAAATGATGATCAATCCCTCTGGCTGATCCGTCAGGATCGCTATGAAAAAGCGACTGGCCAGCACTTGAATCTGAAAGAAGATGAAATTTATACGTTGACAAACAATGGAATCAACACTCCGGTTCAAATTGCGAAAAAAACCTTATATCCTACTTCTATTCAGTCGACCTCATTGAACTTAGCACCTTACGCCAATCGAGCAAGTAAGTCCGATACATTAATCGGAGTGGTCTCTTCTTTGGAGCCATTTACCATTCCCGATACAGGCCTTCTCATTCAGGCCGATTTTGATCTGGATCCTGCTTTTGAAAACACCATTAGTCAGGCAGAACTTGAAAGCATGATCAGTTCGGGTTTGGATCTTGGCGAGATTTCCGATCTTCCAGGCAGTCTGGCCCACAGACAAATGACTATTGTATCCACTCGCCGCGAGCAACTCGCAATGGACAAAGCTACATATTCTGGTCTTCTGTTTGTCGGTATCTACGTAAGTCTGGCCTTTATCCTGTTCATCATTCTGATCATGTACTATAAGCAGATTTCTGAAGGACTTGAAGATCAAAAGCGGTTTGCGATCATGCAGAACGTCGGTCTGGAAGACAGACAGATTCGAAAAATCATTAACGACCAAGTTCTTCTTCTGTTCTTTGCCCCTCTGAGTGTAGCAGCGATTCATATGGCCTTCGCTTTTCCAATTATCAAAACCGTTCTGGACGCTGTCTTCGATGCATCCGGCAAGTTAATTGCTCCTGTCATGGTTTTGACCTTCCTGATTTTTGCGGCCCTCTATGTAGCAATCTACAAACTGACCGCAAGAACTTATTTTCGAATCACCTGTAAACGCTGATCTCCCCTATTCAAAGCCTCATTTTACCGGAAAGACTGCCTGGTAATCGGAAAAAGAAAACTGTAATTTTGTAGAAAAACGTCTATGCTGGTGAGGAGAGAATACCGATTTTGCCCTTGGATTCTGGCCGCACGCTAACAGAATTCTGACCTTGGCAAATCGAAAAAGAGATACAGCGGAGGAAAAAATGAAAAAGATTCGTTTAGGTGTTTCCGTTTACCCTGAACAGGAAACATTGGAAGACATTGATGCCTATCTGAAACTGGCATCAGAACATGGATTTGAAAAAGTATTCACTTCCTTATTCTCAGTGGATGCTCCAAGAGACCAGATGGTTGAGTTTTTCAGAAACCTGACTGACATTGCTCATAAATACGGAATGGTCGCTTCTGGTGACTGCAACAGTGCTTTATTTGCAAGACTCGGTGCCAAAGCGGATGACTTATCCGTATTTAAGGAAATGGGTCTCGACATTCTGCGCATGGATGGCGTATTCCATGATGAGCGTGATGTGACCCTGGTCAACAATACAGATGGTCTGAAAATTGAATTCAATGCTTCGATGAGTGATATCACAGCCCAGATCATCGCAGACGGCGGAAATCCAGATAATATTCTGACCTGCCATAACTTCTACCCACAGCGTTACACCTGCCCATCCTATGAAGCAGTCAAAACAACCAATGACGCTCTGCAAAAACAGGGAATTTCTGTAGCCATGTTCTTAAGCTCTCAGCAGCCTGGTCTGCATGGCCCATGGCCCGTTTCTGATGGTCTGCCTACGATTGAAGAGCATCGGGACATTCCAGTGGAAAGCCAGCTCAAGCACATGATTGCCATGAAAAACGTTGACGAAGCAATCTTCGGTAATGCATTTGCTCCGAAAAGTGAGTTTGAGATTATTTCTAAAACCATGGAAGAAGCCTATCCAACGCTTGAAAGCTACAGCTGTGACGATCCTTTCTTTGGCGATCTGATTAAAGAATGGCTTCCTTCGGGCGATGTGCGTAAAATCCCACTGAAAATTCATCTGGAACCTGAAATCACCGAACTGGAAAAAGAAGCTCTGTTCAAATTCCCAGCCCAGATGGATCTGGGAGACTGCCTGAACTATATGATTCGCAGCCGTCTTGGCCGTATGTTATACAAAGACAAAGCGTTCACACCACGCAAAGCCGACAAACCGATGTTTGAAAAAGGTGACGTGCTGATTGTCAATGACAACTGCAAACACTATGCAGGCGAAGTCCAGATCTGCATGAAGCCAATGAAAAACGATGATCAGAGAAACCTCGTCGGCCACATCGATCCAGATGAGATAATGGTCCTTAATGAAATCGGCGCCATGGACATTTTCAGCTTTGTTGATGCAGGCAATTGCTGATCGGATCCAGGTTTTTCATCAGCAATTTCCCATCATTCCTAATTCCACCCTCCTGGAACACCGTACTGACCGGAAAGTCCGTGTTTTAAAGCACTGATTTTCCGTTTTTTTTCGGTCATAAGTCCTGAAAGATCCAGTCTGATCATCTTTGCCCTCATCTATTGAATCAAGAAAAAGTGGTAGGAAAGAAACTTTAGATGCAGAAAAAGTTGAATATAAACCACTTTTTCCATAGAAAAAGTGGTTATAAGCAAACTTTTATTATGGAAAAAGTTGATTTTAATAAACTTTTTCTGATTAGAGCATGGTAAACTAAATCCAAGATACTGTTCCATTAAATTTGGAGGTGTTTCCCATGCTCAAAAGAAAAATTGAAGACACACTTATTCACTGGATGAATCATTCTTCCAATCAAGCTCTCTGTATTTTTGGAGCTAGGCAGATTGGGAAAACTACAAGTGTCGAAGAGTTCGCCACGCAGCATTTTGAACGATTTATCAAAATTGACTTTATTCAAAGTCCAGAAGCGAAAGAAATTTTTGACTCTACTTTGGACCCTGCTTTTCTTCTTAGCCAAATTGAGCTCTTCTCAAGACAGGAAATTCTGAAAGGAAAAACATTAATTTTACTTGATGAAATTCAAGAGTGTCCAAAAGCTAGAACTGCTATTAAGTATCTTGTTCAAGAAGGTTCTTGTCGTTATATCGAAACAGGATCACTGCTCGGAGTTAAATTAAGTCAGATTCCTTCTGTTCCTGTCGGTTTTGAGCGGCTTGTGAATATGTATCCACTCGACTTTGAAGAGTTTATGTGGGGCGTAAAAGTACCGGAGTCTACCATTGTCCATCTCAAAGAATGTTTTAAAAAGCGAATTCCCGTACCAGAATTTGTCCACAAACAAATGCTTCGTCTTTTTTTAACTTACCTTGTTGTGGGCGGAATGCCGAAATCTGTTTCTGTTTATATCGAAAGCCAACGAATCAGAGAAAGCATTGGCGTTCAGCAAGACTTGTGGCATCTCTATAGTATGGATATCACTAAATATGCCGCTTCCTCTGAAATCGTCAAGATTTTAGATCTATATGAAAGCGTCCCATCACAGCTCAATAGTTCCAACAATCGATTTATTCTCTCACAAGCTGCGGACGGTAAAAAAGTATCCTTCAAATCGTATCAAGGTGCACTTTCATGGCTAACACAGGCTGGGATTGTCCTGCCATCCTTTAATAGCCGTGATCTCGTTTTCCCCCTAAAGCTCAATGAGAAGCGATCCCTTTTTCGGTTGTACTTTCTGGATACGGGCATGCTCTGCTCACAATTTGATGGAATTCAGCTCAAAATTCTTCAACAAGATCCGACATTGAACTGGGGTGCTATTCTGGAAAACGCTGCTGCCCAGGCACTATGTGCCAATGGATTCCAGTTATATTACTTCAACAGCAAAAATCTTGGAGAACTCGATTTTGTCATTGAAGAAGGAAACGAAATTTCAATTTTAGAAATGAAATCTGGTAAAAACTATAAATCACATCCAGCACTTAATCACGCCTTAAGTCAAAAAGCATGGCCGATCAAAAATGCCTATGTCATCTGTTCGGGCAATGTGGAAACGCATGAAAAAATCACCTACCTTCCTTGGTATATGATGTTTCTCATTCAAAAAACTGCATTACCAGAGGACCTGATTTCTTTTAACTTTGAACCATTAGATTTTGAGTTTCCAAAACTTGATGAGTCGAGCGATTGATGGCCGCTCTTTCCAAATTTGGATTATAATGGCTCGTGAATTATTCAGGTACAATGCTTTTTAAGTTCGCCAAACTGGCCCTTATGCCCTTCGGAATAACCGTTTACTCATGAGAAGTCTTCAAGATGAAAACGTTTCATCTCCACCTAAAAATAAAAAGTCCCGGATTTTACGTATCTACCGTAAATCCGGGACTTTTTATTGTCTGGCGACTTCCTATTTTTGCTTTTACACTATCGTCGGCGTTCAATGGCTTAACGGCCGTGTTCGAGATGGGA
>CAJTVE010000104.1 GCA_910579655.1 uncultured Allobaculum sp. | reverse complement strand
AAAAAAGAGAATAAGGAAGGAGAAAAGACCAAAACAAAAATTCAGAAAACCGAACTGAAGCCCGTTTCAAGCAAAAGACTGGTCAGAAAGGCAGAAAAATTGTGTACTACCACTATTCCAATTCCAGAAGCCATGAAGTTCTGATGAACTTCTTGGGATTGGATACACGGGAACAATTACTTCTGATGCATTTTCAGCCTACGGTACTTTCGCCAATAAACTTTGTGGGGCAGTCATTCTTTCGGGATGCTTCATGCATCTGCGAAGAAACTTTGTCGATGCCATTCAGATCATTGAGAGTAACACTACCGGAGATCTGGATGACAACTGTCCTGAAGCACGAATTATCCACAAAATTGCCGAAATCTATCATCTGAATACGCCCTTAAACCAGGAAACCCCAGAAAAGCGTCTGGCAGTACGGGAAGAAAAAATCAGCAGGCTTGTTGATAAACTGTTTGAGGACATCCATGGTCTGGTTAAGGATCCTGATGTTTTCAATACCTTCTCGGAAACCATGCAGAATGCACTGAACTACGCCATCAATCATGAGGAAAAATTCAAGGTGTTCCTCCATGATCCGGCAGTGCCTATTGATAATGGCGCAGCGGAACGGGCTATAAAACCTATAAACCTCATCCGCCGCAATAGTCTGTTCAGCACGTCTCTTGGGGGAGTTTCTTATACCTGCACCCTTCTTTCTCTGATCGAGACAGCTAAAGCCAACGGTCATAGTGCCCAGCTGTATCTGGATTATCTGTCGGACGAAGCAGGCGCTTTCACGCAGGCCGAGCTTAAAGAAATCGAAGAGGATCCAGATCAGGATTTCGAGTTCCTTATGCCATGGTCCCAAAAGTTTCAGGAGTTCCTGAAATCCAGAATTGAAAACCAGCAGGAAGTGCTCGAGATCATTAAGAACCTTAAATATCCCGATCATCTTCTATCGACTGCTGCAGAAAACCAGTTCGAAGGCAACCTTCCTGTTCTGGATCAGATTGATCAGAATCAGAATAATTACCTTCCGCTGCTTTCAGCAGCCATGCCCCAGAGTGAAATCAGCCCCTGCTAAAGTGGCTCTTTTCATCGTGGGCCGGCAACCTCGCTATAACTACGACGCAAAAACGGCGGCTAAATCACCATTCAATCTGGTGGTTTAGTCGCCTTTCATTTTATCTTATGGAGGACAGACTTAGAACGTCCGACTTATTTGACGCTTACCATGCAGCAGGGTCAAATGATTTTCTTGTCATAAAAATCCCTCCTTATTCTTTACTTCCTATTCTAACCTCAATTGAACACTGAACTCACGCTCAAAATATACCCATGAAATTGAAAGTTGCTAGAAATTATTTTGCTAAAGTAAAAACAGTTTATTATAGATTGAATTCACCTCCGTTCTATCAGTGTATTTATACTTATGGAAAAGCACTTGACTTGGAAATTAATCCTTATTATTTACTTTATGAAAAGAACTTTTATCTATATTTAGTCCAATAGGTGTAATTCCTTCGTGAGTTCAGGTTGAACATAACTATTCGGCAAAATAATGAACTGCACTTCTTTGTTGATTCCAGACCAGAAAGATTCTGAAGCTTTTCGTTTTGTTTCGTATCTACTTTCCAGTCAATTCTTATTCGATCAGGTGGAAAATGAATCAGCGTTTGATGTCATAGTTCATATTCATCAGATTCTGAATAGATTCAACATTATCCGTGATATTCGCATCGCCATGAATTGTATGCTTGATCACAGAGCTTGCCACCGCAAAATTGACCATATCCATTGGTTCATAATTGTGCATCATCGCATAGATCAGGCCGCTGGCAAAGGCATCTCCGCCACCCACACGATCGAGAATATTAAAGGTAAAGAGTTTGCTTTCAAAGGTTTCACCTTCATACCACATGTAAGCTTTTAAAGAATTCTCGCTGCCGCTGTTCGCATAGCGGACATGGCGGGCGATGCACTTCAGATTCGGATAGCGTTCTACGAATTTCCGGAAGACTTTATCCTGTTCTTTAAAATCAGGCTGGAAGGGGATATCATCTTTCCAGTCGCCTTTAGAATGGTCTGATTCATCTTTCCAGAGATGATAAGGTTCAATACCAAACAGAACATCAATATAGGGCAGGCATTTTGTACAATAATCCCGTGCTTCTTCCCAACTCCAAAGTTTAGAACGGAAGTTGCCATCAAAGCTGACGGTAATTCCCTTTTCTTTGGCCGTCTTCAGACAATCCAGAATAAAGTCCTGCAAGCTTTCAGAAAGAGCAGGTGTAATGCCTGACAGGTGCAGCCAGTCATACCCATCCAGCAGAGCATCAATGTCGACCTGTGAAAAGTCGAATTCTGTAATTGCACTGTGTTTTCGATCGTAGGTGACCTCGCTTGGACGAATTCCATACCCAGTTTCCAGATAATAGGTTCCTAAACGGTGTGTCGGTGTCTGTTCAGGGGTGGTCAGAATCACCGGAGTGCAATGGACATCATTCGATCTGAGCATCCGGATCGCACTTTTTCCCAGTGAGTTATTAGGCACAGCGGTAAAAAAGGTGCTGTCTACGCCAAGATTGGCCAGAGCCATAGCAATATTGGCTTCTGCCCCGCCATAGCTGGCCTCAAAATTGTTGGCTACACGAATCTTTTCATAGTTTGGCGGAGTCAGGCGAAGCATGATTTCACCAATCGTGATGAACTTGGGACCAGTCTGTTCCTTCAGCAACGGATTGTAATTTTCCATAGTTTCCTCCTGGACAGCTGCCTGTTTTAATGATGAAACAAGATGAAAACTATATTTTGAGCAGTAGCATCTGTATGCGCTATTCTATCCGAAAACCATATCTGCTGCTCTTCCGTAGAGTCAGGACAGCTGTCATGTGATAATCCAATACTAGCATGTCCTCCTCCATCTTCGAAATCGATCCGGATATATTCCCGATAGATTCTCTGAATATTTCCGGACATCAAATTAAAGCCGCTCATTGCGGATTCGCCATTCTTTTTGAGAGTTAAAAAAGCTGGGACTGGACCAGATTCTCGCTGTCTCAGACGCACCCAGATCTTTTTTTCTCACGTTTTCTTCCTGCTGAACCTGGTTGGTTATATCCTGATTCTATTCCCAATTTCATATTTACTAATCTATGCATTATATTCTAATAATATATAAATATATAAAGGAAGGAATTAATGGTATGAAATTATATTATCTCGCTTATGGTTCTAATCTGAATCTTGATCAGATGGAAAGAAGAGCTCCAACCGCAAAAGTTTATGGCTCTGGCTGGCTGCCTGATCATCAGCTGGTCATGAGAGGAATTCCTGGCCGCAGCTATCTGGATGTAATTCCCAGTCCTTCATCTAAGGTTCCAGTCGGCTGCTTCTGTATGGAGGATTCCGATCTTTCCAGTCTGGATGAATATGAAGGATATCCTGATCTCTATAAGCGCAAGACTATTGAACTGCCCATTCACAAACCGGATGGATCAGTCTGTGTGCTAGAGTGCTTTTACTATCAAATGGTTACCGATAACGATCTGGCTCCTTGCAGTAAGTTCTACTTTGAAGAATGCCTTCAAGGATATCAGGATTTCTGCTTTGACCAGACCTATCTTGCTAATGCATATGCGCAGGCCCTACATTCCATTCGTCAAGAACAGGATTTATTAAAAGACTGCATCTTAGCAATGAAAGAAAAGGAGGAGTAAATCTCGAACTCTCCGATCCAATCATCACTTCTCTTTTTCGGCATGACCACGTTTTGCTAATTGACAGATTCTGGTCCATTTCCATCATTCCAGCCTGCCCCAAAGCAGGTTAACAATTTAACGTTTTGGGAGTAAATTTTCATTTTCTATAATGAGAACCATGGAAAAAGTCAGACTGATTGATATCGCCGAAAAACTTGGATTATCAGTAGCCACCGTCTCCAATGTTCTCAACGGCAAACATCACAAAATCTCTTATGAAACCGAAAAACGAGTTTTACAGGCCATTGAGGAAAGCGGCTACCTTCCTTCGCGGGCTGAGGTCTTGTTAGGGCGTAATCCACGTTCTTTGATTGGATTTGTCGTCAATGACCATCCGATTTATACCGGCAGACCTTTTGAAGATCCTTATATTTCCCAGACTTTGTCGGCCCTGCTTGTCAAAGCCAACCAGCATGATCTGGATCTTGTTGTCCGTTCTGCCACAAACTGGGAAGAAATTGCAGAGTTTGCGAGCACCTGGAACATGAAAGGTGTCATTGTCGCCGGCTTCTGCAAGACAGATTATGCCTCTTTAAAAAACCAGCTTCATATTCCGCTGGTGGTTTTCAACGGCGGAATGGATGAACCGGTCGGAGTAAGCAATGATGATCGATATGGCGGAAGACTTTTAGGTCATCATCTGATTGAACGTGGTCATAAGGAAGTCTTGTGTCTGATCTTCGCTGCTGAAGATCCAGATCTTGACCGTGTAGAGGGGCTGGCTCAGGCGGGTTTGAAGACAACCATTCAAATTGTTCCACCAGACAAAAAGGAACGTCTTCTTCTTTATGAGACGCTGCCTTTTGTCTCGCATTCAGTGGTGTTCTGTACCAGTGATCTGCTTGCACTGGAACTGATCCGCTATCTTCAGGATCACCATATTCAAGTTCCTGAACAGATTTCTGTCTGTGGATTTGATGGGATCCAAAGTGGCGCTTTCTGCCATCCCTCTTTGACCACAGTTGCTCAGAACTATGAAGAACAGGCCAAGGCGGCTTTGTCAGCGATTTTCAATCCTGTCCCTAACTTTATTTCCAAACCAGTTTTACTGGAAAGAGAGAGTACTGGATATGGAAAAGACATTTAGACATGACGTTTTTGCGATTGCTGTACCAGCAGCCTTACAGTCACTGGTTCAAAACTCATTAACAGTCATTGATCAGGTCATGATTGGACAGTTAGGCGTTGCTACAATTGCCGCTGCCGGCTTTGCGGGTAAATATATCTCGATCTTTCAGACCGTTCTGACCGCCGCGGCCTCAGGGCTTGGCATTTTTGCCGCCCAGTACGCTGGCCGTAAGGCCTATCAGGAAAGTTCAGCCTTATGTCACCGGATCAGCTGCTGGTCTATCGTTGCAGTCTTATTCATTAGTGCGTTGTCATGCTTTTTTCCGGTCATGAGGTGGTATACCCAGGATGCAGCCGATCTGGCAACGGCTTACTTGCGCATCGCCATTTGGTCATTGCCCTTTCACTCCTTTACTATTATCTATTCGGTGATGCTTCGGTGCTTTGGATTCCCAAAAGAACCCTTTTATGCTTCCGCCATCGGAATTGGTGCGAACACTTTACTCAATGCTCTATTCATTTTTGGATGGAACTTGGGTATGCATGGGGCAGCCCTGGCAACTGTTCTTTCCAGTTTTCTGATGAGCGCAATGGTTCTCTACTTTACCAGAAAGAATCTGCCCTGGCTTTTCGTCAAAGAACATTGCGACGTGAACATGAATGCTTTGCTTAAAGTTGTTCTTCCACTGGTCCTGGCTGATTTTTTCTGGAGCCTTGGAGAAAACGTCTATATGATGGTCTATGGTCATTCCACTCTTGCAGGCAGTGCAGCCATGACAATGACAGTTCCAATTCAAAGTTTATATATGGGATTGTTGATGGGCTTTTCGCAGGCGGCTGGCATCCTGGTTGGTCAGGACCTTGGCTGCAAAGAGGACGAGCTGGCTCTGGCTCATTCTCATGATCTGATGAAGCTTTCCTTCTGGTTTTCGTTGCTGCTGTTCGGGTTGCTTGCCTGCCTGGCACCGTTATATGTGCAGATTTATTCAGTCGATGAGCAAACCGCTTCAATCTGTGTCCATCTGTTGCTGATATTTGGCCTGCTGAGTCTGGTTAAGGTTCAAAACATGGTATTAGGCGGCGGTATCTTACGTTCGGGTGGTCACACTGGTGTTTTATTGGCTGTCGACCTGACGGGAACCTGGGTATTTGGTGTCCCTCTGGCTTTTCTTGGGTTGTATTTATTCAAAACCCAGATTACCTGGATTTACCTGCTGCTTTCTTCTGAAGAGGTCATCCGTTATATTCTCTGCCTGATCATTTTCCGAAGAAGAAACTGGATGTCATCCCTCCAGTAAGGTGTTCCATACTTGAAGAGCACAGGAATTCATTTGACTATACATTTTATAAAAGAGGACTAGATGATGTAAAAAGCCCTGGAGGATATGATTTCTCATATCCTCCAGGGCTTACTTTCGTCTGGCGACTTCCTATTTTTGCTTTTACACTATCGTCGGCGTTCAATGGCTTAACTTCTGTGTGCGAG
>CAJTVE010000103.1 GCA_910579655.1 uncultured Allobaculum sp. | reverse complement strand
ATTGCACCGGTATCGGAAGAAAGATCTCCTCCATTAAATGAAATGTTTCATTCAGGAATAAAACCGGCCATACTGTTATTGAGTGTGTGTGTCATTGTTCAAAATCCTTTCTTTTTGGTCTGTGACTAATATTGTATAGGAATGATGAACGATTTACACTCACCTGTTTGGTGAAAAGCAAAATGGCCGGAAACACGTTCTTTAAAGGTGTTTCCGGCCATTTGTCGGTTTTGATGAATTGTTCAGGTTTAATGAAACCCTCCGAGTATGCTGAACGTGTAAAGTTCAGAAATCGGAGGGTTTTGCGTACTGGTATCTTCAGAGGCAGCCGGATCCGGTTGATCAGGAGGTATTCAACATGCTTAAAAACGGAACTGACTTTTCCAAGATCATCCTTGTCTGTGGAAGAGTGGATCTTCGCAGAGGGATTGACGGCCTGGCTGCTCATGTCAGACTTAATTACGATCTGGATCCTTATGAAAAAGGAACGCTCTACCTGTTCTGCGGCAGGAGAGCAGGTAGAATTAAGGCGCTGGCCTTCGAAGGCATCGGAATGACGCTTTATATCATGAGGCTTTCAGGGGATAACAGATTTCAGTGGCCAAGAAAGACTAATGAAGCGGTCGAAATAACACGAGAACAGCATCAGAACTTGATGGGTGGATTTCCGCTTACCGGCACGATCAAAGAATCTCATGTTTCGAAAAGCGCTTAAGATAAAATTCATGTATGACCTGGCTCACGAACTTGGCCGGGATGATCTGACTGAATACTGGCTGACTCAGGATTCCGATATTTCCTTCAAGAAAATGCTCTCGAACGGCTCCAAGGCCATGGCCGAATTATTTGCGGGTGAAAGCTATTCTGACAACCATGCCATGTTTACTTCCTTTATCCAGTGGTATTACGAAGCTTAGGCGGCATTCAGATCGACAAAAACGCAGTTGGCTTTGATTCTATCCGGGTTGCACCATACTTCTCGAAACAGATCAATGAAGTCTGTTGCTCAATTGATACGATCCACGGCCGGATCGAATCCAACTGGAAGCGGGTCGATGGAAAAATCACCTGGCTGCTGCGCGTTCCTTCTGCAATCCACTACGAAATCCTTGGCGACTACGATTCCTCTGTCGAACTGATTCTTCTGCCTGCCTGATCTGCCATTGTTTTCTTGCTTTTCAGTCTGGTTTTCTTTTTCGATCTTCCCTATTCCTTTTCAATTCATCGCTCATCTTCTTGCTCACTCTGATTCAGGAAGCCAGCTCCAGCCGGCTTCCTTTTTTCTATCCATTTTCTTTTCCCTTCATTTTTCCCCTCATTTTCTCTGCCACACCTATAGCAAACGCTTCAAATCTCCCAAAATTCTGGTAATTTTTAACAGTCAGCATACGCGATTCTGTCATTTCATCCGAGCGGTAAACCCCATAAACTAAAACCATAAGAACCGAACCTGAAGTCAAGGAGAACTTCAGAAAAATCAAAATCCAGCTGAAATTTGATGCCTTTACCACCCCATGAAAAGGAGAAAAAACGATGAAACGCTCAATGAGCACCTGCCTGCTTGCTGCCACTCTTACTTTAGGAAGTCTGATCCAGACCGCTCCTGTTTTTGCTGAAGAAACTTCACAGACTGAAGTTCAGTCTGAAACGGGTATCACCCTGACCAGAAACGAAGATTCCGGCTGCTATTTCTGGAAATCACCAAGTTATTCGCATCGTTCAGACATTATGACGCCTGAATACTATGTCTTTGCGGGGAACCTGAGTGAAGCGGACATGAAAGACCTGATCGATGAGATGGATGCAGAAGATGCACTCAACGAGTGGGGATCTTCCATTACCTTTATTACACCCAAAAATGGAGAGACTTATTCCGATGCAGACGTTGAAAGTTTTGAAACGATGATTTCTCACGCCCCAATTAAAAACATCAAACTGATTGGTATTGATGACGGAGCAGCCTTTATCAACAATAAGATTGCTGATCATGCCAATTACATTGCTGGTATGCTGCTGGTCAACGGCACCCAGGAAGATGGCATTGAAGTCGATCAGGCGATTCCTGTTTATCTTGTGAATCCAGATGACAACTCCAAAGCCTTCTATGAAAAAGCCAATGCCCAGGAATCGATCGCTTCTGATTTACAGAAAACCATTGTGGGTGAAGATGAAACGTTAGCCGATGCCTTCGCCAATGCTTATGATCAGCTATTTATCCGCAATTATCGCTCCCACAATGATTTAACTGAGTTTTACAACCTGCCAGCTTTAGCCGATCGTGAAAACACGCTTGAATATAATTTTGAACTGACCAATTCTCCGGTCTTTGAAGATCTGGGTATGACTTATAACGAAATGGTTCACCAAAGCATTGATGGTCTGGAAGGATCTGATTATGCCTGGTTTGAATACATTCCCAAGGCAGCCCTTGAAGCCGAAGAGAAGACCGTTCCCCTGGTTGTGACTTTACATGGCAACCAGAACGACCCACGCCTCCAAGGGGATACCACTGGCTGGGAAGAATTAGCTGCAGCGGAAAATTTCATGGTTGCTTCCCCTGAATACCAGACCGCTGAAGATCATGGCTACTTCACTCAGGAAGGAAATACTGAAATTTACGGAAAAGTGGAAGACATGGGCGATGATGGCGTGATCAACCTGATCGAAATGCTCGAAACCAAATATCCGCAGATCGATCCTTCCCGGATTTATGTCACTGGTCTTTCGCAGGGCGGCGCCCTTACCAGTTACCTGGGTTTGAAATATAACAATGTCTTTGCTGCAGCAGCTTCTGTTTCCGGCGCCAACTCTCGTCACCAGGCGATTGAAGAGCTTCAGGCTGACTATGATGGCGCAAAGATCCCATTCATGTATCTTTGCGGCGACCACGACTTCTTCCAGATGATTCCTGTCGATGGATCCAGCGAACATGGAACCAAAGACCTGTTTGACTTCAGCATCTGGGAAAAAGATAAAAACACCCACATCTACTCGATTCTGACCGGCTACCAGAAAGCCAACAGCTTCGAAACAGCCGATATGGATATGGAAGCGGATCCTTACTTTGGAATTACCCCAACTGAAACAGAAGACATCGAACTGGGCGGCAAAACAGCGCACGTTTCCCGTCTGGCTCAGGATGGAACAACGTACATGGAACTGGTTGCGATTGAAGACCAGGCGCATTGGAACAACAAAGCCGAAGCACAATACATCTGGAATTTCTTCAAAAACTATTCCCGCGATACGGAAACCGGCGATCTGGTCGTAGCTGCCACAAAAGCAGAAACTTCTGGTCCATCCACAACTACCAAGAGCATCTATCTTGCCATCGGATTTGCCGCAATCGCCCTGCTGCTCTTTGTTCCTTCCCGCAAAAAAGATCAAGCAAACAAGGCTTAAACCAAATTTACAAACCCTGAGCAAAAACAGTCCGCAAACAGTTATGCCTTTGTGATCTGTTTGACAGATCCACTCTTTTTCTAAAGATAACTCATTTCCCTGAACAAATCCTCCTCTGTTCAGATCGCCGATCCTGATCAAAACTGAACCTGCATGTCGGGCAGCCATCGACAGGCAGGTTCCTCTTGGAAAGCCAGTCTCTCTCTTACTCACTTGCATCAATTTTTCTGGCTTTTCAGTTTCTCCTTCCTGCTCCAGGCTGCCTTACCCGACTGGAGCAGAGTAAGGCAGATCTTCATTTCAAATCTTCTTCTCACTTCTTTTCTTCTTCTTTTTATCTCTGTCATCGACAAACCCGTCCTGAAGACCACAAGGACGGGTTTTCTTTTGCCTGTGTCTCATCCTTGGGTCTCACCCCTGTTCCTCATCCTTGCTCTTCTGCCAGTTTTCAAAGACTGTGATCAGTTTTCCAAAACCGCATCCAATTCTTAAACGTGATGATTACAACTGACCTTCTGACCATCTGCTGATTTTCTCCAGAAAAAAAGCCGTCACCACTTTGGATAGGATGACGGCAGGTTTGAATTCTAAGTGCATTCAATGCAAAACGAATATGAGATTTCGCCAGACAGTTTTCTGCAGACAGAATCCCGATTTCAGGACCATTCCCGAAAAGATCCGCAGCAGCGAATGAATCCGCTTATGGACGCAGACCCATACCGCCTTCTAAGGTAATGGTTTCACCAGTCATATACTTGAAGTCCGGACCGGCGATCTGAACGCAGACACGGCCGATATCCTGAATCACATCGCCATAATGACCAGCAGGGGGCATTTTTACATTCTGCTTAAATGCATCCGGGTAAGCCAGGCTGAAGTTTTCGAGCTGGGCAGTCCAGGCCAGCGGGCAGATGATGTTGATGTTGATATTGTCTTTTGCCCATTCAGTAGCGGCAACGCGGCTCAATCCACGGATGCCTTCTTTGGCAGCTGCATAAGCGCACTGACCAAAGTTGCCAAACAGACCCGCACCAGAAGCAAAGTTAATGACCGAACCCTGAGATTCTTTCAGAGCTGGATAGCACGCCTGCATATAATAGAAGGCCGCATACAGACCCGAATACAGAGCCAGGTTGAACTGATCGGTTGTGTGGTCAACCAGAGTCACACCAGAAGCAGAGGCCTGGGCATTATTGATCAGAACGTCAATCCGTCCAAATTTTTCAAGAGTTTTATCGACAACCATTTTGGCAGTTGCTGCATTATCAGCACCAGCAGAAATATCTGCCTGAACAGGCAGAACCTGAATGCCATACATTTCTTCCAGTTCTGCTTTGGCATCTTCCAGCTTCTTCACATTCCGGCCAGTAATAACCAGATTTGCACCTTCTTTGGCAAAGCAATGCGCGATTCCATATCCAATTGCGCCTGGCTGCCCATTTTTCAGAGTTGCTTTTCCGCCGCCTGTAATGATGCAGACTTTGTTTTCATACATTCCCATCGTCATCCTCTCCTATACTTACTTTTCCTGTTTTCGAAACGAAAAGGCTAACTTTGTTAAAGCGTTAACATTTCCGCTTCTAGCAAACAGTTTTTTAATGTACTCAGTGTAAAAGATCTTCTACAAAAAAGAAACAAAGTCAAAAAATGAACAAGCGGATTCTGTGAACTTTACATTAAAACGATGAAATCAAAACACATACAGTCATCAGTCTGTACAGAATCTATCTGAAAACGAAACAAAATTCACATCAAAAGCAATCCCGCCAGACAATCCCTGCCTGGCGGAAAAAGCAGTCCAAGTTAAAGATAGAAACAGAAAGGACCAAAGGACATGGCGAATCGCTAAAGCTGGGAAGCTCTTAAATGGTGATGGTGATGAGAATCCAGATTTCCAACATGGGTATGCCGATGCGTATGGCGGATCGTTTTGAGTTTTTTGCCATTGGAATCATAGAGAATATGTTCATGTTCATGCTGGTGAGAAGTCATAAGAGTATCGCTGACGACAAGAACCGTTCCAATCACCATAAACAGCAGACCAAAGAAATAAGAAACCGACAGGGATTCTCCACTTAGAACAAATGCCAGGAACGTTCCGATAAACGGGGCGGCCGCATAATAGGCGCTGGTGCGGGCTGCACCAAGATCGCGTTGAGCCCGAACATACAAAAAGATGCTCAAACCATACGCCACAAAACCCAGCAGCATGGTCAGGAAAATAGATTGCCACTCTGGAAACGGCTCACGAATGACCTGGGCAATCATAAACGAACCGAGACTACAGCATAATCCCTTGATCGTAACGATTTCATAGGAACTTTTATCCGAAATTTTACGGGTACAGTTGTTTTCAAGCCCCCAACAGCAAGTCGCCAGCAGCACGAGTAAGGAACCCAGCGAAAAATGGAAACTATCTGATCCTTCAAAAGACAGAACAATGCTGGAAGCAGTAATGAACAGAATAGCAACAAACAGTTTTCTCGAAACTTTCTCTCGAAAAACCAGGAATGCAATCAGGGCCGTTGCGACAATTTCAAAATTTCCCAGCAGGGTTGCATTGGCTGAAGAGCCAATTTCAACACCCATCATCAGAAGAATCGGAGCGACGATATCCAGAACAACCATGCCAATCGTATAGGGAAGATCTTTTCTGGACAGTCTGTCCAACTCTGTCTCTTCTTTCCAGTGAAACAGGTACAGAACAGCAATCCCTACACCAGCTCCAAAGTACAGGAAGGAGGCCATATACACAGGGGCAACATGAGCGAGAAGCAGTTTAGAAAACGGAACATTGAGCGCATAAAACACAGCGGCTAAAAATGCAAACAATACAGCTTTTGAAGTATTTGACTTCATAAAATCCTCCTTTTGCAGAATACGAAACCGATTCGAATTTCTTCCCTAGTTTTTCAGAACTAAAGCGCCTCAATTTATCTTTTACAAACAAACAATTCTGAACATTTATTTCCTAAATCACACCTGAACAATTCATCAAAACCGACAAATGGCCGGAAACACCTTTAAAGAACGTGTTCCCGGCCATTTTGCTTTTCA
>CAJTVE010000102.1 GCA_910579655.1 uncultured Allobaculum sp. | reverse complement strand
GAGAAAGATTTGTTTGCATTCCGAAGACAAAACACGAAAAATGGTTTTGTGAAAAAAGCCATGAATTATTCGGGTAAGAAAGTCATCGAAACCAACGGCGCCGATCTTTCCGACTAACGGATTGACCGATTAATTTACTGGCCATTGCCCGATGAGCTCATTGACCATTTGACCAATCGACGCATTGGCTGATTAGCTCATTGACCGATGGATTCATCAATCGGTCAACTGAAGAAATGACTTGTAGGCTGGTCTATGACAAACTGCCAGTCAAAGTCAATTTTTCAAGCTACATCTCTGATCCGTGAATCCATCAGGCCCTCTTTGATCAAACCAGATTCACTCGGATCGTCCTTAGCATTACCCCACCTCTCAGACACTTAAGCCAGAAGGAGCCGTTTTCGGCTCCTTCATTTCCTTTTAACCCGCTCTTTCCCCTTTTTAATTTAATCTTCTTTATTTGAAGCTTTCTCGCTTACAACTTATTCATCTACAGGCCGGTCTGCGATCTTGCAGGATCTTTCTGGAAAAGCACAAAAAACCTATCGCATGATAGGTTCTTAAGCATTTAGTTTTTTGGTTAAGGCTTCTTGCAATACTCCAGATAGGCTGAGTCTGGCTTTACTTGCTTCTTCTGCCATCCAACGAGGCAAGCTGACGGATTTGATGACTGGTTTGGAGTCTTTCAAATCGGCTGCAATCGCAGTAATGAATCCGTTTTGTTTCGGTTTGGCCTCTTCACATGGCGTTGCCTTTGGAAGAGAAAGCCCATCATCGACCATAACCTGTGCCCACGTTTTCAAGCAATCAGCAGCCATATCAAGGGCATCTGACAAGTCTGAGCCTTCTGTCATACACTCCGGAATATCGAAAAAATAAACAAGATACGAGCCATCTTCCTGTTTTACGAACTCAGCGGGATAAATTAATTTTTTCATTTTCATTTTTGCCATGAAATACAATAAGGAACAGTCCTTAAAAAACTGATTATTCAGACGATCGCATTGCTCCAGCCATTTACTCGATCATTGAACTCAAAATAGATCTATCGTTTTTCATAAACTACATCAATATAATTTAGTGTTGAATTATTAATTTAAGACTTAACAAGCGATTTATGGATCAATGGCAGATCGGGGAACAACGATGAGTCAATTAACGAACTGTTCCTAAGAGGCAGGTAGATTCATTTGAGTCCAGCCTGTTCAAGAATACTCATTGCCAGTCTTTCGTTGATTTCTGTATGCCGAGGGACGGGAATCTTTTTATCTCCCTTGGCGTAGATATCATGGTTGCTGCCAGGTCGCTCGAATACATATCCGAGTTTCTTGAGCTTCTTAACGAGTTCTCTTTGTTTCATAGCCCTTTCTATTTATATAATATTATGTAAATGTCATTTTGCGAATACAACTTGTATAATCTTATATAAATTTAGTCAATGGTGAATGTGTCTCTTCAAAAACATGGTAAGAAAGCTTCTTGCGATACGTAGTAAGAGAAGTAAAGCTAGTATAGGTTGATGAAGTTTTTGAAGAAGAGACCGGCCATATTCTAAAATGCGATTCTTTTCTTATCATGAACCTATCGGTTGAAGTTATGCACCGAACGGTAAATCGCATTTGCAAATCAACCAAAGGTCGGCAGCCTATATCCTGGAATTCGTTCCAAAACAACACTCCTTGCGTAAAAACCACTAAAAAATCCCACACAAAACTGTGTGGGATCATAAGTCAAGTGATAAATATTGTATTTAAGCGACTCTCTTTCCACGAATAACATAATAAGTGGATGGGTAGAAAAGAAGCCGAACGAGATCAAATACGACTCCAAGTCCAAACAGGCCGCCTGTGAAAAGGAAAATCAGACCAATGAAAAAGGATCCTTCGTAAAAGCGATGCCCACCAAAAACGCCTAAGAAAAGGCAAAGCAACAAGGCAACCCATTTATTCTTAGGGACACCCATTCCACCGCGCAAGGCATTTATATTCGTATTCGTATTTGTATTTGTGTTTGTATTCGTATTGTTGACGATGATAGATGGTTGAGGTTGAGAAGCCTGAACCAGTTGTTCGACTTGTCGGCCGCAATGACGACAGATTACTGCATCTGAGGGGATTTTCTCTCCGCAAAATTTACAGAATTTTGTATCGATGCTTGCAACACGGTTTTGGAATGGAACCTGAGGTGGAACTGAGCTATCGTTGCTTAAAGCATCAATTGAATCTTCTGTCAGTACGTTTGTGTTTTCCATTTTTTGATCACCTTTCTTATTCCGCTTTCGTATCTGATCTGTGCAAAATGAACAGCCACCTAAATCTCTCGCCCAAAGCAGCTATCCTTTTCAGATCTGATAGGTAACAGGCCTAGACGTGTGTAAAGATAAAATACGAAATTGCCGTTTTAACTGATAGGTAATTTATCAACACACATTTTGCTTTTATATCTTACCAGAACCAGACATAAATACGTTAAATTTGTAAGAATTGATCGTTAAAATAATGGGTAATAATGATTTTTTCTCTTGGATTGTCGTAACATCCCATCAATTTTAGAAAAAGACAAATCAGCTGGAAGTTAGAATCTTGATCAAGATTTGTTCCCAATTCTCATCTTTGTTGTCTTGAAGCTTTGTAATCATTAGCCTGCGTCATTGAGCTAAAGATTTACAGAGTTCTATAGGTTGAAATTGTCTGCCTTAGGCATGCAACAGGCCATTGCAATAAAATGAGCAGCATAGTCGACTCCTTAATTTAGCCTCAAATCACGATTAAGCCAACGATATAAAGACTATTTAAAATCCTTTAGAGGTTGTGATTGATGAGCGCTGTAAAATCTGCAAAGTCATTCATTAAAAATATGAGTCAAGCCCTTCTAAGATAAAGATTGATCAAAAGGAAAAAACAAGTTCCGTTGCGATCGGTGAAATCCGGATGGATGGCCGCTCATACTTTCTGACAAGAGATCCAGAAAAGATTCTAGCCCCTCCATATCCTTGTCTTCTGGCCAGACCGGTAGCCGTAAATAATTTCATCAACACCTCATTACAAGGATAGGAATGCCCACCCGCAAAAAATGTTTCTGGTAAAATCCGCATGGTTCCCGGATTTTTGAACGACAAATTGCCATCCCGAACATCGATCTGCACCGAGCCAACCAGACTCTGATAATCCGCATGGACCAGTGTATTCACCAAGGCCTCCCGCAAAGCAAAAAGAATCGAATCCGTACAAAAGCCATCTGGTTGACCTTCTTCTGTATGGAGTTCTTCTGTAGGGAACGCTTCCGCTACGAACCCTTCTGCATTTTTTCTTTCTGGCTTACCTTCTTTTCTATCGGCCCCATCCGCAACTACACCCTCGATTCTCCGGATGACTTTTTCAAAGAACGAAAGCAGATTGATCTCCTCTTGCAGATAGTCGTTATCAGAAATCCGAAACTTACACTGCGGATAAGAAGAATCTTCATATTCGCAATAATCCAGATGGAAATATGGAAACAGCTCACGGATCACATTGGTCCGCCCAAGGAAAAGCACCGTTCCTAAAAACATTTCAAATTTACCCGTCTGCCTATTTCTTTTCCCGGCCCCCACATACGTCAGAAACTCCTCATCCGGATACGTCGTAAACGTCTGAACAGGAAACTGGTTTTTCATCAGCGCTCTGAACCTGTTCAAAGAAACCGAATCGAGATCTTCCACACCAACTCCCCTGGCAACCTGAAAGTCAGACACTCCCCGCCCAGACGGACTGCTATCAAAAACTCCATCCGCATATCCCCAGAAAAGCGAACCCCGTGCCTGCTGACTCAGATCCAAGGTAGTCAGCTGGTGTTCACCCAGACGATCTGCCTCACTTCCTGACGGATTGTGCAAACCGTCCTCTTCCTGATTTTCAAACCTGCTTTCAACCGAATTTTCTAACGGATGATCATTCCCTTTCTTTTTTAACGTCCGGACCAACGATAAGGATTGTTTTTCATTCTTCATAATTTCTTCACTTCTCTCTTAGACAAAATAAAAACACGATCTGTGAAATATATCATCAGTATCTCACTTACCGTGTTTTTTAGAATAGTCTGTTTTTTCCTACGAAGAATTGGCGGCTTAAAGGTCCGATTTCCAGGGATATTTGCATATTTTCAGAGGATCTGCCCCTCTAATGTTCCAGTACTGGCTGCTTCAAATGCCTCCAATACCTCTTCTACCTTTTCAAAACCTCCACCATCTTTTGTACCAAACCGCCCAAATGGAGGGGGGATACAAAAGCCCGGATCCAGACAGCCAAAGCAAAGTCAACGACCTCAACTGTATGTCTGAACGATCCGGGCAATTAAGAACCAAAGCTCAAAATCTATTCATTTTCCCCTTATTCCAGGGTGATCAATAAAGCCATCTTAAACTGTGTATTTGCCTTAACCGCATGCTTTCCGTTTTTGGCAAACAACATTTCTTCGCCCGCATGAATGACATGATCAACACCTTCATACGTAATTGTAGCTTCACCCTCTAACGCGAAAACCATCGCACTTCCGGGAGCCGCATGTTCTGAAAGACCTGTTCCAGCGTCAAACGACATCACCACAAACTTCATGGTTGGTGTCTGAAAGATATCGCGGTTAATAATCGCATCTGCCTGGTATGGAACCAGACTGGCAAGTGTAAAGATTTCTCCTGGTTTAATGTTCGTGCTCATAACTTCTGTCCCTTCTGGTGCAATCTCTAAATAAATCGCACCTTTATCTGTTCTTGTTCCGACTGGAACATCTTTTGGCGTCCAGCAAGCCTTTCCGGCCTGGACGTTAACTTCTCCGATTGCAGAAGAATAAATCGTCAATTCTCCCTCTAAAACCCAGAGAAGCTTTGGTTGTCTGTAGGTTTCCGCACTGATATCCGTTCCGGCTGCCATCGCAAAAACAATCACAGCATCTTTCTCGTTCGAAAGCAGCTCTCTGGAAACCGTGCACCCTTCAATCGGCTGATTCTCAGTAACAATAGAGAATACCTTACCTGGCATAATCATATCAATATGCTCCTTCGCATTGAAATGGACGAACAGAAACGGAAGTGGATCTATTATTCACCCAGATCCATTCAAATTCATCTAAAAAAACAGACTGCATATCATCTGGTTCTTACGCAAAGTCTGTGGTTTTCTAAAAACATTCTGATCCGCCTCTTTTTAACTTCTTTAAGTAAGGGAATGTTGATCAGTAACTCTTAGCGCACCACACAGATTGCGTAAGATCCTATCATCTATCCAGCCTGCTTATTTTCAATGTAGCATTGAACATCATTCATAGCCCGTACAATGCGTGATAAAAGGAATTCTGATTCATCCAAAAATGACTCACGGTCTTTAGAGAGCGAGCCATGACCATAAGATATGGAACGATCATCACTTCTTAAGATCCAAATCTCATAGGATTCTTACTTTCGAAGCCAGCCAAATAAGCCCTTCTTAGGCTTTTCTGGAACCTTCTTTAAAGATTCACCTGCAAGCAAAGATGCTGGATTATCAATACAGAGAATCCTGGCTGCCTTTTCCCCGTTTCGTATTGCAATCTCTTCATATACATCCGATAAAACTGGAATTCGGGGACCGCTGGTTCGATGAGTGTCCGTTGCGACAAGATCTGCCAACCCTGCATCCACAACCTTCCAGGCATTGTTTCGAACCGTCTTATTGCCACGAGCTAAAAGACTTGTTCGATTCACCTGAATAATACAGCCCTGCTTTCTCCAATTCCGGATCACATCCAGATCAATGTTCTTATGGAAATAGCGCTCCACATGGGCAATCACAGGCGTAATCCCCCGAACCTTCATCTCATATAACGGCTCATCTGCATATTCAATCTCAGACAAATCCCGACGGACATCATATTCGCAAAGCTGCCGATTTGTCCCTTCATAAGGTCGAATCATCCCTTTAGCAATCGCATCCATGCTTACTCGATTCATAAACAGCTCGGCACCCATTCGAATTTCAATCCCAAATTCTCTGGCCACTTCTTTCAGCTGCATCTGCCGTTTTTCAATTACAGCCAAATCCGTTCGACCCGGAATTAAATGCGGTGTACTGGCAATCATCCTGACTCCATCTTCTGCCGCTATTTCCAATGCTTTTTCACACTCCTCAATCGAAGGAATTCCATCATCAATATCCCAGGCAATATGGGAGTGAACATCAACATAGTTTTTCATATGTATACAGTATGGAAAAGCAGCATAAAAAATCAAATGAATTGGTCGTCTCCGATAGGGTCCTCTCACAACCCAGTCATTCTTTCGCCACTACCAATATCAAAATCTGTATTCCAATCTTCATCATTCAGTCTCAAATACGCGTAACTTTTTCAAAAGGTATTCTTTAAACAGCCTTTCTATTCTGAGTTTTGCAGGATTTTATAACAGATTATGAATAAAACTGTCATATTTTGCATGAGTAATGCGAATATGGAGGT
>CAJTVE010000101.1 GCA_910579655.1 uncultured Allobaculum sp. | reverse complement strand
CAATGGCCAGCATACAATCTACGTGAATGGTGCGTATCGGGATGAATCCCCGATTGGCAAGCTGATGCATGATTTTTCCTGTACCAAAGCAGATGATATGCATTACAGCCTGCTGGCTGATAGAGTACGCTTTTTTAAAGAGAGCAAGGAGGGCGTTGATATTATGTGCAAATCGATGGAAGATTTGAGGGACAAGAGCTGGAAAGAAGGTCGTGACCAAACGATAAGGGAAAATGTACTTGGTATGCTTGCGACTGGAAAACTATCTCTTGAAGAAGTGGCATCCATTACTAAAATATCAGTAGAAGAAGTAAAAAAAATCCAGGTAGAGTCTGCTTCTACTGATTAACACTTTTGAAATCATTCGGGTAGAAATCTGAGAACAGGTTTTTGCCTTTATTAAAGAAAAACGTATCACAGAAACAACCCAGAGGATTGGCAATGGCCAGCATACAATCTACGTGAATGGTGCGTATCGGGATGAATCCCCGATTGGCAAGTTGATGCATGATTTTTCCTGCACCAAAGCAGATGATATGCATTACAGCCTGCTGGATGCTAGAGTGCTCTTTTTTAAAGAGAGCAAGGAGGGCGCTGATATTATGTGCAAATCGATGGAAGATTTGAGGGACAAGAGCTGGAAAGAAGGTCATGCTGAAGGTCATGAAGAAGAGAAGGAACAAACAGTTCTTCGAATGCTTGAAAGTGGAAAATATTCTTTGGAAGATGCGGCATTTGCATCTGGTCTTTCCATCGAGGAAGTAGAAAAGATTCAGACTCAAAATGATTCCGCAAACAAATACGCTTAAAACAAATCAAGACAGAAATCTGAGAACAGGTTTTTGCCTTTATTAAAGAAAAATTGAAAATAATTTTTTCAAATATGGTAGTGAGGCATCGAATCAGTCTGTCCGGTTCATCTGATTCACGGTAGAATAGAAGGTATAAGAAGGAGAAGAAAGCTCTCCTGTGGAAAGGACCACTATGGAAAAAGTATCTGATACCGTATTTTCTGTAGGCTGCGATGATTACGATATTGACTTATTCGAAAGTCAGTACAAAGTACCACATGGCATTGCCTACAACTCTTACCTGATTAAAAGTGAAGCAGGTCCAACTCTGCTGGTTGACACGGTGGATCGCCGTAAAACTGACGAATGGCTGGCTCATGTTGATGAAGTCCTTGAAGGAAAACCTCTTGATTATCTGCTCATCCAGCATCTTGAACCGGATCATTCCGGCAGCATCGATGCTCTGTTAGAAAGACACCCGGAAGCAAAAGTCATTGCTTCTGCAAAAGCCTGGCAGATGATGCCAAACTTCCAGGTTCATCCAATTCCGGAAGAAAACAAAATCAGCGTCAAAGAAGGCGATACTCTTGATTTAGGTGACCGCAAACTGCACTTTGTCGCTGCCCCAATGGTTCACTGGCCAGAAGTGATCGTCACTTACGATGACAAAGACAAAACTCTCTTTGCGGCTGATGCCTTTGGTAAATTCGGCACGCGTGATGCCGATGAACCCTGGGAGGAAGAAGGCCGTCGTTACTTCCTGAATATCGTTGGTAAGTATGGCCCGCAGGTTCAGACTCTGCTCAAAAAAGCAGCAGGTCTGGATATCAAAACCATTGCCGCGACTCATGGCCCGCTGTTAACAGAAAACCTTGGCCACTACATTTCTCTGTATGACACCTGGTCCAGCTATAAACCGGAAAAAGAAGGAATTCTGATTCTGGTTGCTTCCATCCATGGCCATACCAACGTGGTTGCTGAGAAGATGAAAGATATCCTTGAAAGCAAAGGACAGAGCGTAAAACTGATGGACGTTACCCGCTGCGATGTGCATGAAGCGGTTGCCCAGTGCTTTGTTTATCCAAAAATCCTGCTGATTGCCTGCTCTTATGATGCCGGTGTCTTTGCACCAATGGAAAGAATGTTAACCATCCTGACGCACAAAGGATTTAGAAACCGCACAATTGGTATGATCCAGAATGGTTCCTGGGCTCCAAGTGCTGCCAAGACCATGAAAGAGATCCTGGCAAAACAGCAGAATCTGACGTATGTAGATCCAGTCGTCACCATCAAAACCAGCATGAAAGAATCCGATCTTCCTGAAATGGAAACTCTTGCGGATAACCTGATTGCTGCTTAAGGCTGCTAATCGCCCCTGAACATCAGACCAACTGTTCTTCAGCCTTGCAAAAGGCTGCTGTGCAGTTTGAAATCGATAAAATGAACAGCAAGTATTCAGGCAGAATCCAATTACGGGTTCTGCCTTTTTTACGAGTGCATAAAAGCAGGAAAGGGAGCGGCTGGCAGCCAGAAATGAGGGTAATTATGTCCGAATGAGGTTGGAGATCAAGATAAAGCTGGAAGGGACGACACACAGATGAATACACAGACTAACAGGCGCATATTATTTTAAAACTGCTAAAAAAACGCCCGAAAAACTTTACAAGTGTGATGATTTTATGCGATGAATTCAATGGATAAAAAACAGTCTGTATTGCTCTTTGGCGAGCAGCAGGCTTGTGATCGATCAGGCTCGTCTTGCAGGAAGGTGTTTTTCTGGGTAAAACGGGCGAGTTGGCCTAAAGGGGGTGGATGATTGCAGAAAACAAGCAGAAAGACCAGACGGTTGATGGCGGGCGCAGCCATTTTAATTGTCCTGGCGGTGGCTTTGCGCATTGGCGGGATAATTCTGGACTGCAAAATCTGTTCCGTCTTTGGGCTTGCCCGTTCGGCTATTTACCTTTTTCTGATCACTGCCTGGGCAGTTTTGCTTGCCAGACGGATTATCCAAAAGCAGCTATGCCTGTATCTGCTCGGAATTGCCGGATCCATGCTGCTTTGGTTTGGGCTTCGAACAATCAAGTATTTTTTCGTTCCATTCGGGGCGGATCCGGCTTTGAGCCGCTTTCTCTGGTATGCCTACTATATTCCGATGCTGACTATACCAGTTCAATCCCTGTTTGCCGCTCTTGCTTTACGCAAACCTGAACACTACCAGCCATCTGGGTGGATACAGCTTGCATGGCTTGTGACAGCAGGACTGGCTTTGCTGGTGTTGACCAATGATTTTCATCAGCTTGTCTTTTCGTTTTCAGAGCCGTATCCAGCCTGGTCGGATAAAAGCTACAGCTATGAGAAGTTGTACTGGGTTGTGATTTGCTGGATGGCGGTATGCAGCGCGATTGCTCTTGGAATCATGATCTGCAAGTGCTCGATTCCTCAGAAGAAGACCTTTCTCTGGCTGCCGATGATTCCGATGGCATTGATGGGAATCTATGGAAGTTTGTGCGTAGTCATGTGGGAGCTCGTTAAGCCGTTTGCGGGGGATATCACAGCTGTTTATTGTGTGCTGATCGGGATGACATTTGAAAGCTGCATTCAATGCGGCCTGATCCAGTCCAACACCCGCTATGCTCAGCTCTTTGAGATTTCGACCATTGCGGCCCAGATTACTGATCGCAATCTCCATTTGATTTATGCGTCTGAAAATGCCGGTGACTTTGATCAAGAAAGCCTTGCGCAGGCAAAAGAAGAGCCTGTGATTTTAGAAGAAGGAATTCGTCTTTGCGCAGCGCAGATCTTTGGAGGATTTGTGTTCTGGCAGGAAGATATTTCCAGGCTGATGGACCTGATTGATGAGTTGAAAGGAACCAGGGAAGAGCTCAGAAGTTACAATGGGCTGCTTGAAGAAGAAAACAAACAGAAGCGACGCAGAAGGCAGCTTGAGGAACAGAAAAGACTGTTTGAAGCCGTAGAAAGACCGGTTCGCTTGCATCTTGATTTGCTGGCCTCATATGTTCAGCGGCTGGAACAGGCGCAGCACGAAGAAATCAGCCAGATTTTGGGTTGGATGACGATCATTGGAGCTTACATTAAGCGGCGAACCAATTTAGTGATGCTTGGCGAAGGAGTCCGGATGCTTCCGGCTGAAGAACTCTGCTTCTGCTTACAGGAGTCCTTGTCGAATCTTCAGCACAATCGGATTTCCTGCGGTCTGCAGTTTCAGCTCAACGGTGTTTTGCCACTGGAGCTGGTCGAGACCTTCTTTGACTTTTATGAAGCGTGTGTGGAATGTTCGCTGGAAACGATCACGGATCTGGTCGTTCTGGTTGGAGAGGATGACCAGGACTGGAAACTGACCCTGCTGCTTTCAGGGGCTGATGATCTAAGTCGGCTGGTCCAACGCTTTCAATCGGCGTCCATCTGCTGGCAAGAGGGAATGAGCCGCTGTATTTTGAAGGTATCAAAAAAGGCTGATACTGTCGATAAAGGGGATTTGAACGATGATCAGATGGTTTTCAAAACGGATCAGCCGCTCGTCGATTAAAGAAAGCTTTGACAATCTGCCGACGGGAATCTGTTTTGCGGATTCGAACGGTTTGATCGTTTTATGCAATAAACGCATGCATCAGCTTTGTTACGAACTGATGGGAAAGGATCTTCAGCATTTATCTGAACTTGAACGGGCGTTGCATGCTTACTTTCAGGACGCGAAACGAGTGCAGCAAAGAGAAGACGGGGCCGATCTTTCGTGTGAAAACATTGATGGGCTGATGTCATCCAAAAACACGGATGCGCTCAATTCTGGGGCGGTTGTTCTTTGCTGGCTGGCAGGCCGGATCTGGCGCTTTACGAAAAGTCGCGTGACGGATCGTGAAGAAAACGTCTATACCCAGATGCAGGCAATTGATGTGACTACGCTTTATCAGGCCCAAAAAGAGCTGGAAAAAGAAAATCGCCGGCTGAAAACGATCAACAGTCGGGCTGTCCGGCTCTATTCGCAGCTGGATGAAATTGTAAAAGAAGAAGAAAACATGGCCGCAAAAACCCGGGTTCACGACCAGATGGGAGAACTGCTTGGACTGACCCGAAATCTCATGAATCAGGACAGAGTTCCCAAAGAAAAATTGCAGGCCATTGCTTCGCGATGGAAGCGGGTGACTTCCGTTCTGGTCGCCGACGGGCAGATGGACCAGCCTGCTTTTGACCTGGACCAGGAGTTGTCTTTGTTGACAGAGACCATTCTGGGAATCGGTGTCAGACTTCAGATCCAGGGAGAATTTCCTGCCGATGAGCAAAAGGCAAGATTGTTGATGGCGGCGATTCGGGAATGTGCGATCAATACGGTTCGTCATGCCGATGGAGATGAAGTGCAAATCATCCTGGAAAACGACAGGAACAGCTTAATTGCGACAATGACCAACAATGGGTTGCCTCCTGAAACAACAATCCGGGAGGGTGGAGGCCTTGCGGGCCTTCGCCAGCGGATTGAAAGGATTCAGGGACAGATGAGAATCGAAAGTTTTCCAGCGTTTAAAATAATCCTCAGGCTGCCTTAGGCATAGAAAACTGCCATGGCACTTTCCCTGAATGTGAGCAGAGAGCACAGAGACTGGCATAGATCTTGGCCAGGAGATTCACGGTGGATCTGTGAAGAGCGAGAAGAAAGGATGTTGAACACGATGCAGGTATCAGACTGGAAGAAAAGAGCCTGCCCAATCCAGAAAGCGCCTGATTTTTCCATGTTTTCTTTTACAATGGAGATGGATTGGGCAGACCAAATCTGGTTTTCGAATGAACAGGATTTACGTCAAGGTGTTTTGGTTTTGCGTAAGCAGGCTCTTTATTTCAGAAAATTCAGGCGCGAGGTGCGTGTCAGGCGCGAGGTGCGTGTATGGTAAGAGTCCTTCTTGTCGAAGATAAGAAAATGTCGCGGGACTGCATCATCGGCTATATGAAAGACTCAGACCGCTATGAACTGGCCGCCCAGACCACCAGTGCCGGCATGGCCGAACTCTTATGCATGCAAAACCAGATTGATCTCATTTTGATGGATGTATGTACGGCCAATCGGGAAGATGGCATCGAAGCAACCGCCCGGATTAAGCGGCATTTTCCAGAGATCAAAGTGATTATCGTAACCAGCATGACGACCATGGATTTGATTGACCGGGCTCGTCTGGCTGGCGCAGATAGTTTCTGGTATAAAGAGATTGAGGGAACAGAACTGTTAGACGTCATGGATCGCACGATGGATGGTGAAGCAATTTATCCGGACACGACACCAATTGTCCACATTGGGAATATGGCCTCTACCGAAATTTCTGACCGCGAACTGGATGTCCTTCGCCTGATGGCCCAGGGATATATTGATCGGGAAATTGCCCAGAACCTGTATATCAGTGTCTCAGCTGTCCGATACCACATTACCCAGCTGCTCCAGAAAACGGGATACGAAAACCGGGTGAAACTGATCGCGGATTTGATCAATCAGGACTTTATCGTTCCCGGCCTGTAGAAAAACTAATTGTTTAGGACAAGAAAAAATCTGTACACAGACATTCAAATTGTGTACAGATTTTTTTATATCCAAATAAGACTGTCATTTCTGATAGGGAAAAGTCCAGTTCGTCTTCGTATAGTGGAAACGCATCCAGAACTGCCTCGAACGGGCCGGTCCGTTTCGGGACAAGGCTGGAATGAAGAAAAAATCTCCATAGCTCGGGCGCTGCCACTCCCCATGTAACTGGGGGGTGTTGAGAATTATTATTTTTTCATCG
>CAJTVE010000100.1 GCA_910579655.1 uncultured Allobaculum sp. | reverse complement strand
CACTGCCAGCAGCGGTAATAAAACAAAAAAACCGCTTTAATCCATTGGACTAAAGCAGGGGTGTGAACAGTAACCATTGAACCCAATTCTAACTTCAATTCGGTTTTATTCGTAATATTCTGGGAAATCGATTGACCCGCTCCGGTTAAGTTGCTCCTTATCTGGCTAATTCCTGTTTTGCATACCATCTGTCAGCAGAAGAATTGAACAGCACTCCTCAACTTTTTATTACAGCAGGTTACGGGAACCATACCCAGAATGGGATGACTGTGTTTGAATTTTTGTCAGATCGTTTACAGATCGTTTAAAAGTTATTTGAGAGGATCAAATCCCTGGCAGCTGCTGTTCCCTCTATTTCAGTTGACAAATCAATAGAACGCAGCTATTGTTGACTTGTCAACCGAAATAGAGGAATGCATATGGATAAAATTGGGACATGTATAACTGTATTGATGCGGCAGCTGAATTTGTTCTTTAAACACGAACTCTCTGAGGTGGAGATTACAGCATCGGAACTGATGTATCTTTCACAGCTGTATGAAAAGGACGGACTTACTCAGGAAGAGATGGCAGCGGCGATAACCGTAGATAAAGCGGCAACGACAAGAACAATCCAGGGAATGGAGAAGAAAGGGCTTGTTCGAAGAAAAGCACACGAGAGCAATTACCGGGCAAAAAGAGTATATCTGACCGATAAGGCAAAGAATGCTGAAGCGCAAATTCGTAAGCTCCAGAAAAGATGGACAAATTTTATAACGCAGGACATGACAACAGAAGAAGCAGAGAGTGTTTCATCAAGCCTAAAAAAGATGGCACAAAGAGCAAAAGAAATCAATCAGCAGGAGAATTAATGTATGGACATGAAACAGGCAATGCGTGAAAGACACACGGTAAGAAAATACACGGACCAGGCGATTCCAAAGGATATCGTGTCGTTGCTCAATGAACGCGTCAGATGGAATAATGAACATTATGGTCTATCCATTAAGCTTATAACCAATAACAACACCGCAATACCGAGAGTGATTCAGCTGATCCTCGCTAAGGGAGTGAATAACTTTTTCATTATGGCAGGTCCTAAAGGAGCTGATGAATTCTGTGGGTATTGCGGTGCAGATCTGATGCTGTATGCGCAGACGTTAGGTTTGAATACATGGTGGGTTGGCGGAACCTTTAATCGCAAGGGAGTTCAAAAGAAGTCAGAGGGCGCAACGCCGGTAGGGATCATTGCCGTAGGTTTTGGTCAGACACAAGGTGTGCCTCATAAGTCCAAAAAGGCATCTGATGTCAGTGCTTATGAAGGTGACGCTCCGGACTGGTTTAAAAATGGTGTAGAGGCAGCACTTTTAGCCCCTACAGCACTCGCAAAACAGGCATTTTCAATCCGAGGAAAAGGAAATAAGGTTTCTATTTCCTGCGATAACGGCATTTTTACTGGAGTGGATACCGGACTTGTGAAATACCATTTTGAGCTGGGGGCTGGAAAAGGTAATTTTGAATGGAAATGAGATCAAGTCGACAGCTCTATGGAGTGATAGCAGACAAGTCACTGTATAAGGAAGTATCGCAATGGGTACTCTGAAGAAAAGTCACCGTTCATGCCGCCTGTTGTAATAACCAGAGGTGTGAACTGGAACCTTCTAAGCCGCAGATTTTTCAATCCTCTGTGTTCCCTGCTGATATTTGCCTTCAGCAGGGATTTTTATCGGTCGATAAAAAAGAGCAGCATTTTTACTCGCTGCTCTTTCCACCTTTTTTGGCTCTCTTTTCGGCTTTTTTAGCCCGTTCTTTGGCGGCCTCCGGCAAAAAATACTCCACCGCTGCTTCTACAAAATTTATAATCTCCGGTCTTTCTTCCGGATCACGCACTATTGCTGCGTATGGAAACTTCAGATCAATCAGGGTGAACTTTTCATCTTTGAGTCGATCATGGTCCAGATTTTCTTTCACCGCAAGACCAACGCCATTGGCCAGACGAACCGTTTTAATCAGATCATCCAGACTGCGGGCTTTTGACTGCCACGCAGCACCGCCTCTTTTTAAGCCGCAGGCAACCAACGGATCCACGAAGAAGGTCACCGCCTGCCGGCGGTCGAGCACAACAATATTTTCATTTTGAAGATCTTCAACTGCGATCTTTTTCTTCTTTTCGAACGGATGATCCTTGGGCACAATCAGGCAGAGTGGATACTCAAACAGATCCACCATCTTCAACTCTGGGTCCTCATCAAAGGCAGAACGCAGACCAAAGACAATGTCCACATCCCCACCAACCAGAGCATTTTTCAGCCCAGGGATATCCTCCTTGCGAAAGGTAAACGTCACCTGTGAATTCTGGCTTTTGTACTGGCTGACCAGATCGATAATCCCCTGGTTATCCCGGGTGCCGGTAAAGCCAATCTGAATCTGCGGAACCGGGGTGTAATCCATCTCTTCAAGCAGTTCGTTGGCCATTTCTTCAAGACGATTACAGCCATGATAGAATTTCTCGCCGAGCCGGGTCAGCCGCTTTTTACCCTGAAATTCGGAGAACAGCTTGAGATTGAGCCTGCGTTCGAGGGCACGAATCATTTCTTCCGCCTCATCCTGCTCAATTCCCATGGCGTCAGCGGCTCTGTTTAATGACTGTCGTCTTGCAGTTTCCAGAAACAACAGAATTTTATCTTCCAACATATTGGCTGCCTCCTTTTTCATCGCGTCACTTTCAGGGATAAATTATCTCAGATCCCGCTCCATTCTTCCTGCTTCGAACACATTTTGCCTTTGCTTGCCAGAACAGCCCTTTCACACAGTGAGAATCCATGAATCTGTAAATCGAATTCTGTCCTGGCTCAGTCCTGACGTTCATTCTGATCAATGAAGCGGATAACCTTGGCAGGGACTCCCCCAGCCAGGGCATTGTCCGGCAGATCTTTGGTCACCACACTGCCAGCTGCAATCACACACCCCGAACCAATCGTTACGCCTGGCATAACAGATACGTTTGCCCCAAACCAGCAGTTATCGCCAACCACAATCGGTTTCGCAATTTCCAGGCCCTGGTTACGCTGGGTATAGTTCAGGGGATGATTTGCGGTGTAAAAGCCGCAATATGGACCAATGTAAACATCGTTGCCAATGGTAATTCCCCCGCCATCCATCAAATAACAACTGGCGTTGATAAAAACCCGCTTGCCAAGACGAATCAGATTGCCATAGTCAGCTGTAAATGGCGGACGAATATCCAGCCCCTCAGGAAGTTCTTCAACCTCCAGCAGTTGTTTTAGAAGGTCATACCGTCTGGGGTCGGTAACAAGTGTATTGGAATATTCGATACAAAGATCAGCACAATGGGCTCGCAGTTCAATCAGTCGGGGGTCATAGTTGGCGTCGTACAATAGACCAGCATGCATTTTTTCAAGTTCTGTCACAGGATTCTCCTCTTTATCTTCGCAATCTCTTCGGCTAAATATTTCTACCGTCACTTTGGTCTGCGCTTCTTCAGATCCTTCAGATATTGAAGAAACGCGTTTGCTTAAGCGGCCATTGCTGCCTGGCTTTTTGGATTTTTAAAGCTTCAGGCCCGATTTCGAGCCGCTTTTTCAATCTCAGTTTACCTTTGAACGGCTTTCTTGCCCATCTTTTCATTTCAAATTGCCAACAGCAGATTCAGCAGCCCGCCTAAAATAAAAGGGACTTTCATCCCTCGTATCCGATTTGAAAATTCAAGGCGGTAAAACCAGCCATTTCTGGCATGGTTTACTTCATGGTCGCAGCCAGAACATCCATGGCGTTTTCTACCTTCTTCTTTTCGTCTTCTGTCATCAGTCTTTCATGGGCATCATGATCCTCAACGGTTCCCTGATGGCCCATGACGACCTTGCCATCTTGAATCGCAAGAACCAACGGTACATACAGGGTTGGCACCCCTTCGTCATTGTCCTGAAGGTACTTTCCGATATAGGGTGCAATCTGATCGCGCTGCTCATCGGTATACAGCCGCTCTTTCATGGCATCACGGGTTTTCACATACAAAACCTCAACCCCCTGCTCTTTGGCCGCCATGTCTAACAAGGGAACGATTTCTTCACACCACGGACAACGGGAAAAGCCAAAGTACACCAGACCGCTCTTTCCGTTTTCAAAAAGCGAGATGGCCTCATCAAAGCTGATTTCTGTAAAGTCTGAAGCAATCTGGTTATACGCTTCAATTCGATCGTTTTCTGAAGGCATTTCGGTTGTCTGGCTTGTTTCGCACTTTGAATCGTCGGGTGCACAGGCAGCAACGGATCCGGTTGTCTGGCTTGACTGGCCTGAATAGCTGCTCTTAGAAGCCTCGCCTGTCCCAGCCTGGCATCCGCAAAGCAGGCAGGCACTCAGGCCAAGCACGGCCCATCGGGTTCGATCTTTTCGTTTTCTCATCTTCTGTCCCTTTCATCCTGTTAGGCAAGGATCCCCCCTCCAAATTGCTAGGCAGTTTGGGTGGGGTCATTGACTATGTTCTGATCTTGTTCGAATCAGACTGATTGTTTCTGACTCATTTCTGGCTGAATTTCCCTGCGGTCCGCTGTTTTCGCTTTCAGCCCTGATTTTGGCGAAGAGCGAGTGTCTAGGCTTCTTTTAACTGGGCACGCTTCTTTTCATAGAGAACTTTGGCCGGTTTATAGAGCAGGCCATAGACAGGCAGGTCAAATTCGCCGATATATTCGTGAATCATTGGCGCAAAATTGTCCTTGAAGTGGGTCAGCCCATCATCCAGACTTCCTTCCACGCCACCCATGCTGAACTCCTCACAGCCTTTCTCAAAAGCCCAGGCGAAGTTTTCAACGTAGGTTTTGTATTGCGGCATGAAGCGGCGGAAACGATCATCCATGCCCGCATACAGCATTTCGCAGGATCTTCCGTATTTAACGGTCAGCACCCCGGCAATTGGACGGGGTCGATCTGAACCGACAGTATTGATAATTTCCTCAATATTATGAATATCCTTCTGAGCTGAGGCTTTCTGCTCTTCAAGCGTAAACCGCTTTTTCTTCTGGTTTTCTGGCAGAGCAGCAATCTGGCTTTCGAGATCAGCCAGTTTCTGCTGGCATTCGGCCAGAATCCTTCCTGGATCACACATCGCCAGCATGATGATGGAATCATCTTTATAGGTATCAATCAGATGCGCAAAGTAGTCGCGGTTGCGCAGGCTGACATGCTTGCGGGATTCCGTCATTCCAACCAGCGCCGCAAAGTCATCGAGCAGCTCATCCCGGCCGCTGATAATTTCAAGATGCCGCTTATCGGCTTCCTTGATCAGCTTACGCGTCTTCTTGGGCATTGCCTGGAGAATATCTTCCGGTTTATCAAGAATCGAGGCAAATCTGGCCTGAATGGCCTGGGAAAGATCCAGAACGAATCCCTGGTGAATGGCCCCGGCCGCTTCAATGGAAGAAACCAGTTTCTCGTTTCCATTGCGCGGGCGCTCTTGATCACTGGAGGGATATTTTCCGATTTCAATGGCCGGGTCCATCTTGATAAACAAGGCATGATGTCGGCGGCCTTCTTTTTTGAGGGCGCTGAAATAGAAGCTCACCAGCTCAGAATTGGTGTAATCCATGATCGGTCCGCGGGGGATGTAAAACATGGAGAACCCCATTGGCAGCTGTTTGATCAAAACAAGGGCAGTCCCCACCAGCTTGCCATCCTGGTAGACGCCTGTATGCATCGATCCCCAGTTGGATTTGATTTTCGACCAGTTGTAGCTCTGTAACAGGTTACTCAGGGCATGACTGCTCGCAAACGCATCAAATTCCGCCTGTGGAATTTCTGTTTTAAATTCAAAGTGTGACATGAACAAACTCCTTATCTGTCGCAGTTATTATAGCGGGATCACGGCCAACTCCAAACCTGACCCTGTTTTTCACGGCTTTTGCAATCCCTTCCTAACATATACGGTCTCATCTGATCAATCCTGGCCCGAGAAATCCAAAAGAGCATCCAGGTTGATCAAAGCTGTCAAGTCCGGATTTTTCCGTATCAAAAATGGTACTTATTGCATGATCCGAATCGCCCATTGCAGTATTAACTTTATCTTAATCCATTTCAGCGGCCCCTTATAAAACGGAAAAAGAGGCCGCTTATCAGAAAGACAAATCTTTCCTTTTGAAATCTTTATGCAGCCCCCGTAAAGCTGGTTCAGGGACTGCGGCGTACCAAAAAACTGTATGATTTATGGGCATATTCCTCAATCCCACAGGCAAATAAAATTTCTTTTGATTTTTTTCAAAACAATTTTAGATGAAATCATCTTTAAATAAAGACAATTCAAGAAATTTATACAATCTTTATGTAACCGCTTTATTTTCTTAGGTCAGATTTTGGTTTATTATAGTTTTCATCAGCAGACCAGTTGTTTGATGACTCAAATCGTAGTCGTTTTATCTTTCTTTATTTCAACTTCATTTCTTCTCTTCGCACTAACCCTCCGCTTCCACCTCGATGAGAGCGGCCCTCCTCATTTCTGCACAAAGGAGGGGTTTTGATCAGTATGAAATTCGCATTAATGCTTTAAATGTATAAATTAAACCTGAACAATTCATCAAAACCGACAAATGGCCGGAAACACCTTTAAAGAACGCGTTTCCGGCCATTTTGCTTTTCA
>CAJTVE010000099.1 GCA_910579655.1 uncultured Allobaculum sp. | reverse complement strand
AAGGACATTCTGATCAGTCTATTTTTTAATTCTTCAAGTAAAGGAATGCTTATCAGTAATTCTTAGCGGACCACACACATTGCGTAAGATCCCCATTCTCTTGGTTTTTTCACTTCTTTTTTCATTAGGAATCTCACTCTTGCGTGCTTGTAAGAGTCAGCGGTGTTTCGTTAGACAAGTCCATGGCTGGAAGGCTGTGGATTTTTTAAACTGGAAGCTGTAACTGGGGTTCGTGCAAATCGATCCATCCAGTTGAGGTAAGGAGTGTAAATATGCCTATTCTTGAAGTCTGCAATTTGCAGAAAATATACAAATCTCGTTTTTCCGCCGTGCAGGTGGAGGCACTGCACGATGTGTCCTTTTCGGTTGAGCCTGGCGAATTTGTCGCCATCATGGGCGAAAGCGGATCCGGAAAATCGACATTGCTGAACCTGCTGGCAGCCCTCGATAAACCAACAGATGGCAAAATCTATATCAATGACCAGGATTCCTCCACTATTCCTTCCAAAGCCATCAGTGATTTTCGCCGCAACCATTTAGGCTTCGTCTTCCAGGATTATTCCCTGCTGGACACCTTCAATCTGGCCGACAACATTCTGCTTCCTCTGGTCCTGAATAAAATGCGTTATCCAGAAATGAAAAAGCGCCTGGATCCACTGGCCAAACAGCTTGGTCTTACGCATCTGCTCAAAAAATATCCCTATGAAGTTTCCGGCGGCCAGAAACAACGCGCTGCCGTTGCCCGTTCGCTGATTACCAATCCCGAGCTCCTGCTGGCCGATGAACCAACCGGGGCCCTCGACTCCAAAAGTTCACAGGAGCTGCTTGAACTGTTTGACAAACTGAACAAAGAAGGCCAGACCATTGTGATGGTTACCCACTCCATCAGTGCCGCCAGCTATGCCACCCGCGTATTGTTTATCGCTGATGGCCAGATTTTCCATCAGCTGTACCGCAAAGACCAGAGCCGCGAACATTTCTATGAGCAGATTTCCAGAACCCTGACCTTAATGGCCAATCAGGAGCGCATCTGATGCAGCACGCCATTTATCTCAAGCTTGCTCTCCAGTCTTTGAAGAAAAACTATCGAATCTCCATTCCTTTTATCGGCGGTTCGATCATCATGACGGCCATGTTGTATGCGATTGTCTCCCTGGCTTACAATCCAGGCCTGGGCCAGTCGTTTGGGGGCGGCTACATTCAGATGATGATGGGGTTTGGCTATCGGATCATTCTTCTGTTTGTGTTGATCTTCATGTTTTATCTCAACAGTGTCTGGATCAAAAACCGGACTCAGGAAAATGGTCTGTTCGCGGTTCTTGGCTTGAACAAATCTCATCTGATCCGTATTCAGTTCTATCAGCTGGTCGTGATTTTCTTTTGTTCTTTAGTGGCAGGAATTCCGCTTGGAATCTGCCTGGATAAGCTGATTTATCTGCTGGTTTTAAAAATTGCTCACCTCGATCCGGTCTTTGGCTTCTATTTTTCCTGGGATGGCTTCCGGATTACCACACTCTGGATGGGCCTTTGTTTTGCAGCCTTATTTTTCTGGTCGATCTATGCCACCATCCGGACCAATCCCCTTGAAAAACTCCAGCAGGGAAAATCCGGCGAACGGGCCATTAAAAACCGCTGGATTCTGGCTCTTCTCGGCCTTGTCAGCCTGGTGATTGGCTATGGCATGGCCATCACCATCACCAATCCAATGGAAGCTTTACTGTTGTTTTTTGTGGCTGTGTTCTTCGTTGTTGTGGGAACTTACCTGTTATTCATGTATGGCACCACCGTTCTGGTCTCCCTGCTTCAGAAAAACAGGCGTCTTTATTACTCACCGGCTCACTTCATCTCGATTTCGACCCTGAAGTATCGCCTGAAACAAAATGCGGCTGCCCTGGCCAACATTGCGATTCTGTCGACCATGGTTCTGGTTTCCCTTTCGACAACCCTGGCGCTGGTGTTAACGCTTGATGAAACCAACAATCAGATTTATCCCCGCCAGTATGCAATGGAAGCAGTAATTGGCCTCACACCTGAAGACACCAGCAGTAAACAGTCGGTGATTAACGAAGTTCAGGCTGCCGTCAACAATGCCGGCACGACCATGACCAACCCGCTTTCCTATCTTCTTTCCACCTACAGCTACCAGTATGGAAACAGCGACCGTCCGCTCTATGTCGTAGATGTGGAATCCATCAATGAAATTGCCGGCACCAGTCTCAACCCTGGTCCTGGCCAGGTCATTGTGATTGGAAAAGCCACAGAACCCGAAACTTTAACGCTCACCGACAATACCGGCACGATTGAAATTGTAGATTCCATCGACAAACTGCCTGAAGAACTTCGTTTTCTCCAGCAATACCCAGCCGCCGGAACATTAGCTGCCGGTCATCTCGATACGCTGCCGCCAATGGCCCAGAACGTTCATCTGATGTTTGATACGCCAGATTCAGTCGATCATCAGGAAGTCATTCATAATGATCTGATGAACAATGGCTCCAATACGTCGATTCTTACCTTTGGAAATACGGAAAGCCTGAAGCAGGATGTCTTTGGCATGTATTCCGGTATGTTGTTTATCGGGGTCTATCTGTCCGCTCTCTTTATTCTGACGGTCATTCTGATCCTCTATTACAAGCAGATTTCCGAAGGAATTGAAGATAAAGGACGGTTTGCGATCATGAAAAAAATCGGACTGGATTCCGGCCAGATCAAGAAAGTGATCAACGATCAGGTCATGCTCATGTTCTTCTTACCGCTTGGGGTCTCTTTGCTGCATATTTTGTTTGCATTCCCTATGCTCACACGCATTCTGTCCGGCATGAACATGGCCAATCAGAATCTGTTTCTGATCGTCATGCTGGCCTGCTTTGTGATCTTTGCGCTGATCTATCTGATTATTTACAAGATGACCTCCCGCACCTACTACAAGCTGGTCGCGTTTGCCCCTTCCTCAGGACGCAAATAAACTTGATCGATTCTATCTTTCCCCCAGATTTCTGGGGGATTTTTTGTTTTAACTCCTCAGTTCCTATTTCTGGTCCTCCACATTTGCTGGTGGTTTACGGTTGTGTGGGGATTGTGGTCGAATGTGGTCAGACCACACAAATCGTTTGGAGCTTAGGACAAGCCAAAATTAATAGACGAGTGTCATGTGAATGACACTCGTCTTTTTCAATTCTGATGACTATCGTGATTGAGCCTTGGCATTTGCACTTTAAAGAGGGAGCAATTCCTGGCGTGTGGCCGGAATTGCTCCCTCTTTAGCTTTTTTGCGTTTCTGGCTGGAATTGATGTTTTCCAAAAATGAATAGAGCACAGTCAAACAGTTCAAAATTGTTTCCATAGCGGGTACTATCTCTTAAAATGACTTTTTTCGAAACTGGATCATATCCGCAGAAGTACATCTTATCCATTTCGTTTAAAATTTTTCTCTCGAAAAAATAATCGATGGATGAATTACTCTGCATTTTTGCGATTTCTCGTTCAAACTCGGGAATTCCTGCTTTTCTGGCGTCAATGAGTTCTTCAATCTGATTGATATCAATTTTTTGGGTTTCCAAAAAATCAATGAATTTTTCATAGACATGATCTTTGTTTTTCATATTTCTATCCTCCCTGGTGATAACATCCGTTCGTGAGTCCGTTTTCGCTGTCAGTATAAAGGGCATCTTCCAATGTCACACAGAACATTCTTGGGTCACGATAATTCCAGATCTGATATTTACCGGAAATGAATTCTTCCAAGGCTGCTTTTTCGAGTCTGCCCTGTCGATCGAAAGATTGCGTACTGATTGGAAACTTTTTCATAATGACAATCTGATTTTCGATATCATAGCCAGTGATTTGAAAAAAGTAATCCATGTCATCATGCTTCCTGACGATCATTCTTGGATCCCTTGTTTTAGCCATGTGTCGAATTTCTACTTCTACAGCCGCCTTGGCCTTTTGTCTGATCCAGCAGAAAAGAGTGATATCATTGAACGTAAATCCATAATCAGCAGTGAACTCCAAAAGGCTTTCCGTTAAGTAGATTAATCTATCAGAATCCACTTCATGAATGTCCATATCCGGCAGTTCAAGGTCTCTGCCATAGAGGGGACTGCCACTCTGACATCCTCTCTCAATCATTTTTTTGCTCCTTTGGAATTGCCTTCGTGAGATAAACCGGATCCAGCGAATAGGCCGGATCATTTCGGAGCACATATAATGCCCGGCATCGAAAACGAGGAAAATTCGTATAGCCGTTGGCAACATTTTTCAGGATTTTAATCTGTTTGTTTTTTCTTTCAATGACCCCGTTATGGAGTCGACGGTCTCGAATGTTAACGTCTCCGTCCGGCTGGACCTCATAAAACCTCTCTACTACGATCAACGAGTTGAGAATTTCGGTTCTCCATCTTCTCATAGTCCCGCCGAAATGTCGGATCGGGGCAGCCTTGGATTCTTTAAAAAGGCTTAAAAGAGAATCGAAGAATTCAGAACCCTCTGAAGGTGAAGTATAGGTATAGAGTTCCGTAAGGAGTCCCCTGAATTGTGAGGCTTCTTCAAGCAGGGGCTCAACCTTGAAGAGCATGCCTCTGATTTCATACATGTTCAGATGTCGCTGGAAATGTGAATTGTATTTTCGCAAAGCGTTTATCTCAAAGACCGGGTCGTCAAATTGTTTATAAATCATCCAGCTGGCGAATTTTTTAAGCAGATAATATCGGTCTGAAGCATCATTGAGCTTCGCTGATATTTTGCGGTATTCTTCCTGAACCGCCTGACTCTGAAAATCCGGCCTGTCTTTGAGTTCCTTTACCTTGTCCTGATATTGGCTGCGTTCACGCTGAGCCTTTCTTTGAGCGGAAATTCTCACTCTATCAACCTGAGTGGTGAATTCCTTGATCAGATGAAAACGATCGATTACGCAAAGTGTCTTTGGGCTGAAACACTCTCTTACTACGTCCCGATAGATGGGATACATATCCATAGATACTGCCTTTACGCCTTCTCTTTCCTTCATTGGAATGGATTTAAAATAGCGGATCAGGTCACTTTTGTAGCGATTAGGCAGAATGTCAATTGCTTCCTGTGACTTGAAATCCAGCAGAACACAGATATAGCTGCTCCGATCATCTTTGAAGGCGTAGTTTTCATCAATACAGATATACTCGCTGAGGGTCAGGCGCTGCATGTCTACATGTGTATCGAAGATCTGGACCACTGTAGAAGGAGAGACTTTATATCTTCTCGCAACGGATGTATAAGTGACTTCAGGCTTTTTCAGATCATCAAGGATATTTACAACCGTCTCAAGAGATATTTTTCCTTTCCTGATAACGAACGGATTGTCTTCTGAAAATGTTTTTCCGCACTTAGGACATAGATAGCGGCGCCGTTTAAAATAGATTTCTGCATTTCTTCCGGCAAGGATACTGTGATTGACTCGGGATGTTCTGTATCCATGAATTGATGGGTTTATGCATTGACAATGAGGACATGGGGGGTGGTGATCATAGAGCAGGAGGTCAAAGACAGTGATGTCTTTACCGTCACAAAGCGTGTTTGAGATATGAAAGTACTCAATTTCGCATTTTGGGATTCCGAAGAAAGCATCCATACTTTCAAGAAAGCTTTCAAACTCAGTATTAGAACTGAACGGGATTCTTTCAGTCATATATTTTCCTCCTGGTGCCATTATCCCTAAAGCTGAATAAATACGCGATTTGCCCTATGTGCGAACGAAGAGAATAAATAAAAAAAGATAAAGCTCAAATCGATTTATAAATGAACTTTAAGAATGTTATTCAGGAGAAAATAGATAATGAAGAGAAAATAGATAATGAAGAGAAAATAGAGGTGGAAAAAAGCGCACAAAGCCCCATGGATAAGAGCCGCAAAAAAATCAGGATTCAAAGACCAGTCCTGCCAGTAAAATCCTGCCTCTGAAGGAGTGCAGAGATCCTGTCCAGACATGCCGCAGCCGGACAATTGACAGAACAGTCCAGTCCCACACCGATTTCCAGCTCAGAGCGGGGACATTTGGTAAAGATACAAATTCCAGGTACTTCTTTTGGATAAGATACAGGCGAAGCGGCGAAATCCCCAGGTCCAAGGCACAGGAATGGGGTGTCCCCGCTTCTTCAAGTGATTCAAAAAGCATTAGAAGAAAGTAGACATCAATCCAGACAGGACATTTGGAATAGGCACAAAGAAACCAGGGAAGCAGTGCATGGGTCGGTCCCTGGCCGTTTCGAGGACGGATCCGTCGAATCTTAATCGAAATGGATTTGTTTTCTTCGGGAAGAATGAGAATAGACCGCTTGTAGATGTCAACTGAAAAGTTGCAATAATTTCGTTTAAAAAGTTGGCAGCTGTTGATGAGAACAACTGCACTGAAACAATTGAATTGTTGTAGGTTGTTCACCTTAGATTGGCAGGAAGAGGACATCCTCTTTCCGAACCAGACTGTCCCCCTGGCGTCCACGTAAGGGCTCTGCCCGCTCGTGGACAGAACCTACTACAGGACATATGGCGGTGCGGAAAAACTTTTCACCGTCGCTTCGCTCGATGATTGACCTGAGTGCACGGGCGGGCCGAAGATGCAAGGGTTTAAGCGGAGCGCCCCTTGCATCTCCGGAACGGCTGTGCGACGATGGTCGTCGAGCGTGCGATGGGGAAAAGTTCACACCCCCACTTTTCCCCGGAGCGAGCTGCGGTCCAGCGTGCCACGCTGGTGCGATCCAACTGCACAAGTTGGTCCCGCTGAAGGCGCCTCCGGAGGAATAAGGATATAGCCCAATCGCTTATCGTAATTCCGGGAAGGTTGTCTGACCTGTTAAGCAGCTTTTCTGGATCCACTGGTTATTGGGCAAATCCATATTCTCTGCTGATAAACC
>CAJTVE010000098.1 GCA_910579655.1 uncultured Allobaculum sp. | reverse complement strand
TAAGTGTTGTTTCAAGAATCGACGTGTTAATTTCGAATATTGAATTGTCTGTAATCAGAGTTTTCAAAGAGCCATCTATTTGTGAGTGAATCAACTTCCATCACAAGTCTTGTTTATCTTATCATCAGCAGATTCAGAAGTCAACATCTTTTGTGAAATATTTTTAAGAATTTCACAATCGATGATTTATTCGATATCTAAAGATGATTTGCGTTAGATCAGCAGCTTTGTTGCCGCGTTTTCTTAACGCTCAGTTACTATAACACCGGGTAGTATTCCGGGTCAAGCACTTTTGTGAAAATGTTTTATTCATTCACAAATAAGAAGTTTGCTGTTTCTGGTGTTTCAAAAACAGCTCACTCTTTATACCGCTATTCCTGTATGAACGCAAGCTAAAACCTCTTCAGGTCATGAAAAGGGATACAATTTGCTCATTTTACGCCGCAGTGGTTTCTGAAACCATCCCGTGCAGCCAGATCCATGCCGCCTTTATCGCATGGAATCTGCCGGAAAAGCAGACTATTTGAAGAGGCGAAAGATGATTCAAACATACAAATAGGATATAGATAGAATCTACGGCTGATGATCTATATAAAAGGCTGTCCAATCAAGGGCAGCCTTTTATAAGGGGAGAAAGGGTTTTGGCAAAATCACCAGGTTCTTAACAGTTCAACGTTTCCGGAAATCGTATATTCCGTTCCTTTGGGAATGTAAATAGTCTGATCTGGTTCCAGAGAAAGTTCCTGTCCTTCCGTAGAGACAACTTTTCCGCTTCCATGACAGATATTCAACGTCTGGAATTCTTCAGTGACCTGGTAAGTTGCTGATTCATCACTCAGCACGATTTTTTCCACCCGGAAATACGGTGTTTCCAGTTTGGTGAAGTTTTCAATCTTACCGGCGCCATTGGTGCAGGTATAGTCGATGACATCCAGCGATTTTTCAATATGCATCTCTCTGTCACGGCCCCAGTCATACATACGATAGGTGGAGTCGGAAGATTCCTGGATTTCAAACAGCTTCAGGCCGCCCATAATGGCATGGACCGTTCCGTGGGGGATGAAAACCATGTCTCCTTTTTTGACTGGAATGTATTCAATAACGTCTTCCAGCTTTCCTTCTTTAAGAATTTCGGCCATCTTTTGGCGGTCGAGGCCTTTTTTGATGCCCGCAATCAGTTTGCCATCCGGTTTGGCATCCAGGATGTACCAGCATTCGGTTTTGCCCATATCATTTTCATGGATGCGGGCGTATTCATCTCCAGGATGAACCTGTACGGAAAGAGCCTCATCCGCTTTGATGATCTTGATCAGAATTTTCAGAGGTTCTCCTAAGTATTTCAGCAGATTTTCTTTTTCTGGCAGGACAAGTGACTGTCCGCTTCGATGTGTTGAAAGCGTCCACAGTTCATATCCCCATGGTCTTGGCGAATAGAACGGTTCTGTTTTAAACATTCTTCCCATAGTCTGTATATCTCCTTATGTCTGTAGTTTAGACCTTTATTTTCTTTTTGTATATACATTTCATCAAAATTGTATGTATTTTTATTTTTGCTTTAACTATCCATATTTTTTAGTCTTATCTCGATTTATTATGTATCTTAAAAAGGGATAACTCTGCCTGGTTATCATGGTTTGTGCCAGATACTGTCCAGATAATCCTTTTCTTTCTGTACCGTTGCAATTCCTTCTCGACAGTACAAAACAGCTCAGGATATCTGAATCCGCTTTTTTTCAAAAGAATGACATGACCTCGATTTAGACAATCGATGCCCGTTTCGCATTCAGGATACCATTGCAAAAAGAGATGGCAATTTATAGGGATTGAAAACCGTAAAGCTGAAACAGGCATCCAGAGCACGAAGTCCTTTTCTTTCAGAAATGGTCAAATTCGATCGATGCCCCAAAGATGTTGCCAATTTTTGTCCATGCTCTGCCGTTAGTCCCTATAATGAAAGCAATGAAAATAATTATTTCGCCCGCAAAGAAAATGAAGCTTTGTGAAGATCACGATTTTCCATTATCAACACCCGTCTTTATGGAAGAGCACGATACCCTTTTCCGGGTTCTGGCCAGCAAGAGTTATGAAGAATTATTCAGACTTTATAATTGTTCATTACGGACTTTCAATCCGGTTTACGAAGAACTGCAGCGCCAGAAGGCAGGAATTTTTCCGCCGGTTTCACCTGCATTACTCAGTTATGACGGAATTGCCTTTCGCTATATGGCTCCTGATGTGTTTGATGATACGCAATGGGAGTATATCTGCAGGCATCTGCGTATTCTTTCCGCTCTTTACGGGGTTTTAAAACCTCTCGATGGCGTTGTTCCTTACCGTTTGGAGATGCAGCAAAAGCTCCCGTTTTCACTCTATGATTTTTGGGGAAGCAAGCTGAAAGATGAACTGGAAGACGAAGTGATCGTCAATCTGGCTTCTAAAGAATATTCCCGCTGTATCGGCGCTTTTCAGAACATGATTACACCGCGTTTTTTTGAAATCGAAAATGGAAAGCGCAAAGAAAAAGGCGTCTATGCCAAAATGGCCCGCGGCGCCATGGTGCGCTGGATGGCAGAACATCAGATTGAAGACTGGCATGACCTGAAGGATTTTCAGGAACTCGGTTACCACTTCGATCCTGAGAGTTCTGATTCCAGCACGCTGGTCTTCATTCGAAAGGAGGGCAACCATGCCTGAGGATCCACTGGTATGGAGTACCGACGACTGGGACGAGATGCTTTACACCTGTTCGAGAACACAGGAGTACATGCTCACATCCCTGCTCAATCTTAAATATTCAGTCGAACGCGATCATCATCATACGATGCTGCGTTCCATCTCCGGCCGGCTTAAAACCCGTGAAAGCATTGAAAAGAAGCTGGTCCGTTATCGCTTTGAAGTCTCACCCGCTTCAGCCTGTCAGAATCTGCACGATATTATTGGTCTGCGAATCATCTGCTCGTATATCGACGATATCTATTCTGTCGTTGAGGTCCTGAATTCAATCGACCATTACCGTATTCTTGAAGTCAAAGACTATATCAAGCACCCCAAAAAATCTGGTTACCGTTCTTTGCACGTGATCGGTCTTTGTACGGCCGTTCAGAATCGGCCTGTACTTTGTGAAATCCAGCTTCGGACAACTGCCATGGATTCCTGGGCTGCCCTTGAACACCAGCTGCGCTATAAAAAAAATCTGCCAGATTCCGAATACGTCAATCGTGAGCTGCTTGAATGCGCAACCATGCTCAATCAGACCGACGTCAAAATGCAGAGAATTCACCGCTTCCTTGATATTCAAAATCACGAAGATACCGGTTCAGGCAAGCCGGATTGCTGAATCAATCCACCTTCTAAAATCAAGAAAAGCTTCTGATTTTTGCAGATTGCAAGCTTCTGATTCCTCAGAATGCTCATTATGGGGCAAAATAAATCTGACTTGAGGAATTTGAACAGATTCAGATTCCGTTAATCCAATTGATATGATCATCGCCTTGCGATGAAGGAAAGGAATATGTATATGCGACAAATCGGTATAGCCGTATATGGCGGCTCAAGCAATGACGTAGCCAGCAGCTACTTACAGGCTGCAAGACAGCTTGGTTCAGGACTGGCCAGACGCGGCTGGAGACTCGTCAATGGTGCCGGAGACACCGGAATTATGGGGGCAACCTGTCGTGGGGCGCTGGAGCTTGGCGGCGACACGGTTGGAATTGCACCTTTCTTTTTCAGACAGCCTGGTGTTCTTTACGACAATGGCAATGACACCATCTATACCCGGACAATGCGTGAGCGCAAAGCATTCATGGAATCCTTATCCAATGCCTTTATCGCCGCACCTGGCGGTGTAGGAACCCTGGAAGAATTTTATGAAATCCTGGTTCTCAAACAGCTCGGTCAACTCGATGCTCCAATCGTATTGTTAAATTTAAATGGGTATTATGATCTGTTACTGAAAACGATGAATAAAATGGTCGATGAAGGCTTTATTTCCGAAGCTACAATGAGTCTTTTCAAAGTCTGCACTACTGTTGAAGAAACTTTCGACTATCTCGACAAAGAACTTGCTCCTCTGACGAAGTAATGACTTCGTCTTTTTTCTTGGCTTTTGTTTTCTGACGCTTCAGTCTTCCTGGATCGACTCATTTCTTGACTCGCGGCATGCCTGCTTTGGATCTGCTCCTATTTCACTCTTGCCCAAAACACAGAAAAGCCGCCTGCAATTGAATGCAGGCGGCTTGTTAAGCAAAATCTAATGCTGAGAAATGACTACTTTCTGGCTTCTGGCGGCAGAGTTGGCAGTTTGTCCGGATCTTCTTTGGTCACCGTTGAAACAATCCCCTGGGCCAGACCAACGGCACCCTGAATTTCGGATGGAATGATGATCTTGGTTGCCCGGCCATCGGCAGCTTTTTCAAAGGCTTCAATGGCTTTCAGACGCAGAACTTCATCGGTAACACCAGCCTGGGCGAGCATCTGCAAGCCTTCGGCAGTAGCCTGTTGAACAGCTTTAATCGCTTCGGCTTTACCAAGGGCTTCTTCAACCATCTTTTCACGATTACCTTTAGCTTCCAGGATCGCCGCTTCCTGACGGCCCTGGGCAACAAGGATTGTGGATTCCTTTTCACCTTCAGCACGCAGGATTTTTTCACGACGTTCGCGTTCTGCTTTCATCTGTTTTTCCATCGCATCCTGGATAGTCTGCGGCGGCATGATGTTCTTCAGTTCGACACGATTGATTTTAATGCCCCATGGATCGGTAGCAACATCCAGAGTCGCGCGCATCTTGGTATTGATGTCATCGCGGCTGGTTAAGGTACGGTCGAGATCCATTTCGCCAATGATGTTTCTCAATGTTGTGGCGGTCAGGTTTTCGATCGCATTCATTGGGTTTTCAACACCATAGGTATACAGCTTTGGATCCGTAATCTGATAGTAGATTACAGTATCGATATGCATCGTAACGTTATCTTTGGTAATTACAGCCTGTGGCGGGAAATCAGCCACCTGCTCTTTTAAATCGACTTTATTTGTGATCCGGTCGATAAACGGAACTTTAAAGTGCAGACCTACATCCGCAGTGGTCAGATACGCACCCAGGCGCTGAATTACATAGGCATAAGCCTGAGGAACGATATAAACCACACTGTTAATGAGTGCAAGCAGGATGAAGACAAGGATCACTACAAGGACGATTCCACCAATCGCACCACTTAAAATACGCATAATTTCCTCCTTCTGACCGGACTTTCGTGATAAGCCAGTTCCTTCCGGTCAGCTGCTGCCCGAGACAGCATTCATTCGATGAAATGTAAAATGCAGTTTAAAAATTCAATTCGTTCAATGCTTTCTCTGGTCCATGAAACCAGATGTTTTTGACTAGGCTTTGTCTATCGGCTCCACATCAAGGGTTACTCCATGCATGCCAATGACTTTGACGGCTGTGCCCGTTGGCAGACTCTGTGTAGAGCTTGCTTTCCAGTCTTGACCATTAACCAGGATCCGTCCATCCTGGTGTTCTTGAATCGGGCTGGTCACCTTACCGGTTTTCCCGAGGATGAGACTGGCACCAGAACGGTCATGCCGATACCGGAAGTATGCCTGCAGCCGATCTTTGAAGAAGCAGAAGAGGACAACCGATACCAGAATGAATGCCGCAATCTGAATCCAGAGACCAAGATGTAAAAAGGCCAGCAATGCTGCAACCAGGGCACCAGCAACAAACCAGATGGAAACCAGCGAAACTGTAACCAATTCAATCACAAGCATGACTGCGGCCAGAATCAGCCAGAAGATTCCCATTGTTCCAAAGCTCATATCCTCCACTCCTTTCTACTATTTGTTAATTTCTTAACAAATTAAGTGATTCCTATTGTATATGATTTTTGGGCAGGCAACAAGATATGCCCAAGTGCATCCCCAAAAGCATCCCATTTTCATCACAAAAATGTTGTTCTCGGTTGCCTTCTCCAAACAGATTTTAATTTTCATCTATTCAGTTTAACTTTTTCATCCTTTTTTGGATTTTTCGAACTTAATTTCATCATTTTTGATCTATCTAAAAAGCCAGATACAGACATCGTTTAAATTATTCTTCTTCTCTTCGTCGATTCTTATCAAATTCTTTGGAAAGTTTAAGAGATTCTTCAGCGGCCAGAATTTCTTTTGGCTCTTTGTGATTCAGTCCCTCTTCCTGGCTTTTCAAGCCAAAGTACAAAAAGCCAGAAGTACAAAAACTTAAACGCAAAGGCCAGACTGCAAAAACAAGAAGTCAGAAACAAAAGCCAGATTCAGACCAATAAAAAAACCTCCGCTTTGGGAGGTGGTTCAAGGGCAGGCTTAAATGCAAGGCTAGGCCATCAGGTTTGGTGTACTGTCATCCATCAAGGCAAAGGCTGCATCCAGTTTATGGTGAAGATCGTCAAGAATTTCATCCACTGTAAATTCAGCCAGGTCTGTAAGAAAGACGCCATCCGGAGTTGTTGTGACCAGCTCATCCTGTTCCAGATCTTGAACAGTCTGGCGGATAATTTGCCGGGAATAGGGAATCTGCTGATCAATGGCCATCCAGGTCAGGGATCCATTGGCTTGTCTGAGCAGATCAAGCAAACAGAGCTGCAGATAGTCGACCTGATTTTCCCGGGCGTACACGCGATAAAACCATTCGGATTCCTTGCAGAAGCCAATCTGTCTCTTTTTCATGTCCACATTGTACAAGATCTGTTCCAAAAAACAAAATTCTGCTCCAAAAGCATGAACTCCCTTAATGGGGTGGACTTCCTGTTCCCCTTTTCTTCCCTGTTCTCCTTTTGTACGTCTGTCTGCCCAAAAATTGTACGTCTGTCTGCCCAAAAAAAAACTGGCTCAAACCAGAGAATCGTGGAAATATAAATTTGTAAGTGGATGAGACCCACCTATAAATTCATTTGTGGTTGAAAAAACGCGAGTTAAAGACGG
>CAJTVE010000097.1 GCA_910579655.1 uncultured Allobaculum sp. | reverse complement strand
CTTTATAAAGACTAGAATTAGAATTTGAAATCCTCCTTGGACGAACAAGGTGGATAAACCTTAACTTAGTGACATTGCTTTTAACGTTTAATTCTAAATTATTTAGGTTTAATATAAAGATGCCATCACTTTGATGCTTCAGTCATGAAAAGAACCAGATTGCAGGTAAGGCGGCTGGTCAGAGCGGATTTGCGATCTCAAAAACATTCTATTCATTCGAGCAGCCTGTTCATTGTGAATTAAGCAACGACCAGGACGGAATCATTCCCTGAAATATCATCAGCCAGATCCTCAAGTTCCTGAAAAGATCTGGCTGATTTTCTTTTCAGTTTCCAATCTCTTGAATGAATGGATCAAGTGAAAGAGTCAAAAGAAGTTGCAGGGCCAAGAAGAAAAGAACAAGTCCTAAAAAGTAAAAAAGACAAAATATGAAGATAAGAAGATAGAAGATATGAAAAACCCAGAGAGAATAATCCCTGGGCTTTTCGTTTCAATTGGTTTAAATGCCATAGACGCCCATACCTTCTCTGGCAAGGTATTCAATAATGGTGCGGGTAATAATGGCCAAAGGCAGTCTTGAAGTCGTGGACATGATCGAAGTATCGCAGATCGGTTCGGTGTGGCCGACAATGGTCAATTCTGAGATTTCCTGCAGATTGGTTCCTTCTTTACAGATCAGAGTCAAGACCGGAGCTCCGACTTTGCGGGCATGACTGGCAATTTCAAACAGAGTTGGTCTTGTATTCTGGGCGGAGATGATAATGAGCAGATCGTCAGGACCTACGACATGGGAGCGTAGCATCCATACTTCATCATCAATCACAATCGGATTATAACCAATTATATACAGTTGTTCCTGAAACTCTCTGGCAATACGGGCAGAGGTTCCCAGGGGAGCGATGACGATTCGTCTGGCTTTTTTAATGAGTTGAATAGCTTTGATGATATCGGTAATTTTGATGTTATCGAGTGTCTGGATACATTCTCGATAACTCTTGGACAGAATTTCATTGACTCGTCCGACATAAATATCATCCATAGACCGAACCTGTGTGTTCGGCTTTTTTGATGCAATTTCGGCGCGCAGCTCCACGATTCCGCCGGGATAGCCGGCTTTACGGATGGCACGAGAGACCGTAGCGGCGGATGTAAATGTTTTGCGGGCCAGCATCGTGATGGAAAAGCTGGCGACTTTGTCAACATTCTGATCAATATAGTCAATTACGGATTTTTCTGATTCTGACAAAGTCTGATAGGTTGCACTATCCAGGTCTAAAGGCATAAGCATTCTTCCTCAATTCCTCATTAGAAAGGATTTTGTCCTGAAAAACAAGTGCCTTTTTCAGGTTGGAAAAGGATTTTCAGGAAAACAGGAAAAGCGTGAAAAGACTGAAAAGGAACCGCTTTAAACCCTATATCTTTGAAAATCGGGACTCCATATAATGCAAGTGTCAAAAGACAAAGGGCAAAAAACAAAAAGAAAGGATGATAAAAAATGTTAATTAAAGCAATTCTAATCTGCCTTCTTGCCACTGGCAGCCAATGGTGGTTCTCACACCTCATCACCCGCACCTGGTTCTATCCACTCTGGAGTGGATTTCTCGTTGGATGCCTGATGGGCGAACCTGTACTGGGCATGCAGACTGGAGCCTACATTCAGCTGGCTTACTTAGGATGGATCACAGCCGGTGGCTCGATGCCTGGAAACATTATGGTGGCCGGTGTATACGGAACGACCCTGACACTTCTTTCAGGTGCCGAACCACGGATGGGCGTAACCTTCGCAGCAGCTCTGGCTTTGATCGGAATCATCATGAATACCGGCTATATGACCATCAATGCATTCTGGGTTCACCAAGCTGACGAAGCTCTGAACAAAGGTGACTTCAAAAAAGTCAAGTTTCTCAACTTTGTTCCTTCCTTCTTCACCTCACTGATTCTGTATGGACTGCCAATCTTTTTGATGGTGATGTTTGGAAGTCAATGGGCTCAGACAGCAATCGATGCCATTCCATCCTCTCTGGCAAGTGCGCTGAATGTAGTGGCCGCCATTATGCCAGCGCTTGGAATTGGTATGTTACTCAACTTTATCGGCAAAGCCAAACTTCTGGCCTTCTTCTTTGTAGGGTTCTTCATGTCGGTTTACTTTGGACTGGATACTATGGCCTGCTTCATCTTTGCCGCCTGCATCGCCGCCATTATGTATTTCTTCAACAAAGACATGCAAGAAAGCGAGGACTACTGAATATGGAAAAGAAACTCTCCAAAAAAGATTTGTTCTGGACGTGGGTGCGTTGTTACTCCACGGAAACCTGCTACAACTTTGAACGTCTCCAGGCACTTGGCAATACCAATATGATGCTGCCCGTCATTGAAAAGCTCTATGACACAAAAGAAGAGCAGATCGACGCAGCCCGCAAATACATGGAATTTTTCAACACCGAACCAGGATGGATCGGACCTGTCATTGAAGGCATTTCCGTTTCAATGGAAGAACAGAGAGCCAATGGCGCTGATATTGCCAATGATGACATTCTCTCTTTACGGACAGGTCTGATGGGACCAATTGCTGGAATCGGCGATACGATTTCGCAGGCGGTTGTCTATCCAATCCTGGCTGGGATCTGCTGCCAGTTCGCCATTCAGGGAAATATAGCCGGCCCACTGTTATTTGAACTGATTTTTAAGGGGCTGATGATCGCATTTGGCTACAGCTGCTTCATGATGGGATACCGCCAGGGAAGACAGGCAATTGTATCCATTCTAAAATCTGGAACCCTGGAAAAAATCACCGAGATGTTTTCCGTGATTGGTCTGATTGTCATCGGAAATATGGCGTATACCCGTGTCAATATCGACTGTCCGCTGAGTTTTACTTCCGGCACAGTCAAGGTTGTTTTGCAGGATGTCTTCGATACTCTGCTTCCTGGTTTTATCCCGCTGCTCATCACCCTTGGTGTCTGGGCTTTAGTAAAAAAGAAAGTCAAACCAACCTATATCATCCTCATCATCTTCGCTGTTGGCATCATCGGCGCGTATACCGGTGTGCTTGGAGTTGTAGGTGCGTAATAAAAAAATGGCAAAGAAGCCATGGCCCGGCTTCTTTGCCCGCTGTGATCATTCAATAAAAGGAGTTCTGTATGCCTCATATTAAAATCTCTCCTTCGATTATGTGCTGTAAGACGGAGGAATTCAAACCTTATATCGAGAAGTTCGAAAAAGTTCATCTCGACAGCATTCACTTTGATGTCATGGACGGCCATTTCGTCCGCAACATCATGCTGGGGGTGACCAGCTACCAGGATCTGAAACGACTGACCAAACTTCCTGTGGATCTGCATCTGATGTGCACCGATCCAGAACGATTCATCGACATTTTTAAAGTTCAGGCTGGCGATCGAGTCTCTTTTCATCCCGAAACGACCTGGCAGCCATATCGCCTGCTCCAGCAGATTCATGAACTGGGCTGCAAAGCCGGCCTGGTGATCAATCCTGGCACTTCCTTAGACTGCGTCAGTGAATGTGCCGATCAGTTGGACTATGTCACAATCATGACCGTCAATCCAGGATTTGCGGGACAGAAAATGGTTCCCAACGCACTTGAAAAGATCCACAAAGTACGCTCTTTGCTGAATGAAGCTGGACGTGAAGATGTCGACATTGTTGTGGATGGCAATACAACATATGAAAACTCGCGCAAAATGCGGGATGCCGGCGCCAACGCCTTTGTAGCTGGCACCAGCAGCATTCTCAATGACCTGAGCGGCTTTGAGCATAACTATCAGGCCTATAAATACAACTTAGAAGAGGTGAAAGAATGATTGGAATTGTATTTGCAGGACACGGAAAATTTCCGGAAGGCCTGAAACATTCGACAGAAATGATTGCGGGGACTGTGGAACAGTCTGTCATCGCTTCTTTGTCACCAGGAGAGGATCCCTCAGATTTTGGAAGGAGTCTGGCTAAAGCTATTGATTCTGTAGAGACAGGCAATGGTGTGCTGGTCCTGACGGATTTAAAAGGAGGCACTCCTTTTAATCAGTCGCTGCTGCTCTCCCAGAATAAAAATATTCAGATTCTGTGCGGCTCCAATCTGCCATTAAGCTTAAGTGCAGTCCTGACTCGTCAGGAGGAGATGAGTTTAACGGATCTGACCCAGGCAGTGATGGAAGATGCCTATACCTCCATCGACTTGATCCGCTATCCAAGATAAATGACGGGAAAAGCGAAAGATAAAGCGAAATCTAAAGATAAAAACAAAACTCGGATAAAACAAAACGTGAAAATAAAAGGAGAAATTCATATGTTAAACAATTTACTGTTCACTCGCATCGATGACCGCCTGATCCATGGCCAGGTTATGACTTCCTGGATGAAGGCTTTGCCGGCTAAACAGATTCTGGTCGTAGACAACGACGTCGCAAAAGATGACTTCATGCAGTTTGTCCTGCAAAATGCAGCGCCAAAAGGTGTGAAAGTCAAAGCTCTCACTGAAACGGATGCAATTGCCACACTCCAGGATGGATTAAAAGTTCCTTCCTACATTCTGGCCAAAACGCCGCTGTCACTGCGCTCACTGGTGGATGCTGGCCTTGATATTGATCAGATCAATATTGGCGGTATGGGGATGAGAAGCGGCCGTAAAAAACTGTATAAAAACATCTCCGCAACTGAAGATGAAAAAGAAGCTTTCCGTCAATTCTCTGATCAGGGCATTCGCGTCTACATCCAGATCGTGGCTACTTCCGGAACCGTGGAAGTCAACGATTTACTGCAATAGGAAAGGAAAAGGAAGGAGGAAAAAAGTATGGCAGCCCAAATGAAAGGTTTAACGTTACACGCCGTCAATGATTTACAACTGAATACCTGGCCAATCCCGGTACCCAAAGAGGATGAAATTCTGGTGAAGATTGGAGCCTGCGGCATCTGCGGCTCCGATCTGCCCCGGGTGTATTCCCTGGGCGCTCATGTCTATCCTTTGATTCTTGGTCATGAATTTGCGGGGGAAGTCGTTCAGGTTGGCAATCCTAAAGATGCCGATCTGATTGGGAAAAAAGCAGCTGTATTCCCATTGATCCCCTGCAGAGAATGCGATCCATGTCTGAGTGGCAATTATTGTCAGTGTGAAAACTATGGCTATTTAGGATCTCGGGACAATGGCGGCTTTGCCCAGTATTGCCTGGTTCCCAGCCGCTGGCATCTGATTGTCACCCACAACGATGATGTCGACCTGGAAGCGCTTTGCATGACCGAACCTTCCTGTGTTGCCCAGCATGCGATCCGCATGGGACATGTCAGTGCCGGATCGAATGTCGTGATTCTTGGTGCAGGCACCATTGGACTGCTGGCCGCCAGATGGGCTAAGTTGTTTGGCGCCGAACAGGTTGTTTTAACTGAAGTCGATCCGGTCAAAGAGCAGTTTGCCAAAGAGAAGGGTTTTATTGTCGTTAACTCTATGAATGGTGATGTATCCAAAACTATTCATGAAATCTTTGGCGGTAAAGGAGCCGATGTAGTCATTGAAGGAACAGGCTGCTCGGGCGGCATCAATGATGCCATACAGTTGGCCAAAGTTCATGGTACTGTCGTGCTGATGGGCAACCCTGCCAAAGATACACTGCTCAAACTTGCCAACCATTCCTTGGTTTTACGCAAAGAACTGACGCTCCAGGGGATCTGGAACTCCAACTACTCCAACACTCCGATCAATGAATGGGAATATACTGTAAAAATGATCGAAACAGGTCAGTTAGAGACCGCAGATCTGATCACCCATCGCGTTGGAATTGATGACATGAAATCTCTATTTGACCAGATTCACAACCGTGAAGTAACCATCTGCAAGGCGATCTATTCGGCTTCGCTCGATCAGGCAGCAGTATAAAAGACAAAATATAAAAGGCGGCGACTTACCGAAAGACCACAGCCTATGAAAGAGTATCACTTATGAAAGACTATGACTTCTATACGTTTGTAAGCGAAAATAAAATGAAAGTTTTACGCTGGGGACGAACCATTTCCATTCAGCGTAAAACCGGGCAAATTCATGTATTAAGCCGCCAGATGAATGAGGCGATGCGTAAAGAAAAGGATGACTGCCCCTTTTTGTTAGGATTGTTCGCATTAGGTATCCACCAGATTTTTCCGCTGAATGCCGGTGATCCACTGACTTATCGGGATGCCTTTTATCAATTTATCCGTGCATGACGGGAATCATTGTCACCGGGCATGGGAAGATCGCTTCTGAATTTGTCAGGACCCTGCATTGGTTTCTTGGTTCAATCGATAATGTGACGGCCGTAGACTTTGCGATGCAGGAAGCCCCTGAAATCTTTGAAGACCATCTGGATGCGGCTCTTGATTATTTACAAGACTTGGATCGGATCCTGATTTTATGCGACCTGACCAATGGTGTGCCGTGCCGGTTGTGTGCGAGAAGGTCCATAGAGGATCCCAGACTTACAATCATCAGCGGAGTGAATCTGGGAATGTTGTTGGAAGCTGTGGTTAGCCAGCCGGATGAAGCCGAAAAATTTGCTGATCAGTTGATTGCTTCCGGTCGTGAGCAGATCGATCTCTTTCGATTGCTTGGATATCCCCAAAAAACTGCAACGGAATAAGTTTTATGGCTGGAAGGGGAATCTGGAAATTGAGACTTGTATAAAAGCGTAGAGAGAAAATCTCTGGGCTTTTTGTATTCTGGCAATCAGATGAGGTACCAAAAGAACCAGGCAACAATTTTTGCACACTCTGCCAGTTGGAGCGTAGAAAACTGTGAAGAGGTGTGAAGTTGCTCATATATTCCTTATATAATTGATGAAAGATGTAATCCGTTTATATCCACAATTCGTTGAAGATAGAACGTGCATTCATACGATACAGTAAATAGATCTGTATAACGAGGAAGGACAACTATGGCAAAAAAGAAACGAATTAAACAACACTCAAAAAAGACCAAAAAGACAAGAGAACCCAGAGAATTGAGATCCACCTCTTCTGCCAATCAGGGACGAATACCGGCTTTCGATCATAATTTCTTTTCCAGTGGTTATGAAAGCAGTGGTTATGAAAGCAGCACCTATGGAAGAAATAGGCTGCCGGGTGAAGTTTTTGACGAAGATGAGCGATTAGAGACTATAGATGAGATGCCGCTGAAAGAATTTTTAGAGATATTGGCCATGTTTGATGAGGCGCTTGATGAAGATGATTTCGACGATTTCTTCGATAATGGCTTTGACGAGGATGAGTACCCGGATTTTGAAGATTCTCCACAACGGCGAACCGTACAGTTTTCTACAGACGATATCTGTCTGCCCGATCCTGTTCCAAGACCTTCAATACAATCAGGTGCCCTCTCGGATGCTGATTGGGATGAATGGGCTAAAAAGCGACTGGGCCAGAAAAAGAAAATCATCGGCCGGCGAAATGGAGAGACCACAGTAGATGGCATGAATCAGGAAGAGTTTCGCACTTATTTTATGTCACTGGCTCTGGAGATGGACACCGATTCTTATACACTGCTTGAACGTCTGATTGATTACAGTTTTGGCTTTGGAGCAGACAATCTTTTTAAACCATCTTTAACGAAAGTGATTGCCAGAGCAGGGGATGATCAGTTTGTTGAGAACGCCCAGCAGATGCTCAGTCGTATTCTCAATATGAGCAAGAATGAGTTAGAACGGTGCTTGTTGACAGGTACGCTCTTTCAAAAGGATCTGGAAAAAGCAGCCAGATACCTGCTGGCGATTCAAGATCTTTCCCCACAGAGTAATGAGTATGAATTTTATTTAATGCTGAAGATGGTTTATGAAGCAGCCAGGGGACGGTTTACGCCCGCAAGAAAGATTGGTCAGAAAGTGCTGAGCAACATGAAGAAAAGGCTCGCTCGTTTTATCCCGCCGCAGATGGTCAGCTCATGGATTGAAGAATCATCAGTTTATTTCCCCGAATAATTCATGGCTTTTTTCACAAAACCATTTTTCGTGTTTTGTCTTCAAAATGCAAACAAATCTTTCTCG
>CAJTVE010000096.1 GCA_910579655.1 uncultured Allobaculum sp. | reverse complement strand
CCATCTTCAATCATTTTGTACAAGGTGTGCCTGGCAACCCCAAGGTATTTGCAGGCTTGTGACGTCTTCATTCTTATAGATTTATAATAACACATTAATATTCATTATAAACTATTAATTTCTTAAAAACCCAATATAACCAACTGTTAAAATCCGTCAACGAAAGCAGGATATTTTTTCTCAGCTGCTTTCAGATCGATGATCTTTGCTTTCTTGTCCGGAAGCGGCTTATTGTCCTTCGTCAGTTCGAGAAGCAGAGCAAACATCTCTTTATCCTGCTTACTCAGTCGTTTGTAATACTCAAGCAGAAATGTATTCTTCTGCTCCTCACTCATTCCTTTGAGCATGGTTCGAAGTTGCGTTAGTGTCATATTTTATCACTCCTTCAGTATCTCACGCTTGTATGGATCGTTATCTTGAATGTCTGATATTTCTTTTCCTGTTCTTATCTTTATCAGTTTAGCGCGTCAGGCCAGTTTTAAATGATTGAGCTGTAGTTCCCGCGCTTTTTCTAACTGGTAAGTAACTCTATTTGAAACTTTCGAGGGTAGCAGATACGTTTGAATCTCTGTAAGTAAAGTTAATTATAGGCTTTCTATTCTTTGTCCGGATTTCCTGGGTAGAAAAATTTCGGGAACTACAGTTTGGGAATGGTTGATGTGGTCAGCCTGCAATTTGGCAGCAAAAAGCACGCTCTTCAGACAACATGGTGATTCAGAACTTAAAAATCTGAAAAAAAGAGCAGAAGGAAGAAGAGTAGAAGAGAAAAGAGCCACCATGGAAATCCAGATTTCGTTTATCCGGAAAATGAAAGGAAGCCAGAATGGAAAATACATTCTGGCTTCCTGCGACAGGCAAGGACACCCAATCTAAATAGCTATGCAGTCTGGGCGGGACATGCACTGCCGGTCCGCTTTTTCTGATGGTTGCTGAATCCAATACTCAGTTTGAATCCATTTGGATACCCGGATGCCTGTGGCTTGTTTAGCTTATCCCTCTTCAGCTTGTCCCTCTTACAGAGTGTTTTGAAGCTGTGTTTTGGGTGGATACGAACTGAGCGCAAAGAGTTCGGGTTTGAGTGCCTGTAAAAGCAACTGCGAAGTTCTGGCAATGCGCTGCAGGGATTCCTGCAGAAATTCATGGTTTTGTTTATAGCTGGCAATGTAGTTGAACGAGTAGCTGGATGTATCAATGCCCAGAGCCTGGCAGACGACAAAGCTGACCGATTCGGCTTCGATTTCGCGAAGATCGGCCTGCATTTCCAGTATCCGGTCAAATGGAGTCAGCTTTGAGCGGTTGGAAAAATCATGGAGCAGGGCATGGGTGGATTCATGCAGCAGGGTTTTGAAGATGTGCTTTTCTTCGAGATTTTCGTTGTAGTAGATTCGATGGTCACCAAACCAGCATTCCCCCATCTGTCCCTCTTTTAAAGAGGCGGGCACAATCGTAAAGCCGGTCAGATCCTCAAGAATTGGGATGCTTTCTTTGAGAAGTGTACACTCCCCGCACAGCGGCTGGGCTTTGGGTAAGGCAGGCAGATCGGCCCCATCGGTCTGCGAGATATCGAAGACGCAGATGCTGCGATAGCCGGTTCTTCTTTCTTCGATCTGGTTGTGACCAATGGTTTTGGAGACTTTGTAGGTGTAGGGGGCCAGAATCCGGATTCCTTTTTCCCCCTCCCGCACATGCCGGTGGAAAACCCGCTTCCAGGTTTTATAGCCGGCGACCAGCGTCGCGTGGGGGCATTGCGTGAAGATGAGCAGGCAGTTGCGCGCGGAGTAGCTTGGAAAGTGCGCCATGGTTTTCAGATAGTTCTGGTACGTTTCGCTGTTGGTCAGGGTATTGACGCCCTCCTGTAAAGTGGCCAGCAGCTTTTCAATTGCTTGGTCTTTTTCTTTCATAAGAGATCCTCCAATGGCGTATACGCAAAAAATCCACCCCTGTTTCCAGAAGGTGGATTGGCTGGATTTAAATTTGAAAAAGACCAGAAACGATGGGAAATCGGGATTAATCCATTTCCAGAGCGCCCGTATACAGCTGATAGTATACGCCTTGTTTCTTGATCAGTGAATCGTGGTTGCCGCGTTCGATAATGCGGCCCTGATCGAGAACCATGATCGCATCGGAGTTCATGATGGTCGACAGACGATGCGCAATGACAAAGACGGTACGCCCTTTCATCAGCTCGTCCATTCCTTCCTGAACCAGACGTTCAGTGCGGGTATCGATACTGGAGGTTGCTTCATCCAGAATCAGAACTGGGGGATTGGCAACGGCAGCTCGGGCAATGGCCAGCAGCTGGCGCTGACCCTGAGAAAGGGATTCACCATTAGCATGGATATACGTATTATAGCCATTTTCAAGGTGGTTGATAAAGCTATCGGCACGAGCCAGTTTAGCCGCTTCAATACATTGCTCATCGGTGGCATCCAGTTTACCAAAACGGATGTTATCCATAATGGTTCCGGAGAACAGCTGCGTATCCTGTAAAACCACGCCCAGTGAACGACGCAGGTCTGGTTTTTTGATCAGTTCAATATTGATGCCATCGTACGTGATGGATCCTTTATTGATGTCATAGAAGCGGTTGACCAGGTTGGTGATGGTTGTTTTGCCAGCACCGGTTGCTCCAACCAGCGCGATTTTCTGACCGGCATGGGCATAGAGGTCGATGTCGTGCAAAACCGTCTTCTCAGGAACGTAGCCGAAAGTCACGTCATCAAAAATCACGTCACCGCGTAAAGGAACCATTTCAAAGTGTCCTTCTGGACGCGGGTGCTTCCAGCACCAGTGACCTGTGTATTCCTGGGATTCAACCCATTTGCCGTTTTCTTCTCTGGCCCGGACCAGAGTCACAACGCCCTGATCGGTTTCGGAGGGTTCATCCATTAAAGCGAAGATACGCGCAGCACCAGCCTGAGCCATAACGACCGCATTGATCTGCTGGGAGATCTGGGTGATTGGGTTGTTGAAGGCTTTGTTTAAGGAAAGCATGGCCGAGATTGTACCGATGGTCATGCCAAACATCCCATGAATGGTAAAGTAGGCACCTGCCAGAGCGCAGACGACATAGGAGATATAGCCAAAGTTCATGCACACTGGCATCAAAATATTCGCAAAAATATTGGCTTTGCTGGAAGCCTGGAACAGATTTTCGTTCAGGCGGGCAAATTCTTCTTCAACAGCCTGTTCATGATTGAAGACTTTGACAACGCGGGTGCCTTCCATCATTTCTTCAATGTAGCCGTTGACTTTACCAAGCTGAGCCTGCTGGTCACGGAAGTAGCGGCCAGAGTGGTGGGTGATGGTGCGGGCAATCATTAACATGCAGATGGCAAAGATGAAGGTAATAATCGCCAGAATCCACGACATGGAGATCATGGCAATGACAACCATCAAAATGGAAACCACACTGGAGAAAACCTGTGGAATTGACTGCGAAATCATCTGCCGCAGGGTATCTGTATCATTGGTGTAGACCGACATGATATCCCCATGGGCATGGGTATCAAAGTAGCGGATTGGCAGGGATTCCATGTGACGGAACAGACGTTCACGCACATTATTCAGGGTTCCCAGAGAAATACGGACCATCATCCGGTTCCAGGTATAGGTGGAGACAATCCCAATCAGATAAATCATGATCAGCTGGCTGATGGCCTGAAGCAGCGGAGTGAAGTCATGGCTGCCAGTTTGAAGCATCGGAGTAATGTAATCGTCAATCAGCGACTGCTGGAAGGTATTGCCATAGACGTTGGCAAACGCAGAAGCACAGATCAGAACGGCGATGAGAAGAACAGACCACTTGTAATCTTTCCAGATCATCTTGAACAGACGGCCCAGACCGGCTGGATTGAGCTTTGGCTTTCCAGCAGGCATGGGTCCTTTTGGCATGGAATTAGGCCCTGGCATCGTCGTCGTCTCCTTTCTGCTGAGCCTGCCACGTTGTGCGGTAGATCTCATTGGTTTTGAGCAGTTCATCATGGGTTCCCATCGCAATCAGATGACCGCGGTCAAGAACCATGATCTGATCCGCATCCTGTAAAGAGGAAACGCGCTGCGAGATGATGATCTTCGTTGTATTTGGGATCTTCGTTTTGAAGGCTTCACGGATCAGGTAGTCCGTCTTGGTATCAACAGCAGAAGTCGAATCATCCAGAATCAGGATTTTCGGCTTTTTGAGCAGAGCTCTGGCAATCGTCAGACGCTGACGCTGACCACCGGAAACGTTGGTTCCACCCTGTTCAATATAGGTGTCGTAGCCTTTTGGCATGCGGGAGATGAATTCATCCGCCTGTGCCAGTCTGCAGGCCTCCACAATTTCTTCATCACTCGCCACTTCATCACCCCAGCGCATATTTTCTTTGATAGAGCCAGAGAACAGAACGTTTTTCTGAAGAACCATGGCCACACTGTCACGCAGGGTTTTTAGATCATATTCGCGCACATCAATCCCGCCAACTTTGACGGAGCCTTTTGTGACATCGTACAGACGCGGAATCAGGCTGACCAGAGAAGACTTGGAAGAACCAGTTCCGCCAAGAATACCTAAGGTTGTACCCGAAGGCAAAGAGAAGTTGATATCACGCAGGACATAGTGACCATCGACCTGTTCGGCATAGTTGAAATACACATGATCGAATTCAATCGATCCATCTTTCACCTCTTTGACGCCATCTTTGGGGGACTCCAGATAAGAAACCTGGTTGATGACTTCGGTAATTCGCTTGGCGCTGGCCGCCGACATGGTGACCATAACCAGAATCATGGAGAACATCATCAAGGACATCAGAAGGTTCATGACATAGGAGAATAACGAGAACAGCACACCGACTTCCATGGAGCCATCGACAATCAGATGCGCCCCGATCCAGGCAATCAGCAGAATACAGCTGTAAACCGCTGCCTGCATGAGAGGCTGGTTGAGGATCATCAGCAGTTCAGCTTTGCGATTGACTTTGTAAATATCGTTGCTTCGTTCGTTGAAACGATTGATTTCATATTCCTCACGAACGAAGGATTTGACCGGCCGGATTCCGGTGATGTTTTCCTGGATTTCTTCGTTAAGGCGGTCATACATCTTGAACATCTTGTTGAAGACAGGACCTGCTTTGGTGATCAGGGTTCCAATCGCAATGGCCAGGATCGCAATAATGCCCAGCAGCCATAAGCCGATCGTCGAACTCAGATACATGACCATGATCAAAGCCATTAAGAAGTTGAGCGGTGCACGGACAGCGACGCGGATAATCATCTGGAAAGAGTTCTGAACGTTGGTCACATCAGTGGTCAGACGGGTGATCAGACCACCGGTTGAATATTCATCGATATTGGAAAACGAGAAATTCTGAATGTTATGAAATTCAGCTTCCCGAAGGTTTTTGGCAAATCCGGCAGAAGCAATCGCTGCATATTTTCCAGACAGAGCGCCACAGATGAGCGCAGCAATGGCACAGGCCATCATCAGGCCTGAATACAGCCAGACATTGTTCATGTTGCCAGGGGTAATTCCCTCATCGACAATCTTTGACATAAAGAAGGGGATCAGAATGTCAAAGAGGACTTCGAGTGAAACAAGAATCGGGGTGAGAATCGTTTCACGCTTGTATTGCTTAATCTGTTTGGCAAGAGTGGCAATCAAGTTTATCTTCCTCCTTACTTTGTAAATTGTGCAGGATCTTTTCTAAAAATGCTTTTCCTTGTTCGAGCTCCTGCACGCTGATACCTTCCAGCATCGTTCCTTCGACTTTCTGAATGGTGTCGTTAAAGCGGGCGATCAAATCTTTGGCTTTGGGTGTCAGAATGATCTGGCGAATTCGGCGATCATGAGGATCACTGACCCGCTCGATCAGATCTTTGGCCTCAAGGCGGCTGATCATGCTGGAAACAGTGGGGTTGGTAATCTGAAAATAATTTTCCAGATCACGCTGAATGACACGCTGCCCTTTTTCTTCCCTTCGCTTGAGAAAGAGCATGACATCCATCTGGGGCTTGGTCAGATCGGCTTCGCGTACAACACGGTTGACGCGCGCCCTGGTTGCCCGCTGGATCAGACCGATGGTAAACCCAACGCCCTTTGGTGGGACTTCCATTTTTTTTCTCCTTTCTGCACAACAATTTCTATTGGCATTCAGGAACAGAGCCATTCTGGCTTCGCAGATCGAAAAGGAGTCTTGCAGAAGTCTCATAGAAATCTCCATGACAATCCCGGATTGAAGAGGGAGAAAGGTCGATCCATAGAATGCTATACAATAGACTGCTATATTATTGATCAACTATATATTTATGTCAATTCAGTTTCCTGATCTTTTGTTTTGAAAACTTGCACTAGATTTTGGTGGGAATTCAAGAAAAATCTGATTCAGATTCGAGGTGTAGAAATGGATTATGACAGGATGATCAAAATAATGAAATCGGCTGTTCATAAAATAAAAATCCAAAAATGAAAAAGGAAATTTTCAAGATCAGATTCCACAAGGATAAAAAACGACAACGACAGTTCAGACTAAAACCGGAGAGGAAAGATTGAAATGAATGACAAGAACTGAAATCAGGAGAACAGAAAGGAGTTCAAATGAAAGGGGAGCAAGAAAAGCAGCTCTCTTGATCTGGCAGACCTGAAAGGACAGGTGAAGAACAAAACGGACAAGATAAAAGAGCCGGGGGAGGAAGAAAACGAAGGATAAAAGATGAATTCCAGAAATGACAGACGAAAAGACTGAAAAGCGAAAACAGAAAAGTCCTGTCGAAGAGAGGAAAGGATCTTACAGGCGGACATGCGGTTTGTTCATCCGCGCAGATGTTAAGATTGATACTATGAAAAAGAATGATGAATTTGAACTCGAATGTACGGATCTGTCCGATCAGGGATTTGGAATTGGACATCATGATGGGATGACGATTTTTGTTTCAGACCTGCTCCCGGATGAAAAAGCCCGGATTCGAATCATTAAAGTACAGAAAACGTATGCGATCGGTAAAGTGATCGAACGTATCCATACGAGTTCGGACCGCACAGAACCAGTTTGTGCAAAGGCGGGAAAATGCGGAGGCTGCGCACTTTTGCATCTTCGCTATGATAAGCAGCTCGACTACAAAGAAAAGCAGCTGAAGGATCTGTTTAGCAAAGTCGATCCACAAATTGAAGTTCTGCCGCCACTTGGTATGGAGACTCCCTATTACTATCGCAACAAAGCGCAGTTTCCTATTGGCGTTCAAGGTGGAAAAGTGGTTGGCGGCTTTTATCGGGCCAGGACCAATGAGATTGTGCCCGTTGACGAATGCAGGATTCAGTCTAAAGAGATCAATGCCATTTATAAATGGGTGCTGGATCATTTAAGTGTTCGTCAGGCACAGAATCTGCGCCACCTGTTTATCCGATACAGCGATCAGACCGATCAGGCACAGGTTGTCTTTATCGGAGCGAAGAATATGGATCTGGAAGATCTCACCAGAAAGATGGTGGCTGCTTTTCCGAAGATTACCAGCGTAGTCTTTAATGAAAACAAACGCAGCGACAACGTGATTCTTGATGAACCCTATACGGTTTTATATGGAAGTGACAGTCTGGATGTAAAATGCCTGGATCTCGATATCCGGCTTCATTTTAAAAGCTTCTTCCAAGTCAATCCTGCTCAGATGGCTGTACTCTATGCTACGGCACTGGAACTGGCTGACCTCAAAAAAACAGATGAAGTCATTGAACTGTATTCCGGAACAGGAACGATTGGTCTGCTGGCTGCCAGAAAAGCCGGCCATGTCACCGGTGTCGAGATCGTGCCAGAAGCCGTAGAAAACGCCAGAGAAAATCAGAAGCGCAACCATATTGAAAATGCAGAATTCATCTGCATGGATGCGACCCAGTTTGCTCACCAGAATACAAAGCTGGCAGATGTCGTTCTGGTCGATCCGCCCCGCAAGGGCATGACCAGTCAGGGGATTGAGGATATTGCGGCCCTGAATCCGCAGCGAGTGGTCTATATTTCCTGCAATCCGCGTACGCTTGCCAGGGATCTTGGCGAGTTTAAAAAGAAAGGCTATCGAGCTGCCCGGATTCAGCCGGTTGACATGTTTCCCAACACCACGGGGATGGAGTGCGCGGCTTTGATTGTCAAAGAGGATCTTCAATCCCAGAAGAAAAAATAGCTGAAGAATCATCGGCTCAGGAAGAAAACCAATAAGATCTGGAAAAAATGGTCAGTTCTAAGAAGATCAGTTCTAAAAAGACAGCATGGCCTGCAGCCGCTTGCCGCAATGAAAGTAGATAGACCAGACTTTCAAACTAGAAGAAAAGGCAGTCAGGATCGAGTGGACATCTCGAAGGTGACTGCCTTTTCTTTGGGTGAGGATATGCGAATTCGGTGTAATGGTGGCTGTCATTGTAAAACGGATTTTAACAGTTGGTTATATTGGGTTTTTAAGGAAAAAGCAGTCCATTATGAATATAGATGTGTTATTATAAATTCATGAGAATGAAGACGTCACAAGCCTGCAAATACCTTGGGGTTGCCAGGCACACCTTGT
>CAJTVE010000095.1 GCA_910579655.1 uncultured Allobaculum sp. | reverse complement strand
ACTGCCAGCAGCGGTAATAAAACAAAAAAACCGCTTTAATCCATTGGACTAAAGCAGGGGTGTGAACAGTAACCATCAAAGCTTGAATTAAGCGGTTCATCAAGCAGAGATCATTTTTGTGTAGCTTTCCTTTTTCCAGCCCGGAAAATATGAAGGAAAATATGAAAGTGCAGCGAATCTCAAAGCGAAAAGGAAACAGACAATCCAATCCCCCATTCCAAAAGATTTAAATCGCAGACAAATATCGATCCAGACCCAGATCCATCTCAGAAAGGAAGATTTTCATGACTCCAGCTCAGATCAACGACCAGTTCGAACATGGCAAACAAGATGAAAAGCATTTATGCCGCCTCTATCTGTATGCCGGTGCCTCCAGCGGCATCAGTGATGACTTTCTGGAAAGCCTGCGCGATGGCATCTGTCAGAAACTGCAGCTTGATGAGGCTGGTTTCTATCAGGCGATGGAAAAAGCCTGCCAGCTCTGGCAAACCAAAGTAGACCAGGCACTTGCCCAGGCCGAAAACCTGGAGCTGATCCGTACTTTTGAAAGAGAAAGAGCAGCTGCCTACCGCAAAAACGGGATTCTGCCTTCCAAAGCCCGAACGCTGATCTGCACCCGCTTTGTGCTGATTCTTGAAAATCTGTCCGTCATGACCGGCAAAAATCAGCTCAAGCCAAAATCCATTGCCCGCCTCAACGCGCTCTTTCATGATCCAGATGGTCTGAAAGACTATGTGAAGTGGCTTTTCTACCCCGCCTTAAAAGCCAGCCAGGGTAAATGGAAGCTAACTGAAGAGAAATTTATCTTTACGACCTTATTTGTCAATCAGCTTTTTGCGGATTATCTCTATGCGCGTCTTACTAACAATATCGGCCTTGCGCAGATTATTCTTGACCGACTGAATACCACCGGTAAAATCAAGATTCCGGAAATCAAGCTGTTTCTCAATCCAGATCAGGCTTCACTTGAACAGGATGCCGGGCCTTTTGAAATTTCTGCCCATCCGCTGGCTGGACTGGACCGGGTTTTCAGTGGCGACAGTCTGAAATAGGCGCCTTGTGCAAGTTTGCTCTTTTGAAGCGCTCTTTCCTTCTTTTGGTCCGGGATCGCTGCCTGTTTTTGGGTTGCTGCGTGCAGCCGCTGTTTGAGGTTTCTCATTTTTGCCACGTAAAAAGGTGCCCGCAAGGACACCTTTCTTATGTTTGGTCACTTATTGTGTTTGATCGCTTATTGATTTCATCGCTTCTGTTTTAAGCCTGTTCTCTTTGATCCGATCAGAATTCAGGTCCATTTAGATCTTTCCTTCTGTATTTCAGTGAGCAGTTTTGGAAGCAGAACTCTGAGCTTCTTTTGAAGTCTCAGACTTAAACGAAGACTCGGACTTAGAAGAGGATCCAGATTGATCAGAAATCGTTTTGTCTTCTGTTTTCGTCTTGGAAGACTCTGAAGACTGTTCCGATTCAGAGTCTTCCAAATCCAGATCCTTTTCCACTTCTTCTTTTTCCTTCCAGGCCTGTTTATGGTGATCCGGGGCAACATCAAAGATATAGTCGTCGGTTTTCGGATCATGCCACACAATCGTATAGGGATAGTTATGGCCATCGAGCAGCAGCTTCACGCGCTCGCCACCCGAAATATAGGAAACATCCAGTTTTTTCAGGTCAGTGGATGGAATCCGGAGCATCACCCAGTCATTCTGAATCTTTTCAACGCTCATCTTTTTATCGTTGGTGATCTCAACAAGAATATGCGCATAGCGGTTTTCCAGCTTGTGGTATTTGCCCTTTGGATCAATCAGTTCCCACTTTTCAAAGTCAGGATAGAAGTTCACGCCGTTGAGCACTTTCCCGCCATTGGCCAGAACCAAAGCCTGCGAAAAGTCATGGCCGGTGGTCAGCCACCAGGCATCTGGATCGTCTTCAACGATCTTGGCCACTTCACGGGCAAAAGCATAGTCCGTTACGGCCGCATCCGAGCACATAATCGGATTGACCAGGCAGCCGCTTAAGGCTGTCCAGGCCAGCATGAAGGCCAGAAACAGCTGGCGCCATTTGGTAAAGGCCAGCCAGAAGAAAAAGCCCAGAACAACGACCACAAACACGGTAGCCGTTTCTGTTCCGCCAAAAGCATCTAGCGTATGGGCGCCGAGCACCTCGCTAAAGGCATCAATAGTGCTCGGAATCGTCATGTAGTGCGCCACCGAAACTGCAGCAATGGTGTACACAACGCATACGCCAAGAGCCACCAGCTGTTTTCGGGGCAGGCGGACCTGGGTAACAATCCACACCGTCCAGACGGTAAAGATCGTTGCCGTAAAGCCATAGACAGTCTGCATCCGGTTGCAGTAGGAAAGCAATGTGATTCTGGCCAGCCATTCCGGAATTTCGAATTCCATGAACAGTCCCTGGATAATCATGGCCGCAAACAGAACCACTCCAATCCAGCGGCTGTTGTTTTTCTGTTTGAACAGATACCAGCCAAGATACGGAAAGAACAGCACACAGGCAATTCCAAAGTGCGAATAGGAGGACAGCTCACTGTTATTGGACAATGAAGGGTCAACAAATGGCTGAACGATTGAAATTGGATTGATAAAGTACATCCAGTGCGCATTGTGAGAGCGGCCGCCCGTCACAATCCGCGCGCCGGGATAATCCGTTTCGTTTAACAGCTGCAAAGCCCCCCGCATGGAAAGCAGCGCCGGAATCAGGACAATGCCCACCCCAATGATGACGACGGCCACATTAAGCAAATCAAGTTTGCAAAACTGCAAATCGGCCCGATCCCGCCACAGACAGGCAATCATCAGGCAGAGCATTAAAATGCCCATCGGGACCTGCAAAGATGGGAATAAAGCCAGAACGAAGCCGGTCAGCGAACAGATTGCCAGCAGGGTCATTGCCCATTTTTTCCAGCCCGTAAACATGAAGAACCAGTACCCGACCACAAACAAAGTGACCGCCCAGAAACAAACATCATAGAAATGGGGCGAGTACCACCATTGCATGGCAGGGGCATAAGTCAAAATGAAAGCCCCAAATACCGACATCCAGCGGTTTCGGGTCAGAATATGGAACATTTCCAGACTGACCATGAACATCAGGATGGTCTTGAGCGAGAAGTACCAGGAAAGTCCGTATTCATTGCCAAACAACAGATATCCCCAGCCAAATGGCTTGCCGATCAGAGTCAGTCCCAGTACTGGCGCATTGTAACCGACAATCATATCCTGACCGCCCACCGACATCTGGTGGGAAATCTGGCTGAAGTCATTGTAAAACTGCGAGAAGTAGTACGGCAACTGAACGGCGTATTCGTCGGAACGAATTTCACGATACGTTCCAAACAAAATAGAATCTTCCACCGAGGCATCCGGCGTAAAGTACTCCATCAAAGCGGCTGCGTTGGAGGTATGAATTTTGTTTTTGACCAGAAGAGTAAAAACAATCAGGGCCACCACCCAGCGCCAGCGATAGAGAAAGTCAAAGCAATCTCTTAAAAACGCTCCGAAACAAAGTCTGGTCAGATTGAGAACAATCAGCAGGCTTCCAATCGGATAGGCAATTTCACCTTTGGGAAAGTAATAGCCGATTAAAAGCATCACCAGAAAGATGAGACCGCTCTCGATCAGGATCTCAATAATCCGTCTTGCTCTGGGAGCGTGGGGACGCCATCTTTCCAGCATTTCTATCATGAAATGTCCTTTCCAGATTGTGAAAGATCTTCAACAATCTCAATCTGGGCAGCTTGTTCCAGGGCCTGAAGCTTCTGGCTGATTTCTCGATCAAGCCGCAGCGTAGTCAGATCTCGTTCAAACTCTTTTTTCTGATTTTTACGAAAGCTGGTCAGCACGACGCCTGTAAAGAAACAAAGAAGGGTGCTGATGCCAAACATGCACACCATGATCAGTGTCGGAATCTTATCCACCAGCCCGGTTTTCAGATACTCGGCATACACCGGAATAAAAAGCCCCAGCGTAATCAGCAGGAAAACCAGGGAGATCGTGGTAAAGAAGGCAAAGGGTCTGGTATCGCGAAGCAGAGTTCCAATGGTCTTGAGCACTTTGAGACCATCGCTGACGGTATTCAGCTTCGAAACGCTGCCTTCTGGCCGATCTCGATAGCCAATGGGGATTTCTGCAAGCTGCATATTGTTATCCAATGCAAAAATCGTCATTTCAGTTTCGATTTCAAATCCTTTGGAGCAGACTGGAAAGGACTTGACAAAATCCCACGAGAAAGCCCGCAGCCCTGTCATAATGTCAGTCACATCCGCCTGATAGCAGGTGTTGATCAGCCAGCGGACCAGACGGTTGCCCGTGTTGTGAAACGGACGTTTATTTTCAGTAAAGTAAGTTGAAGACAGACGGTCACCAATGGCCATATCTACGCCCTGTTCATTGACCAGCTCGGCCAGTTTCACTGCATCCTGGGCGGGATAGGTATCATCTCCATCCACCATGATGTAACAGTCTGCCTCAATATCCCGGAACATCGAACGCACAACGTTGCCTTTGCCCTGCTTGTGCTCGTAGCGCACGATCGCGCCAGCCTTACGGGCAAGTTCATCCGTGTGGTCGGTTGAGTTGTTATCGTAAACGTAAATGTCTGCCTCCGGGAAGGCAGACCGATAATCGCGGACAACTTTTTCGACTGTCCGCGACTCGTTATAGCACGGTATTAAGATGGCTGTTTTTTTCATACTTGACCTATTATAGACGGCCAAGTCGCGCATGCAAACTCTCTTAGCATCCAAATCTGCCTATTGTAAGCGACTTGCTCTTTCGAAAGAGAGAGTCTTCCTTGCGTTTTCTTTCATCTTATTTTTCAGAATCAACGGTCGGTATGTTAAATTTTTCCTTAGACAGTTCAGGAAACAATTCAGGCGCTATTTTTAAACACCTTGAGCTGTACAGGATCCAAAAACGCAAAAATGGATTGATACAGCTTTCAATCTGTTCACTTTTTGGGATCCCATCTCTTCTTTTGGATAGGTAAACGGCTGATCTTGACGATCCCTGTCTGTTTGACCATCGTAAAAGGTTGTTTCGAAGGAGGTTGAAAATGGAACGAACTCGTACGGCCAGAAAACGTGAGTTTTCTGCACGCCGGTTTATTACGCACTACTCGAAGCTGACCTGGGTCTTTCTGGCAGCTTTTCTGATTTTTGATCTGGTCCTCAATATTCTGTGGATGAAACTGATCCCAATGGCCAAAGCCCCCGATGAACCCGTCCGAATCATTCTTTCGGATTATGTGTTCTTCCATGGCCAGCTGCCCAATGCCTGGGATCCGGCCGTCCGCATTCGGGAGTGGGGATTTTCGTATGCCCTGCGCCCGATGCTGGTCAACATTCTGGGAGCATTCAATATGTGGGTGGTCTCCTGGTTTACGGATGATCCCTACGCCCTGCTGTTGAGCGTACGCATTATCTCGGCTTTTTCCAAAACCGCCATGCTCTATTTCCTGTTTCGGACTTGTGAATGGTTAGGCTGGAAGCCAAGATGGGGATGGTGTGTCATCCTGATCTGCTCGCTTGTCCCCCAGCTGACTTTCCTGGCAGGCTATCACAACAACGATACTTTTTGCATGTGCTGTGTCTCCGCCGTGCTGTATTGCTGGGTGCGCGGCATGAAGGAAAACTGGACGTGGCCGGACTGCATCAAATTTGCGATTGCCATGGGACTGACCATTCAGTCCTACTACAATGCCTATCCGTATATTCTGTTTTCAGTCCCCCTTTTCTTTATGACCGCTTTCCATCGTCATATGACCAGGGAAGAAAAACTGGAAACCTGGAAAAAGACCGGCGTCATTATCCTGATTACCTTCCTGATTGCCGGCTGGTGGTTTATCCGGAATATCGTGCTCTATGATGGGGATGTTCTTGGGTCAAAAACCCGTCTGGCTATGGGTGAGATGTATGCCGTCTTCTCCAAGAAGCCGTCCATCATCTTTAAACCAATCCGGCAAGGTTTTTCCTATTGGGATACTTTGTTCTATTTCAATGGATCCCCATTTGATTGGGCCTCGAAGACATTCATGTCCTCCTTTGCGCTGCTTGGCCTGATGGACTTCTTGATGCCGGCTGAACTGTACCGTTTCTTCTACATCCTGGTTGTCATTGGACTGGCCTTATTTATCGTCCAGTTTGTTGTCTGGATCGTTCAGGCACTGTGGTATGCCATCAAGAAGCATTGTGCGGATCACGAAGCAAATCAGAATATTCTGTTCTTCTTATTTATTTCAATCTGTGCAGTGATGGTCATCATGCTCAGCCTGTATTATTCCTGGACAGATGACTTCCAGCCACAAGGGCGCTACATCATGCCCGGCTTTACGTCGGTGATTCTTGCAGTCGTGGCAGGATACCGGTTTGCGTTTAAGACGGTATCGAAGATCTTCTTCAAATATGAAAAATACGGCTATGCCGTTCTGTCATGGGCGGGCGTGGCTTACCTGGCTTTCTGCCTGGGCTGGATTCAGCTGTATTCCTACCAGCGCGTCGAACCTCAATACTCCTCACTGCCCCGCTTTACGCAGAACTATCTGAAGCATCGTGAGAAATACAATCCAAACAATCCGGACGGCCAGCTGACCGAACGTGAAATCGAGCTGTCCACCCCGAAGGCAGGCAAATCCCAGCTGGATTCCACTTCACCGGATGCACCTGGTGCCAGCGAAGCGTCTTCACAGACTCATTCTGAAGCTCCAGCAAATGAAACCCCAACAGACCCAGGCCTTCCAGCGGAACAAAGCCAGCCTGATGCCAATCCGGCTGTAAACCAGCCGGCCCTCGACCCTTCACTTCCAACCCAGGCCGCTCCTGAACAGCCATCCCCCGACCAGGCTGTTCCTGATCAGGCTGTTCCCGATGTGCCTGCACCTGAGCAGACTGTCGATTCAGCCATCGACTCCGCCTTTGAGGAACCGGATTCAGGCGAACAAAGCTTCGAATAGGAACTGTGGATTTTGCCGAATGCAGGTCATTTACAAGGTTATTAATAATATGGTAGAAAAAGCGCAAAATTCTTGATGCGTCTCTTTCTTTCCAGCAATTATAAGGTCTCTTTTCCTTCAGAAATCGAGGCCTTTTTCTTTTTGACTGTTCTTGCCAAAAGGATAGTCATCCTCCAAAAGCAATCTCTTTCAACATCTCCATCCTGTCATAGAAAAACCGGTTTCTTTTCCAGCGCCGAGAAAGGAGAAAAGAAACCGGTAAACCCAGCAAATGGATTCAGCTGCGTTTTGAATCAGAATCCAGATCTTTCCTGGATCCTTTTCGGCTATCTGATCTGGCAGTCAAACTTTAGGCTATCCTATTCGACTAATCTTTCAGGTATCTGATTTTCCAGGCAGCTTCTGTCTTTCTTCCAGTCCGGGAATATAGACTTCTGATTCCAGAAACCAGCGATTTCTCTCCCAGAACAGATTTCGCTGCTGGCTGCCGATCCGACAGGTATAGCAGATGCCGCAGCCACCCGCTTTCGAATACGTTTCGCGAACCGTCAGGACTTTATCAATGCGGTAATGATGATGATCCCAGCACACAAACAAAGGCTTAAACGTACCATCGTAAAAAATCAGCGTCACCACATCGACATAGTATTTGAATAGTTTCATAGGCGAATTGGTCCATCCAGGGCGCCGATGGGATGAACCTGATGCAGAAGGCCAAGCGGATCAAAGTCGGTGACTTCAGCATCTACCTGGCTGGACGCCATACGGCAGGCATCATAGCCATACTGCTTGCGAATCTCATGCAGAACCGTTTCAAGCTTTCGCTCCTTGGCACGATCATCCGGATCTGAAAACAAATCCAGCTGATCATAGTCTGCCCGGTCTGACAGATTCTCCACCCGGATTCCAACTGAACGAAGCGGCACATCCCCACTCCAAAGCTTAGCGGCCAGCTGCATGGCCATCTCGAGAATGTCGCGGGCCAGATCGGTATGCTGCAAGAATTTGCCCTGGCAGCCTTTTCCTTTCAGATCCGTATCCCGCAGCCAGATGCTGATGGTGCGTCCTTTCAGGTTCTGCTCCCTTAAACGGGCTGCAATAGACTCGCTGAGCACCCGAAAGACTTCACGCAGCTGGCCCATGGAACAGATGTCTTTAACGAGCGTTTTGGAATTGCCGATGGATTTAGGCGGCCTGACATAGCCAGCCAGGTGAACCTCACTGCGATCCAGACCATTGGCATACGTCCAGAGCAGTGCGCCCATAAGTCCAAAGCGGTGCTGTAAATACGCGCAGTCTGCTTTGGCCAGATCCCCGATGGTAAAAATCTTCAAATCATTGAAATGTCGTTTCATGCGTGAACCCACCATCAGCAAATCCTCCACCGGCAGCGGCCAGACCAGCTCTTCGTACTGATCTGGTTCAATTACAACAAAACCCTTATGCTTGAACAGATCACTGCCCAGTTTGGCAAATACCTTGTTATTGGCAACTCCCATACTGACCGTAATTCCAAAGGTATCAAACACTTCGTCCTGAATCTACTTTGAAAATTCAGCCCCTCAGGCCCCCTTGCCAGTACCCTAAAGTCGAAATCACATATGTGCAGGGGGCTGAG
>CAJTVE010000094.1 GCA_910579655.1 uncultured Allobaculum sp. | reverse complement strand
TTTCGTTAAACCAGAAAACATAAAATCCACCATCTGTACACGGATGGTGGACAAAAAAACTAAGCTAAATGACATTGGATCCAATTCTCTGAAATGAGCGGGATTATCTGTGGGCTGCTCACTCTCATATACGCAGGATCTTCAATTTTGTTTCCCAATGGAAAAGAATTTTTTGAGTATTTTTGAATGTCGATCGGAATGAAGGATACTTGGGCCAGAGGCGTTTTTCGCGTCCATCTCTAAACAATAGTATAAGGGGAGTTTGATTTTCCAGACTCAAACGAATACCAGTAGAATCTGAAACTTCAGACCATGAACATTCGCAGATTGTTAAATTCCAGCAGAACAGGAAAAACGCCAGAAAGATCACTTTCTGGCGTCTAACGACAATCAGATTTTCGGTATATCTGACTTTAGTGTCTGGGATCTTGAGAAGATCTGTTCCATCCTTAAATTTGATACCCGGACTTTCACTCAGAACTTTGGTGCCCTGCAAGTGGATTTGTTAAACAAGTCCCTGTGCAAACTGCATGTTACTTCTTTTCTTCGGATTCTGATTGCTTATGAAGCAGCTCAAGGTATTCGGGGCGCTCATTTTCTGGAATACCTGCCAACTCCATTGCCTGTTCTACAGAATAGTTAGATTTTGTGCAGATACTATTGAGAACGTTTAAATAAACGCTTCTAGCATTTTCTTGTGCGATTTTTTGTGCGATTTCTTGTGCGAGTGCTTCACCTAAATTACACATAGTATTAATCTCCTTTTCCATGGATTGAGTCATGCGAATGTTGAATTTCTTTTCTAGACTTTCGCCTTTTTTTGCTGCACTCATTTTGTTTGAGAACAGCACATAGAGCAAGCGAATAATTTCTGGGGCGTCTTCCGGGGGTTCTTCGTCACCAAGGTAGATCAGGACGATATCAAACAGATCATAATCACTGCTCTTTTCCGGACAGCTACCATACTGTGTGTAACAAGTCGGATAAATATGATTGATGGTATTGGCCCGGTACTGAGCCTGGTTTTTACAGATCCAGATTGAATAGACTTTCTGAATGTTTTCGTAATGAATTCCAGTAAATACTCGTCCTTTTTGTGCCACAATATTTTCGCTCACATAAAAGACCGTGCGTCTCATTAATTGAGGATGAGATTCAGGATTTTTTTGGCCTTCTACATTAATGATCAAATCGATCTGATTTTTTGAACCAGGAACGTGGGATTTAAACAGAATATCGTAAAGAACGCCCTCATGATCTTCATATTTGTGCACCGTATCAATACCGGTAATGAGTGGAGGGGTCTTATCAGAATCTTCTGGAACTTTAGAGACCACAGCCTTTCCCTCGATGTACCTATTTTTGATATTCTCGACAGAATAGCCCTTGTATTCTTTTGCGATTCCTTTAAGAAGATGGGCCAGAATTACTTTTTCCGATAAAAGACGTTTACAGCAGGCATCATAATCTGCCTGAAGTTCGGTGGTTCGAAGCCCCCGGGCAATTGATGTTTCAACATTTTTGGATGCCATTCCCTTATTATCCTTTCCTTGTACCATATTTGAGTTAGAGGATCTACCGCCAATCTGATCGTTTTTCAATTTTTTTGATTCCATCACCGCAATAAAGCTGGCTGAACGAAAACAAGAATCGGATCAGTTCGTTGCAACCGATCTGGTGGATTAAATTCAGAACTGAAGGCCAATATCCTCTGCTCACATATCTATACGCAGGAGGATGAGGGGCGTTTCAGAACTGAATAGATTTACAGGAAATTTGTATTGGATCCAAATTTCAAAACCTTGCCTTGATTTACCGCGCTGAATGGATTCAAAGCACGACTTTATAGCATCTAAGATCCACGGCTCACTCTCATATACGCAAGATCAGGGGCATGTATCGAAAAAGCTGGAACATTTTTGGAAAAATTCTCAGGATTCAAGTTTAAGAATGTGCTCCCTCCTTTCACTGCCATCCGATTGTCCGTAACGAGCAGCGTTCAAAACCCATGACTCACTTCTATGTACGCAAGATGCTTGAGGATGTTTCAAAACCAGGAAGTTTTTCCGAAAAAAATGAATACTTAGATTTTTGGAGTGAAAAAAGCTGTTCTGCTGATTTGGATGGAGTGATCTATATAGATAGGCATCGATTGGCGGTGGAGCAGTCCGATAAGTTGTGGAAGCCAGGAAAATCAAAAACGATATCTGTTCGAAATGTGGAAAATGAGCCAAAATAGAAGAAGAAAATCGGTGATAAATCGAGAAAATAAACAGATAAAGGAGATATGTATGGCAATTCTGAATGCGAATCTTTATTCAAACGCTCTGATGCGCACAGTTCCAGTGACGGTTGTTTTACCCAGTGATAAAGTCGATGCCAATGGAAAACGGATGGCGAAAGGACCATTCAAGACGCTCTATTTGCTGCATGGAATCTTTGGAGACAATACCGACTGGATGATGGGAACCCGGATCGTACGCTGGGCGATGGACCACAATCTTGCGGTGGTGATGCCGGCAGGTGAAAACCATTTTTACGTCAATCATGGCCGTGGGCAGGACTATGGGGAATTTATCGGTAAAGAGCTTGTGGAACTGACAAGAGAAATGTTCCCGTTATCCACTTGCAAGGAGGATACTTTTATCGGCGGTCTGTCCATGGGCGGCTGGGGAGCCATGATCAATGGTTTGCGCAATCCGGATACCTTTGGCGGTGTCATTTCCCTTTCGGGAGCGATTCTAGTCGATGAAATGATTCCAGAAGTGGATAGTCCGAATGTTTTGGAAGATCGCGAGTTCAATGTAGGCTGCTCAGGTCATTTACGAGGCAGTATAAAAGGTTCGGAAGATGATTTGTTCAAGCAGATTGCAGACAATGTCAAAAACCACAAAGAGCAGCGTTTTTATGTTGCCTGTGGAACGGAAGATCCGCTGCTTCCGGCAACTCAGGGCCTTTATGGCGCATTAACGAATGCTGGCTTTCCTGTGACGCTGAATTTGCAGCCAGGGGGTCACGAATGGGATTTCTGGGATTCGCAGATTGAAAAAGTCATTGACTGGATTGAACCGGCAAAAGAAGCTGCCATCAGCAGCGGGAATATTTCCTGATCTTTCATTTTTGATGGATACCGGATAAATGATCGATTCAGGTATAATAGTTGCCTGAATCAGGGATAAACCAACTTTAAGTCCAAGTGCATTTCTATCAATTTATAAGGATTTATAAGGATTTATACGACAGCCCGCCTGAGGAATCTTCCTTGGATCTGCGGGCTTTTTTTAATGGAAGACCCCTGAAGCAGATGAAGCGTTTGAAAGGTCTGATCGGCTTATTGTAAAGGAAAAAATCAATCGAATTCAGCGCTGGGAAGTTGTCAGAAATCTTCTTTTCAGGCCATTTCTATCAATCCGGATACAAAGTGATATTTCCCGGTTCATAAAACTACATCCTTAACCAAACTTTAGGTCTACTATCAACACTGGATAAAGTTGATAGGACATCGTGGCTGAAATGGATCAATTATGCCTTCTGGATATTACGACCATTTGAATTCAGCCCGAAAGCTGAACGAAGTGGATTTCCCCCCCGACCATTGCGTATTGGTTTTCTGGCGCCTGCCGCCACCCTGTTCTTGCAGCCGCAGGCTGCTCATTTGAATTGAGAAGAGGAAACAGATCAGGAGGAAAAAGGATGTACACGATTGGCCAGGTATCGAAGATGACAGGACTGCCAGTTTCCACGCTTCGTTATTATGACAGAGAAGGGTTGTTCCCCGATTTAGAAAGAGATGCCGGAATCCGTCAGTTCAGTGAAGCCGAGATTGAAATTATTAAAACAATCGACTGCCTGAAGAAAAGTGGACTGGAGATCAAGGCAATCCGTCAGTTTCTGGAATGGGCCAAACAAGGAGAAAGCACCTTTCCCGAACGTCTCCAGCTTCTGGAGGCGCAGCGTGAGGTGATGAAAGAAGAAATGGATAAACTGGCCGAGACGCTTGCCATGATTGATTACAAATGCTGGTATTTTGCACAGGCAATTGAAATGGGAGAAGAAGCCGCCGACCAGATTCCACCCGAACAGATGCCCCCCGCAATCCGGGAGGTCTGGAGTCGTCTGAAACAGGAGACTCCTGAGCATTGAAGCGGTCTTTTTTGGAGCGATGAAGTCAGAACTGGGGGACAGAATTGCACCTGCTTGCCAGTCCTGTTTCTGCAATTGGACTGAAAAGTGATGGTGTATTTTTTTTGAAAATCCGGCGCCTGCCGCCTTGGCTGTCTTTTAATGGGCAGCCTTTTTTTTCCTGATTGCTTTTGTCTGTTCAGGAAGGAAACAGAAGGCCTGCGCCTTAAATTATGGCCTCTTGCTGGATTTCCAACGCTGAATCAGACAAATAAAATGAGGTCTTGCGCTTACCGGCTTTTGAAAGCAGGCAAAGTTCAAAACCTCATAGATTCAAATTTTTATAAATGAGTAAACTGTTTTAGGCTTTTGGTTCAGGCCAAGAGTTCTTCAGGTTCGACGGCTTTGATTAGGAACAGTCGGGAATCAAAGTCACCATAATATTTATCCAGAACACCTACCTGGCCGCACAATCCATCCGAGGTGATCAGGCCAATATTCATCAGCTCATCGCCATATGGTCTATGGTTTTGGTAAGGATGGCAGCCCTGGGTGGTGATGGTATAGCGGCAGTTGGGGTCAAGCCCTTGCAGGCGGATCTTTGAAGCAGGCTGGTTAACGTGGCTAAGTGTCCGATACCAGCCGACGATGGCTTCTTTCTGGTCTTTGCTGACGACCATCCAGCTGGTTACATTGCCATCAAAAGGGGACTGCAGGCGGTAAAATTTTCCAAATTGCAGCAGTTCACGACTTTTTTTCATGAATGAAATCTGCTCTTTGACTTGTTCCAACTCGTCTTCTGCCAGAGAGTTAAGGTCGAGTTCGTAGCCGGAGGTGCCAAAGCAGGCTACATTGGCCCGGGTATGAAGGGGCACATTGCGATAGACCTGCTGGTTGGGAATTTCTGAAATATGGGCGCCGATACTTGAAATCGGATAGGCGTAGGAGGTCCCATACTGAATCTTCAAACGCTCAATGGCATCGGAATCATCGCTGCACCAGGCTTGTGGGGCGTAATAGAGCATGCCGGGATCAAAGCGGCCGCCGCCACTGGCACAGGACTCAAAGAGAATCTTGGGATAGCGCTGAATCAGGCGCTCATACAACTGATAAACACCCAGAATGTAGCGGTGTGCGGTTTCAGGCTGCCGATCTGCAGGTAAAGCAGAAGAATAGCAGTCCGTGATGGATCGGTTCATATCCCATTTTATATAAGAAAGATCTGCTTCATCCAAAATGGCGCACATCATGGTATAGATGGCTTCTACAACTTCCTGACGCGAAAAATCAAGGACAAACTGGTTACGCCCCTGGCAAGGCGTGCGCCCTGGCACTTCTAAAATCCAATCCGGATGCTGGCGATAGAGATTGGAATCTTTGTTGACCATCTCCGGCTCAAACCAGAGTCCCATCTCCATGCCCAATTCGTGGACCCGTTTGGAAAGGCCGGCAATGCCATGGGGCAGAAGAGTTGGGTTGGCAACCCAGTCTCCTAATCCGGCTTTATCATTGCGGCGGTCACCAAACCAGCCATCATCGAGAACAAATAACTCGACACCGCACTCTTTAGCTTTGGAGGCAATTTTGACCAAGGTTTCTTCGTCAAAATCAAACATTGTGGCTTCCCAGTTATTGTTGAGAATTGGACGAGGACGATCCCGCCAGTATCCTCTGGCCAGCCGCTTTTGGAAAAGTGCATGGAAAGTTTGCGAAAGATCATTTAATCCTTGGTCTGTCCAGACTAGAAGAGCTTCTGGAGACTGGAATTCTTCTTCGAATTCGAGTTTCCAGGAAAATCCATCCGGATGAATCCCTGCAAGAATGCGAGTCTGATCATAGGTGTCACATTCAGCCTGAATTTGAAAATTCCCTGAATAGACCAAGGCAATGCCAAAGGCTTCGCCTTGGGTTTCGTCGGTATAGGGTCGTTTGAGAAGAACAACAGGATTGTGGTTATGGCTGGAATGACCGCGGCGGCTGCCGATTGCGGTGATTCCCTGTTCGAGTTTTCTGTTTTTGAGATGTCGTTCCCGGCCCCATGCACCCGAAAACTGCATCCATTCATAGTCATTATCAGGAAGATCCAGACACAAAGATTGGACATCTGTCGCATAAACAGGCTGCTGGCCATGGTTGATCAGTCTGCTGTTTCGAGCGATAACATTGCCACGGCTGAAGATGGTATAGGACAAAACGAGTTCCAGATTATTCTTTTCATCCCATAAAGTACATTCTAACGTTTTGGCTTCGGTGCTGTCTTCGCAATAGGTGGCAGGAAGCCTCTTTAAGGCAGGTTTGCCCTCCTGAATTGTCCACGATTTCAATCGGAAATCAGAAAGCGTGCTCCCATCCGGATGTCTGATTTCAAGAGCTGGAGAACGAAAATCAGAACTGCCAAAGGTGCCATACTCCTGGGCGGTATGTTCTTGTGAATACCAGCTGTTCTCATTGGGGCAGCTGGTCATCGGCCGCGGATAAATTTCATGAAAATGGGTGTATTGAGCGTCTGGCCGGACTGCTTTTCCAGACCAGAGATGAGATAAATGACCATCAGGCAGACATTGGAAGATGTAGCTGAAGGAGCCATTGGTAAGATGAAATACTTTGCTGTCGTCGGAAACAAAAATTTGGGCTTCCATTGTAAAAAATCCTTTCTATATTTTTATGCATTGCTGGCTTTTATACATTGTCAGGTTTTCTCTATTTCTTCTTCCTTGCTTTATTCTGTTTGAAATCAATCCAATGCTTCATTAAACAGAACGGGCTCTGCAAGCAAACTCTAATTGGCTGTTTTTGCAGAGCCATCTGAACCAACGGTGGGTACACTTCATGCCAATTTGTTATGGGCAAGGGATATGGACAAGAAATATAGAATGGAAGGATCCCTCCGGATCAGGTTTTGTAAAAACTGATTGGGATAGATCAGGACATTTCAGGCAATAAATCTTCTGCATCTTGATCGCAGTCTGGATTTACAGAAGGTTCTGCCTGAACAGACGTTGATTTTCTTTCGTTGAGTTTGCGGGTAATTTCCCTCATTTGATCATCTTTAAGCGTATAGAAACGTTTGTAGATATAAAGACTCAACACAGCAAGTAAAGCAGGAATCACGATCATCAAAACCCGAATCCCCAGAATCGTTACCGCACTCTGGACCGGCAGTTCGGCTTTATAGCCAACCAGGCTCAAGCCAATACCAGTTAAACCACCGGCTGCAGCCATTGCTGCCTTCATCAGGAATGTCTGCGCCGAGCAGAGAACGCTTTCGTTGCGGACGCCGAAGCGAACTTCACCATAGTCGATGACATCGGCCATGCAGCAGGTTGTTACTCCTAAAGAAAGACCGGATCCGAAAAACAGGACTGCGCAGGAAAGAACAACCCCGAGAACAGACTGTGGAAGAACAAAGCCGAAGATTCCAAGCAGAACCAGGCCAGAAGCAGCTAATCCGCAGGCTAAGAAATATACTTTCTGCCGAGACAGTTTCTTTGCGATGGAAGGAAACAGCACCAGACCGACCATTTCAGCCAGGATGGCCATTCCAAAAACAGAATAGAGATACTCATTTCCACAAACAGCTTTGAAGTAATAAACCGCAAATCCTTTGGCGATCTGGGTGGCCAGATTGAAAGTCAGAAGCAATCCGATAAATGCTCGCAGCTGATCATTTTCAACAATGATTTTTAAAGCCTGTTTTAAGCTCGTTTTTTCGGCTTTGGCATCCAGAGTGGATTCTTCTTTGACATTCAAAACGGTAATGCCGATGGTCACGATAAAGAGGATGGCGATCATGATGGCAAACATTGTAAATCCATGTTCAGCATAGAGATTATCGAGACCTGCTTTTTGGTTGAACCAGTTGATGACAAACAAGCCGAATGTTGCCACGCTAAATCCGGCCAGAGAGGCGAAGAATCGGGGGATGACTGAAACAGATTCACGTTCATGAGGATCGTTGGTCAGATTTGGCAGCCAGGACCAGTAAGGAACATCCATAATCGTATAGGTCATGCCATAGAGGATATACATCACAGTGACATAGATGTAGAGGGACGTTCCCTGCAGGTTAAAGGTGTGAAATAACAGGATAAAAACAACCGCATTGACCAGTGTGCCGATTACCAGCCAGATTCTGAACTTGCCAAAGCGGGAACGGGTGTTGTCGACGATCATTCCCATCATCGGATCGTTGATGGCATCCCAGATCCGGGCGACGAAAAACAGGATACCGACGAATGCGGGGGCGAGAAACAAGGTATCTGTGAAGTACAGCATCAAAAAGGAGCCGACCATATTGCAGATCGCATCCTTTCCGATGGCACCGATGCCGAAGGCATACTTTTCACGAGCTGATACTTTTTTGTAGGACGGTGATTTCGAAGATTGACTCATAGTTTTCTCCTTTTCTTGAGGCGTGCGCCTGACTTGTGAGCCAAGTATATCCTGTAATCGCTTCCAATTCAGAGAGCTGTTTGTTAAATTAAACAGTCATTTTGTTGAATATAGAGGGACAAAAAAGACCTGCAGCACATAGATGATTTGAAAATCAGCCATGTGCTGCAGGTCTTTTTTCACAGACTATAGATTATAGATTATAGATTATAGATTATAGATTATAGATTATAGCAATGTCATTAAGTTAACACTAGAAATCTGAAGTAGAACCTAATATCAGGCGGATTTCTCATGTATGGTAGCAGCT
>CAJTVE010000093.1 GCA_910579655.1 uncultured Allobaculum sp. | reverse complement strand
CTCCATATTCGCATTACTCATGCAAAATATGACAGTTTTATTCATAATCTGTTATAAAATCCTGCAAAACTCAGATTTTTGATTCCAGCCTGTCAGATCCTCTTCTGGCTGGCTATTGCTGTTGCGCGATGAAAGTTCTTTTTGGCTTTATTTCTTGATGACAGGGGGCACCAGTTCAATGGACTGCTTGCCCGTGATATGGTCAATTTCCATTTCCAGCATCTCCAGCGCTTTCCACGTTCCATCAATTTCTGCCGTCAGCCTTTCTTGGGGCATTCCTTCGCCATATTTTCGGCCTAATTTTTCAATAGCGGAACGCTTTTGTTTTTCGTCTTCAATCCTTTGGACCTGTCCAAAAACAATGACGCTTCGATACAAGGTAGTAAACTTTTCAGGGACGATCTGGTCCTGATCGATCACACAAAATGATGCTTTCGGATCCCTGCGGATTGCATCCAGTTTGTGTCCTGACTTGGCACAATGGAAATACAGTTTTCCATCCGCATAAATATAGCTGATCGGTACCGCATAAGGATAGCCTCCATCGCCGGATAAAGCCAGAACACCAGCAGTCTGGCGATTGAGAATTGCTTCTGTTTCTTCTAAGGAAAGCTCTTGTCTTCCTCGTCTCATCTTTCTAAATTCCATAGTGTCCTCCTGATATTTATCAAAGTCCATTGATTTGAACCAACAGTATCCTGCTTTTTCAATATTAATTCCCGAATACTGCATTGGATTTTTTTCATGCTCATTTTTGGATTTGTATCTGGCAGTTTCCAGTAAAGCCTGATATTGAACTCTATTTCTGATCATCTTGTTTCTGCTTGTTTTCGTTGTGCTGGTCATGAATAAAAAAAACCTGCCTTGGATCAAGACAGATTTTTATTCAGAGCGAAATTGTGATCAAGAACTGGAAAGACTATTCTTTACCGAGCAGTTTGAACATGTTCTTCTTATAAACTTCGACACCAGGCTGGTTGAATGGGTTGGATCCATTGAGCAGTGTGGTCATTGCAATGGCTTTGAAGAAGAATGCACACATGTTACCGAAATCGTAAGCAGTCATTCCAGGCATTGTTAAGACGATGTTTGGAACTCCGCCAGTGTTTTCGTGAGCATCAAGAGTACCCTGGGCAGCCATTTTGTTCACCCAGTCGACGGATTTGCCAGCCAGGTAGTTCATGTTATCCAGATTTTCTTTATCTGATGGGAACGGGAAATCTACAGGTGGCTGATCCACATACAGGTTGGTTTCGAACAGAACTTTCTTGCCATCCTGGATAAACTGGCCTAAGGAGTGCAGATCTGTTGAGAAGACAGCGGAATCTGGCAGGATGCCCAGACCATCTTTACCTTCGGATTCGCCGAATAACTGTTTCCACCATTCAGCAACTTTCTGCATCTGTGGTTCGTATTCAACGAACATTTCTACATCGTAGCCCTGGTTTTGCAGGATGCGGCGGGCAACTGCATACTGATAAGATGGGTTTTCATCAATATTGGCGCTGCCATATTCTTTCATGCCATCTCCAAGACCTTTCATCAGATCTTCAATGGAGATGCCGGCAACTGCGATTGGAAGCAGGCCAACTGGAGTGATGCCGGAGAAACGTCCACCGATATCATCAGGGATTACGAATGTTTCATAACCTTCTTTGTCCGCTAAGGCTTTTAATGTACCTCTTGCACGGTCAGTTGTTGCAATGATACGTTCCTTGGCTTCTTCACCATATTTGTCTTCCATGAACTGTTTCAGGATACGGAAGGCAATGGCAGTTTCCGTCGTGGTTCCGGATTTCGAGATGACATTGACTGTCACGCGTTTATCCTTAATATATTCCATCACCTGGTTGATGTAGGTTGAAGAGAATGTATTGCCAGTGTAGATGACTTCTACTTTCTGGTTTGCTGGATACAGGCCGTTAACCATTTCGATGCAGGCACGAGGACCTAAGTAGCTTCCACCAATACCGCATACGACGAGTACATCACTGTTATCCTGGATTTTTTTAGCAGTTGTCAGGATCCGGGCGAATTCTTCTTTGTCGTAATCCTGTGCCCAGGTCATCCAGCCAGTGAAGTCGCTGCCAGCACAAGTTTTGTTCACGAGTGCAGCATCGAGTTCAGCTACTTTGTCTTTCCACACGCTTGGAGACTCATTGAGTTTTGCATGGGATAAATCAAGTTTGATCAAAATTTTTTCCTCCTAAATCTTTGGTTAGGGCTATTATACCATCGCTCCTCTTTTGAGATGCGCATCCTGTTAATCATTGCCAGGGAAAGTCTCTGGATTGCACGTTTCGGATTACAGGATTCTTTTCGGGCTTTTAAAAAATGAATCCAATTCAGGGCCAGAACCTGTCCATTTTCAGAGTCCACAGGGATAAATGGCCTGGATGAGGGATTTATCCCTTTGAATCGCACTCTTTTCTGTCCTTTGACTTGAGCGATTATCTAAGCCGGACGGATAAATCGGCAGTGGTATACTCTAAACGAACCACCTGATTTTCGTGGTGGTTTTTGATCTCAATCTGAGATTTGTGCCCGTTAAAACAGAAACTTCATCTGTTCTTCTCTGTAAACCGAACAGAAACGCATGGAGTTTTCCATACGAAGTAAGGAGAGTAATATGTTTCCATCTTCGCTTTATCCACTGCTGACTTCACTATTTGCCGCGATTCTTGCCCAGGTTCTTAAAATTCCGGTGTATTATTATCAGACTGGGAAATGGGAACCGAAGTGGGCAATAGCCTCCGGCGGCTTTCCCTCCAGCCACTCCTCGACAGTGACAGCCCTGTCGATGGCAATCGGGATTCAAGAAGGCTTCAATTCCGCACTTTTTGCGGTCACCGCCGTCTTTTCTCTTATCGTGATGTATGACGCTTCTCATGTTCGCTATTACACTGGTAAGAGTATTGCGCTGACCCAGGAACTGATTAAGGATATCCGGACTTCCGGAACTGTCAGACTGGACAGCCCCCTCTACGCTGAAAAGCTTAAAACTGTGCTGGGCCATAAGAATGTCGAAGTATTGGGCGGTTTTCTGATCGGCCTGATCCTTCCGTTTTTGATGGCTCCGGTTTTCGCATAAGAAAGGAAGATAATCATGTCTGAAGCAACTGAAAAGAACGTATCTGAATCTGTAACTGAACCTGAAGCAGCAAAAGCTGCCGATCAGGAAACTGTAGAACCAGTTCCATCCACAATTGATCCTGAAGGAAGCGAACAGCCTGTTGAAATCAAGCCTCTTGCGGAAGGTGAAAAACTGACCCGTGCCCAGCGGAATGCCTGGGAAGAAAGAGCCAATGATATCATTGATAAAATCCGTCCTTACATCCAGCACGATGGCGGCGACGTTGAACTGCTTGGTATTGATGAAGATGGAATCGCCTATGTGACCTTCTTAGGTGCCTGCGCCGGATGCATGATGGCCGGAGAAGATTTCTCGACCGGCATCCGTCTGCTTCTGTTGGATGAATTCCCAGAACTGCGCGAAGTTGTTCTGGTTGGCGCTTAGATTTCGCACCCGTTTCATTCCTGCCTTGTTTATCTCTCGTAAAGTTCGGCTTTCAGATTTTCTGAAGGCCGTTTTTTTCATAGCTTTTCATCCTCCACAGTCCAACAATTTCTTCATTTGGTCATTCTCGCGTTTTGTAAATTCACCATCGTCTGGCAAATTCCATCTCTGGCAAATTCCATCTCTGGCAAATTCCATCTCTGGCAAATTCCATCGTCCAACCGTTCGCTGGACGCAAAAATCCCCGTCTAAAACCTTCAGACCTGATTGAATCTGACCTTCGAAGAGTTGAGGCGGGGATAAGGTTTGGCATAAGCAACTATTTTTCTGCTTCCTTGCGCTTATCGTTTTGCATCAGTAAAACCGCAAAGTTTTCATTGAGGCAGTCAAGCTGAATTTGCAAGGTTGCTTCATTAGAGTGGGGATTGGCCAGTTTGGCCTTGGCTAAAAGCCACTGTTGCAGCGACTCGGGCATGCGGCTAAAAAACTGCCACGAATAAGGAAGAACCCCATATGGATACTGAAGTTCCATTCGATCCATCGCGCTCAGTGACATGCCGCCAGCCAGGTTGGTATTGAGCCAGTCGACTGGAATCCCATTCATCACCATGCCATGAATCCGTTTCATGGCGGCTAAAGACAGATTAGGCTTTAACAGCATCGTCTGTTCGGCAACGAATTTCCGGCGGTCAAGAAAGCGCTGTACCTTGCTCGAGAATAAATAGGTGCGGACCAGCCCATAAAATGGCGCTTTGCTTCGGGCAAGATACTGCCCGGCTTTATTTCTCGATAAACCGGCGGCAAGGCAAGAAGCCAGCAGTCTGGTTTCCTGGGCATTGAGCGGGTGAGTGGCCAGAAATTCATAATCTTCCACATCCAGAGCCTCTTCCACTTCCGGGCTAAACCATCGAGTTCCCTCTTTTTTAGCAGCAGGCGGATAGACAAAGGTGCGGGCTGGAGGGGTGAAGCGATCAAGCATTTGCTCATGGCTTCTTTCGAGTTCATAAAGCGGTAAAAAGCGGTTGTTTTCAATCGACCATTTACGAATCCGGTTATTCAGCCAGCCTTTGACATACAGCTTTGGAATTGGATGACTCTGGGAAATCCGCTCCAGAAAATCGTCAAGCTGATGAACTGGCATCTCGGTATATTGCCAGGTTCCACAGGGGATTTCTTTGTCCGCTTCCAGATCTGCTGCCAGGCATTCTGCAAGTGATGTCTGCAAAAGATGCAGGGTTTTATCCTTGCACATCAGATAAATCGTATCTTTCATGCGGCCGGTTTTTTCAGGCTGTTCAACCCAGTCCATCAGCAGCTGTTTTGATTTTGATTTCCAGTCTTCCTGCTCAATTCCGCATCTTGCCGGATCCAGCAAAGAGACAAAATGATTCGCATAGCCATTCGCAAAGGCATCGAAGTCTTCCTGTGGAAAAGGAAGTTCAGCCTGCTTCTGGTTTGCTTTTAAGGTTTCATATTGCGCTTCAAGCCGGTTTGGAGCACTGGTTAAAATCAGTTCTCTGAGATCTGGATCTGCTGCCAGATCGGCTGCTTTGGCCAGAAAAGCCGGTGTGACTTTCTTTTTCAGCCATTTTTCAAACTGGCCTTCATCCACTAGCTCTGGAATCCGTTCAAATAAAGTCTGAACGCTTTCCCTCGCCTTGCGCTCAACCAGATCCAGATAGATATCCCTGGCCATCAACAGTTTCCACTTACGCGCCATCAGACTTTGCAGGTGGACTTTTTCGTAAAGACTACTGATCCGTGCATCTGATGAATCTTTACTCAAAGCCCCAAGTAATCTTGCACTCTGCAGTCCAACTGAGGTCGAAAGATCAGTTGGATCCATCTGCGCTGGCAGCTGGGTTTTGCGCATCCAGCCGCTGACCAAAGACGCTCTGACTTTTCGTTCATCATAGCGGATGAGAAATTCACAGCCCGGATACTGTTCCTTGAGAAAGGAAGAAGCCAGATTCAAAGCTTTCTGTTCCAGCTGACTGGCCTTAATTGGATAGGTGATTCCAAATCCGCAAAGATCTGCGATTCGAAAAATCGTGTCCAGATAGTCCTGTACAAACGGAACCGCCGCTTCTTCCAGCAAGACTGGATCGAGATGTTCCAGGCGGCTTCCCTTCACTTTTCTGGAAGCTGCGGCCTGCAGACGGTTATCGACGTCTTTGAGCCGGGAATAGGGGCAGACCAGCAGAAACAACTGTTTCTGATCCCCCTTTTCCGTCTGTGAAAACCAGACGATGACTTGATCTTTACGTAATGCCATGCCCCTCATCCTTTCTGATGGATCTCTTATCCATTCTTATTTCTATGCTTTCTATTCCCTGATCAGTGTCAATCTGTTTTCCTATAGAATCAGCCAGGCCCCTTATCCTGTCTGAAAGATCGACTGACTGGATTTATCATTGGTTGGAGAAACATTGAGAGAAATCGAATCCTGAATTCTTTTTAAATCGTCAGTTCAAAAAAGAGATTCACTAAGACTCCTTCTCTTCCAAAACCTTTGTCTTCTAGTTTAGCGCGCAATCTTGAATAATGTGACGCTTCTTAATAGTTCTCTGGTAAGAATTCTACCTTGTTCAGTCTATAAGTGAACCAGAAACAGCCAAATCTTGGCCTTTGAGTATCAGAATCCGTCTGAATCTGGATGATTTTTAATCGATCCCCTCTTTTTTGAACATGGTCTGTCATTGTGAACGGACCTACCTGCCCCAGACCCAGTTTATTCTTCATCCTTTTTGCAATCACTCCTGATGTTTTGGATTTGCCTTTGCTTGTCTGGACGATTAAATCGGCGCACCAGATCAGTCAGCTATGCGTTGACCTGCTCCTTGCAAATCCCAGCATGTCATCAGAAACCAGACGTGCAACCAGATTTGAAAAAGGATAAAAAATCGGGATTCAGAAGACGGATACCTGCTGAGTGCGTGGCCAGAATTTATATGCACCATTCTTCTTGTCGTCCTGGTCTGAAATAAAATGACTCCTTCTGTTTGAAGGACAAGTTTCCTTTGTTCACCCCACGAAAATCATGTGGGATGCTGTTTCAGGAAGGAATCAATAGTTTTCATCCGATTTGGAAAAAGAACAGGCTCATTCGGACAAAATCTTTCGAAAATTTGGAATTTAACAAGGTGGACATCCCTATTTTTGTTTTAAAATCTACCAAATTTGCCATCCAGCTTAAGGAAACTGCAATCTGTCTTTGTCAAGACTTTATTTCGTTATATAATGAGTCTGCCCGGGTGACCGGACAAACCTCCTTTCTATTTTTTATGCTGAACCGCCGCTGATCATAAATGGCGGAGAGAGATCATGAGATCTTTCGGGAAAAGACACTGTGACGTCCAGTGTCTTTTTTTCTGCTCATTCTATCGGCATTTTCCCAATTCTGACTTCTGAGCAATCTCTTTTCATCCCGTTTCAGCCTTTCCAATCAATACCCGCTCTCTTCATTTCTGGACGTTTTCCGGCTGGTCAACGTATCCTTGTCAGACTCGTATTTTCTTCCTTTGAAAATATCAACCGCTTTCCTTTTGGAAATCTTCTGTAGATTGACCGTTGCTGCATGCAATCGGCGTATTCCCATCTTGGATCTGACTTGTTTCTTTGTTTCCTGCTTTCCTGACAGTTTTTCCATCCCCTTTACTTCTTCTCTGTTTTCGATGGCAGCCATGAAGCAGTAGAATGATTCCACAAATGGATCCGACCGTCTTTCTGGATCATCAATTGTCATCTGGAGAAAAATTCATGCTGGGATTAAAAAGAGGAACTGTTCAACTTTACGAACGCGAAAAGGAATGGGAAGTTGAAGCCCAAAATTCCATGTTGCGTTTAAAGAAGATCCTGGGTCTGGTTATTCAGGCCATTCAACACATCGGCAGCACGGCGATTCCTTCCATCAAGGCAAAACCAATCATCGATCTTGCCATCGCAGTCAATGATTTTGATGATATTCTGGCCTTTGAAAAAGAGCTGCAAAAAGAAGGTCTCTACTACCAGCGGCAGGCCAGTCTTCCCGGCCAGCTGTTGTTTACCGCGGGAAGATTTTACGACGGGACAGGTGACCTGGAGACTCACTTTGTCTATGTTGTTCATTCCAGCAGCATGGACTGGGTCAACCACATTAATTTCAAAGACTACCTGAACTCCACGCCTTCAGCCGCCACAGCCTACGAACATCTTAAACTGACTCTGGCCAGCCAGCTCCCTTCCCAAGGCGACAAAGAGAAGTATCAGGAGGGCAAATTTGACTTCATAATCTACACGCATCGCAAAGCGCTTGTCAGATCTTATCTTGGAAAAACGATTGCGATCAAAATCGACCGGCCGCTTGGAAGTGTCCATCCAAAACATCCTGACATCATCTATCCCGTCAATTATGGATATCTTCCCGGTGTTTTCAGCGGGGATGGCGAAGAACTTGACGTTTACCTGCTTGGCGTCAACGAACCGGTAGCCGATTACGAAGGCAGAGTAATCGGGATTGCGTATCGGGAAGATGATATTGAAGATAAACTGATTGCTGCGCCAGCTGGCGTGCGCTTTACCAAAGAACAGATCGAACAGGTCATTTCCTTCCAGGAACAGTATTTCAAGACCACAATCGAGATCCTTCAATAAGAATCGACCACAACAATCGACCGCATTCTCTTCTACCTGATATACCTAACGGTCTGATATGCCTATAGATTCTTTTAGATTCTTTCAAAAATTCATCAAGCCTTCTAATCGCCGAAAACTACTTTATTAAACGTATTTTTGACTTTTCTTTTTTCTCAGGCAGAAAAATTCTTTAAAAAAGTTTGCGGATCCGAAAACAGTTTTGCAATTTCTCCGAATATGAAAATGTCAGGGCTGAAGAAAGGAGCTGATGTTGATTGAAAGAATGGCTTCAAGATCCGCTGATCTTTGGCCTCTTGGATTGCTCTGACAAAAACAGAGAATACCGGATCGCATTCATCCCAAGCCAGAAAAAGCGGCCAGAACAGAAAGCCCTCCCTGTTCAGAAACCATCTATCCAGGACAACTGTTCACTGGCTTTCTGCTTCATTTCAACATTTATTCGAATCATACGATCACGCGTTTCCTCAGAATTCTGCCAAAGGAGACAATTAAGATGACAACAAAAAAGGCAATCGAAAAATTTATCAACCACAACGATGTATTTGCAAATATCGTCAATGTTCTTTTGTTTAAAGAATCAGACGAAATCCATCCGGAAGACCTCCAGGATGTCGATTATGATCTCAATGGAAAGATTCTCCAGAACGCTGCTCACATCGCCAAGCGCTCCTTGAACGCCACCCTTCAGATTCATTGCATCGGCTTTGATTCTCTTACCGAGGAAGACGCTTATCTTCCGATGGAAGTGTATTGCGATCTCACTGACCTCATGGCAAGCCATGGGGGTTGAAATACACCCCTGTTGCTTGACAGGACAGCTTCGGCTGTTGTCTGTGAGTAGCCTT
>CAJTVE010000092.1 GCA_910579655.1 uncultured Allobaculum sp. | reverse complement strand
AGACAACAGCCGAAGCTGTCCTGTCAAGCAACAGGGGTGTATTTCAACCCCCATGGCTTGCCATGGGGTCAGTGAGAGGCAGAATTAATGGATTCAAGGTCATCAAAATCAAGAAAAAACCTAATGATACATCAGATATTTTCAACAAGCTGTAAAATTTCATCAAATAAGTTACGCCAACTTTTTGAGAATAGTTTTTACGTGGATGTGAGAAGAATGTAAGAGACCGAATGGCCTCAACATTATTACCCTGCTTCAAAAGAAATATAATGAGAATAAATTCTTCAGAAATTTCTCATAACCTAAAATGAGGTTTTGATACCGCAAGCTATATTGAAAAGCCTGCAGATATCAAAACCTCGTGAAAATTAGAGTATCGAAAGCCTCTTCTGAACAGTAGTGTTCGAAGGGGCTTTAATTTTAAAAATAATTAGTCTTTATTAGCAGCCTGGGCAATAATGCGCTGGGCAATGTTGTCAGGAACCGGATCGTAGCGGTCCATGCTGATGGAATAAGTGCCTAAGCCCTGGGCCATGGAACGAAGGTCGATCGCATAGAGGGAGAGTTCCATCATTGGCACCTGGGCAGAGATGACTTGTTCGTCACCATCTGGATCCATGCCAAGGATTGCACCGCGGCGTTTATTCAGATCTCCGATAATGGTTCCGGTGTATTCATCGGGAACGCGGACAGTCAGGTTCATGATTGGCTCAAGGAGGATTGGACGGCATTTTGTCATCGCATCTTTGTAAGCCAGACGGGCTGCCAGTTTGAATGCCATTTCCGAAGAGTCTACATCGTGGTATTTACCATCCAGAAGGGTTGTTTTCAGGTTCACCATCTTGTAGCCGGCTAATGGTCCAGTCAATGCGTTTTCACGAAGACCTGTTTCAACAGCTGGGAAGTACTGTTTGGGTACAGCGCCGCCGAATACTTTTTCTTCAAAGACGAGTTCATCTGCGTCTGGGTTTGGAGCGAATTCAACGAAGACATGACCGAACTGACCATGACCACCGGACTGTTTCTTATGACGGCCTTCGCCGACAGCAGTCTTGGTGATGGTTTCACGATACGTAACCTTCGGATCTTTCAGGTTTACATCCGCTTTGAATTTATTTTTCAGCTTATTGACCACAACATCCAGATGCTGGTCGCCAAGGCCATAGATCACGGTTTCTTTGGTTTCCGGGTTGTTTTCAACACGGAAAGTTGGGTCTTCTTCAACGATCCGATTCAGGCCTGTAGACAGACGGTCTTCATCGTTTTTCGTTTTTGGTTCAACAGACTGGCCGAAAAGTGGCTCGTCAAAAACAATTGGTTTGTTGACAAGACGAGTTCCCTTGGCACACAGGGTGTCGTTTGTTTTGGTGTTCTGCAGTTTGGAAATCGCACCGATATCACCAGTAAAGAGTTTACCGGCAGCCGTCTGATAACGGCCTTTGATCGTAAACAGAGCACCCAGTTTTTCCGGTTTGCCATTGTTTCCATTGACAACCTGGCTGTCAGAAGCAAGGGTTCCAGAGAGAACTTTAATATAAGAAATGCGGCCAACGAATGGGTCCATGATTGTTTTGAAAACCTGAGCGGTCATGACTTCTTCTTCGGACGTTAACAGTTCGACTGGTTCGCCTTCTGGCGTTTCGAGCGTAATCAGACCTTTTTCCGAATAGGATGGGAAGTAAGTCACGATCAGGTCCATCAGACGGCCAATACCGCGGGATTCGATCGCGGATCCGGAGAATACAGGAATGATTTCACCGGAACGAACACCGATTCGAACACCTTTTGTCAGTTCTGCATCTGTGAATTCTTCACCGGAGAAGAATTTTTCCATCAGTTCGTCGTCACCCATGGCAACGGCTTCCGCAATCTGATCTTTGTACATTGCGATTTCATCCGCCATGCTTTCTGGAACTGGCTGGGCAACAGAGTCAGACGCTTTGGGTCCGTGGTGGTACCAGGCTTTGTTTTTCAGAATGTTTACAGTGCCGACATATTTGCCATTTTCAATGATTGGCACTTCAAATGGAATAACGGATTTACCGAAAGTCTCATGGAGCTGTGCATAGGCATCATCGAAGGATGTATTTTCTTCGTCAAGGTGGTTGATGAAGAAAATCGTCGGTTTTTTGGAAGCAATGGCTTCTTTGAATGCAAGTTTAGTTCCTGGTTCGATTGGATCTTTGGCATTGACAACAATCAGAACGCTGTCACCAGCAGCCATACCGGCTTCTTTTTCACCTGCGAAATCGAGATATCCCGGTGTGTCGATGAAGTTGATCTTGCAGTCATCCCATTCAATGGGAACGATGGAGGTATAAACGGAGATGCCGCGTTTAATTTCTTCTGGGTCAAAGTCGATTAAAGATGAGCCTTCAGATGTTTTTCCAAAACGGTCAGTGGCGTCAGTGTAGTAAAGCATTGCTTCAAGAACTGATGTTTTGCCAGCACCAGAGTGCCCCACTACGCTGACATTGCGGACTTCGCTGCTCTTATAATCTCTCATAAATTCGTTATTCCTTCCTTACATTGAAAGCATTGGCTCTAACTGAGCTCTGCAGTATTCTCTTACATAGTTAAGTGCGGTATTTCCCTGTTTATCGGTCATATCTTTGTCTGCGCCATAGACAATCAGTTTTTCAACCAGGGATGGGTATCCACCATACGCAGCACGCATTAAAGCGGTGCAGCCGTTATTATCAAAAAGGTTTACGTCGGCATTGCGATCGAGAAGCATATTGATGGTGTCGCGTTTGAAGGCGATGCAGGCTTCCATCAGAGCGGAACGGCCTACTTCATCCTGCGCGTTAATGTCTGCACCAGCATCTAACAGAACCTGAATGCAGCGATCCTGTCCAAGCAAAGCCGCACGCATCAGAGCAGTTCTGCCATTATCGTCTTTTGCGTTGACATCCGCACCAGCTTCGATCAGAGCCTTGCAGATGGTGCGGTTGCCTTTTTTGGCAGCGCCCATCAGAGCGGTTTTTCCGTAGTTGTCTGCAGCATTGACATCCGCGCCATTGTCGATCAGCAGCTGAACGATGTCTTTGCGGTCGCGTTTGGCAGCACGCATCAGAGCGGTTCTGCCATCACCATTCTGGTAATTCACATCAGCACCAGAACGGATCTGACCGACTGCCATTGCGAAATCGCCATTTGCACAGGCATCCCAGAAAACTTTGTTGAAATTCTCGTCCATATATTTTATCCTCCTTGAATTCAGCACGAAAAAAGCGGGTTTCTTTCATTGCGCGCTTGTTCTCTTCGCAGACCCATCTGTCCTCTATGGCCTGCTCGCGCCCGATCCACCCGACTTTGCACGGAAAAGAGCTCCGGTTTTCTTTGGCATTTTTGTGTTTGTCTGATTGTAAGCAGCGACATTGCTTTTCATGAAAACCACTCCTTTCCTGAACATGTTCACATTGTAAGTGTTTACAAGACGCATTTCAAATCGATGCCGATCAGGACGGCAAAGTGACCAACCACAACCAGCTTTTGCTATTTTATAAATTTATCTCATCCGTTTTGGATGACTTTTTCCCATTCGGATTTTCACAATAAATTTCGACTTATCTTGTTTGATGTTGATCTTACCTATTTCAATATACTTTTAATCTTTGATTTTTATATCCATTTTTAGATAACTTCACGGCCTTTTAGCCAGACTCTGCCGAAGACCCATTCTCTTCCCTCTTTGACTGCCACTATTCCATCCAGTTTTTCATCCATACCAAGTCATACAAACTTCTGCTCATCCCCGCTCTTCTTTTTTCAATCTATCCTGTTTGCACAAAGGCAAGCCTCTTCGATCCTGGAAGACACGCCAAAAAGACCTCGGTCAGGAGGTCCTGTGTTAACGCTTGTTTTTCAAATCTGTCTCAGTAATTTCTGGCGTATCCAAAATTTCGCATCGAATGACTGCAAGGAAGCTAGGTCTGTGGATTTGATCCCTTCTTCGAATCTTTTGCCTTTACAGACATTGAAAAGCCGCCTTTCAAAAGCCCTAAGAGCGACAGGCGGCTGTGTTTTCAGAGAAAAAATATACGATTCAAGAAAGAATCAGACGCAAAAAATACAATTCAAAAGATCAAAGACAAAGAGATGGGCATTCTCAGTCTGAGCTGACTTCGATTTCCAGATCATCAAACGCCTGCGGGGCACAATCAGTCCAGTCGGTATGTTCGCCAGCCCAGCTTTCCAGGTAGTTGAGATAGGATGCCAGCTTATACGTTGGAGCGATGGGCATCTGCAAGGCAAAGTATTCCAGGGCCTGCTGCCCGATGCCTTCCGCAAGATCAACCGGGCGGTTATGAAACAGATGACGGCTGATGGCTCTGCCTAAGTAGACTTTGATTGCGAAATGGTAGAGTTCGTTTTTACTTTCGGAAAAATCCATCGTGACCGAATTCAGTTTGAGACGTTCTTTGACGGTCATGACTACTTCATAAATCAGATACCAGCCCAGATCTTTGGCGACCAGGCTTGCGATCTGCTGGTAATCTTCAACCAGAATCGGAATCTCGACATTGGCCATACTCTGTTGAATTGCTTCCAGCGCATTTTGCTCTTGCTGGGCGAAAGAAAGCGGACGCAAAGAGGGATCGACGCTTTCAAAACCTTCCAGAGCTCTGACCCGATGGGCACGACCAAAAGAGCTGGCCAATCGAGAATTCGATAAAAGCTGGCGGGAATCGGTCCGGCTGCTATGGGCAGTCTTGCGAAAAGAGAGACTAGGCATGGTCCTCGTCTCCTTTTGGCAAAGCCGGAAGTTCATCCTGGGTGGATGGTGCCTGTTGGTCCTGGGGCTGGCCATCGATCAAAGAGGGATCGATGGGTTTGGCTGTTGTTTTCTGGTCCTGCAAATCGACATCCTGCAACTCCTCTTTTTGGGCGGCCTCAATCAGAAGACTTTCTGCATCCGGCATAGAAGCTGAATCTTCATCCAGACCAGGATCTGCAGTCCGATTCTCCGTGTCCGCCTGATGGTCAGGGGATTGGGATTGTTCGGCCAGGCGGGAGAGTTCTTTTAAAGAGGCCTGATAGGCATTGGCAGCCTGGACAATCGGGTCGTCTTCTTTTTCACTCTGGCCGAAATCAAGCGGAAGATCCTGTTCTTCCAGCGTTTCAAGCTGCTCATCGCTCAGATCCTCTAAAGCAGCCAGGCGATTGGCCTGGTTGATCATGACTTTTTCAAAGAAGTTGCGAACAGAACGGCCATTGGCAAAGTTATCGTCACGGTGTTCAAAGAGATCCGTAAAGATGTCTTTGGCTTTTCTGGCCGCGGCTTCGCTTAAACGGTACCCGCCTTTTTTGCACATGCCATCGAAAATATCGAACAGCTCCTCTGGGGTGTAGTCCGGGAAGAAAATAAACTTATTAAAGCGGGATTTCAGACCGGGGTTGGAGTTGAGAAATTCCTTCATGGGCTCCGGATAGCCAGCAACAATAACCACCAGATCATCGCGATGGTTTTCCATTTCAACCAATAAAGTATCCACCGCTTCATAGCCAAAATCCTGTTTGTCTTTGCCTGCGGTCAGGCTGTACGCTTCATCGATAAACAATACCCCGCCCAACGCAGAGTTTGTGACTTCCTGGGTTTTAATGGCTGTCTGGCCAACATAACCGCCGACCAGTTCCGAGCGGTCGACTTCGACAAGCTGGCCTTTGGATAAAGCGCCAAGGGAATGGTAGATCTTGGCCAGCAGACGGGCCACGGTTGTTTTTCCAGTCCCTGGGTTGCCGGTAAACACAAGATGCATAGAGACCGGAATATCTTTCATATTGCGCTCTTTGCGGATTTTTCGGATTTTGAGCAGGTTGGTCAGTGAAGTCACATCATCTTTTACGCTCTTCAGACCCGTCAGTTCATTGAGCTGGGCCATCAGCTCTTCCAGACTTTCCTTAGGTTCTTCCTGGCTCTTGGCTTCTGGCTCAGTCTTCGATACGCTCATCAAATTCGCACTTGTACTGTCTGCGCCCGTTAAAGAAGGAAACTCTGGATTCAATTCATCAAGACTTGGAAAAGAAAGATCAGGCATCGGGGGAACCGGTGCCGTATGGGAGGCAGCCCGGGATTTATCTTTTTGAGAACGAATCCAGGTCACTAACGCCATGTTGTAGATCTTTCGGTCAACTTCTTCGAGCACGTCGCCATTGTTGGCGTAAGCGGCCGCAAAATCTCCCATTTTCTGGAAGACCGGTAAAATCACATCGATATGGCCATTGTAAGAAGGCGAAATGGCGCGATCTGCCCGATAGGCGCCTTTGACGATCACCGGAATCATATTCGCAAAGTGATTGTCATGCAGTTTCAGGCGCCCGATCAGTTCCTCAATGTCTTCAGGAGAATAATGATAGCCAAACACTTCATTCAGAAAGTGAATCCGATCTTTTGAGAAATCTTTACTGGTCTCAATCAGATACAGCATGTAGGAGAACAACTCCAGCCGGTACTGATCTTTCAAAGAACGACCCAAAGGCTTGGAAAAAGATGGATCTTCGCGATCAATCTGATCGGCAAGCTGTTCCCCAACCCGGTAAGCCTGTTTTGCCATTTCGATATAGTTATTCATAGTTTTTCTCCATTTGTGCCACACCCATTCAGTGTTCCAGCGCAGAACAGAAGTTTTATGTCATTTATCTATTTTCTGTTTCACTCAGATCGATCACGGAATTCATGCCAGGTCTCCCCATAACCTGGAAACAGGTATCGGAATGCTCAGGGCAGGAGTCGGGGAAAAATAAGGCCGATGAGCATTCATGAATTCATCGATCAGCGTCAGATAGACATTTCCATTTTTAACCATTTGTTCATTGGATCAGCAAGGAAAGAATATCCCTGCAATCTTTCTGTTCTGAATATCAGGGAGGATCAAAGATCAAAGAATACTGGAAGAAGACTGAACCTGTGGAAAAAAGTTCAGAGAGCGTTTCATTCTGGCAAGTACTTGTTCAGATTTAAGTCCATTCCATCTGATTTTCAACAGAATGAAAGCTTTCGTCTGTTATTGTAGCAGACTAACCAAATACAATGTTTTGCCAATCTGAAAAAGTCATCACGACTTCCAATATCCGATCAAAAACCTTCACTTCGCCCACAAAACGCAAAAAAGCGGCAGATCCGAAGAGCTGTCGCTTTATTTCTGTGTAGAGCATGTGAGACGAATTTGTTTTGTTTACTGCATCCGGGTCTGGAAAGCCACGCCTTCATCGTCCCAGCCTGCTGCGATTAAAGAATCGCGTTCGTAGGAAGAAACAGTGTAATGGTGGTTGCCATCGTTCTGGTTATAGAGACGATAAACCTCTGGATCACTCTTGTTGGGAGAAGTATACCAGGCAATGCCTTCGTTGTTCCAGCCCAGCTTAACCAGCGCGTTGCGCTCACCTTCACTTAACGTGTAGTGGTGCAGGCCGCTGTTGGGGTTGTACAGACGATACATTGGAATTCCCGTACTCTCCGTTTCGGTATACCAGGCAATGCCTTCATCATTCCAGCCCGCTTTGGTATCGGCGATCAGTTCTGCATAGTTTGGTGTGTAGAAGTGTTCGCCAGAGTTCGGGTTGTACAGGCGGTACACCGCATTGTCTGTCTGCGGCGTACGAGTATACTCGCTTAAGAAGCTTTTGACCTTGTTATCAATGAGTACAGCCCCATTGAGGTCGTAGTTGTTATAGGCAATGGTATGAATGGCAGCAACTTCGTATTTCGAGTTGAAGATTGGCGAGCCGCTCTGACCTGGAGCCGAGTCGATATCATGCTGGAGCACATTGTCTGGCGTGTTCAGAGCATGAGCCAGGCTGCCAGTGCCATATTTCTGAACCATTTCATTTTCGCTTGGATACCCCGAAGCCGTGGACTCATATGGATAGCCGCATAACGTGAAAGTTTCATTCTCACTCAGATTGGAAGTATCCGCAAAGGAGAAATACTTGGTTTTGCGTCCAACTGGAGAATCAAGCTGAATGAAGCCAAAGTCATCTTCCGAACGACCGGACTGCAGGTAATCCGGATTGACCACCAGCTGATCGGTGGTGACGGTGAAGGTTCCATACGGAGCCTGGCCTTTGTTTGCACCTGGAGTCACTTCAATGGAACGGGCAATCGTCTGAAGCTTACGGTTATACAGGCAATGACCAGCCGTCAGAACCTGGTTTTCAGAAATTAAGAAACCTGTTCCGACTTCCTTGTACCATAATCCGTTTTTCTCATAGGTAATTAAAAGCTTACAGATGGCGGAATACGGAAATTTTGTCGTATCTGTGACAACAGAACGTTCATCCTCCCCTAAGACTTTATAGGGAGCAATCAGAACATCATCCTCGTTCTCGTCCGTTTCTGTAAAAAGATCTGTGCCAGCGGGCTGAACAGGAATATCAGAGGGGGCAACCGCATGAACTGGCATTGTGGGTAACAGTAAACTTGCACTCATCAGGGAGCACAATACAGTCTGAATCCATTTTTTCATAAAGACACATACACAGGGTTTCTCTTCGCAAGGCGAAGCGGAATTCTTGCTCCTTTCCATGTTCCCTGTTTCAAATTCCATCGTGTTGCGTAATTTATTCTACTCTCATCCCATGCCGTTTTCATTCTTTACTTGAATTCTACAGCCGCAATAAGAGAAAACACGCCATTTTGGTCTTATTCTAAACGATCCTGTTTTATCTTGAACAGACAATTTTGTATCTGGATATTTCTATCGCTTACATTCTGTTCTATTGAACAAACAGTTCATTCATTTTAGCTGTACGGTTTGATTTTGTCAATTTACGACCGTTTTTCACAAGAGATCCCCTATCCCCGTCAGGATCTATACTGACAATTCTGGGGCGTCTCTAGCACAGATTGTAAACGTCTTCTGGATTTTCCTGTTTGTTGTTGACCTGCTTTTCAGGCAGTCTTTCGATCGAAAAGCAAGCACAATGCTTTCAGGAATCGAGTAGGTAGCATCTAAGCCCCTCTCACACCACCACGGCATGCCGATCGGCACCGGGCGGTTCGTTCTAATGC
>CAJTVE010000091.1 GCA_910579655.1 uncultured Allobaculum sp. | reverse complement strand
CTTTAACTCGCGTTTTTTCAACCACAAATGAATTTATAGGTGGGTCTCATCCACTTACAAATTTATATTTCCCTTTTACTTTAAGAATTGAATTGAAGCGGCCATCGGCTTTGTCCGGCGGCCGTTTTTTCGCGGGTACGTTTTTTAGAAATTTTGCTTATAAAGATCGGAATTTGTGATAATATCTTCGGCTATGATTTATAATTATCTGAAATAAAGACCGTTTAACACAAATGATCTTATTTTTAGTAAATTCGATCATATGTCGATTCATATAACCAATCTTTGTGGAATCAAACATAACAATACTCGATATTTCCTGAAAATATGATTATTTAAAATCAAACAGACAGATTAAGATGTAAATTATGACCAATACAGAAAATTGCCGTTAGTTTTTGTGATCATCCGGAAACCGTTTACACAATGCCGCGAAATGCAACTATTTGCCATAAATTCGTTATCTTATTTAAAATGTATACAAACAAGACTGATTTTCAGATAAATTAGAAATAGTTCGGCAGAAAAAGAGATTAGATTTGAGAGGTTAAGAGATGGTCTATCTTACCAGTGATACACATGGGGCGTTTGACATTCATAAAATTAATCCCCGGGAGTTTATTCCGGGGCAGACAATGACAGATCAAGACTATCTGGTAATTTGCGGTGACTTTGGTTGTATCTGGGATGGTGGAAGCTCGGACCGGTTCTGGATGAACTGGTTTGAAAGCCTGCCCTGGACAACTGTCTTCATCGATGGAAACCATGAGAATTTTGATGTTCTCAATACTTTTCCAGTGGTGGACTGGAAAGGGGGCAGGGCAGCGCAGATCCGGAAAAATGTTTTCCACTTGCTGCGCGGCGAAGTCTATGACTTCGGTGGAAAAAGCTGGCTGGCTTTAGGAGGCGGTTTTTCCCATGATGTAGAATTTCGCAAGCAGGGGATGAACTGGTGGAATGAGGAGATTTTCTCCAGAGAAGAAGCAGAGCATGCCCGTATGATTCTGGATGAGAGAAACTGGAAAGTTGATGTGGTCTTAAGCCATGATGTCCCGGCTGCTCATTCACTTTCAACTAAATATCCTGTGAACATGGATTTGTACAGTGATGATCGAATCAACCAGATTGATTTTCTGGAAGAGATTCGCAAGAAACTGGACTACAAGATCTGGTTCTCAGGTCATTACCATCTGGATTCCATAGAGATTCTGGACTCCAGGCCACATTGCAACCTGTTTAATACGGTCGAAGAGGTGGATCAGCTGATTGAGCAGACGAATCAAGTCAGTCAGTAAAACAAACAGACGCTGCAAAAATGCCAGAATTTCTGATCAGCACATCAGAAGTTCTGGCATTTTTATTTGGTATGACTTGAATTCCTGTAACTATATAAATTCCCGGCCTTATTATATTCCGGCCCTATTATATAGGATTCACTAAGCTCGCACGTTTGATGATCTGGTCCTGGGGCTTAGCCCTATTTTCCGATTGGTAATTGGAAAATAGGGCAGTGCAAGAAAAAGCGCTGGCGGACTTTGAACAATCAAAGCAGCCAGCGCTTCAAGGGCAGGATTTCTGGATTTTGATTCTGTGTCTTATTGGGACAGAACTGAATCCCCGGTACAACTCATGACCGCAAAGAATCAGCGCATCCAGGTGTAGTCATAGGGAAAAACATAAATCAGCCGATAGATCCAGCAAACGAGCATGGCGCTAATCCAGATCCATACAAGTATCTGGGCTGCCTTCCGATTTTTTTTCCAGAGAAGAAAAACTAGAAGACCCAGAATGATTGAAGGGATAAGCATCGGATGCCAGGTCAGCGAAAGGCGCCAGTTGCCCATCAGAAGAGCAATCAGGGCGCGGGTCATTCCACAGCCGGGACAGCGTATGTGGGTGACTGCATAAAACGGACAATGGTAGCCGATAACCAGAACCACAATCGCCAGCAGGCAGATCAGCAGAAGTGATTTGCCATAGCGGTGAAAATAAGAATTTGGGCTGGTGTTAGTCGTTTTCAGCCATGCCATTGATCTGGTCCTGAATGATCGCAAGAGCTGCTGGCTGGAGAATCAGACCAAGGATTGCCGCAATCACGCCAACGCTTGGCTGACGGCCCTCATTGAGTTCATACAGTGTGTTTCCAGCTTTCCAGAAGTAGTAGATCGAATAGATTCCACAGGTCAGGAAAGAATAAACCAGAACCAGAATCGGATCGGTTAATGGTCTGCGGCCGCGGGCGATGCAAAGTTTGTTGATGTCAGCAGCGATCAGATAGAACCAGACAAGTTCAAAAATTCCACAGGTGACGATGGATAACAGCAGATACAGCATGATATTGCGGGTTGGGACAACACCTTCCACATTGGAAGAGGTGTAGTTGTTATGGGAGTAGGCCCCACGATCATCAAAAGACTCACCAGTTGTGGAATAAGAACGGGAGCTGTCATCTGGCAGGTATTGGGCAAATGGAGTATCAGCCAGGTGTTTCCAGTCATCGTAGCCTTCTCTCCATACGTAAGTCGAACCATCAATAATTCCCTGATGGATGTTGCGGATCATCACTTCGGTGGAGAATGGACCAACGGTGCGGTTTTTAACCACATAGAACCAGCGCTGATCTTCGGCTTCCTCATTGCGTAAAACCGACTGTGGCTGGGTGTAAGAGCCAGATTCCGAAACTGTGTTCTGTTCAAAAACAGGCGCTTCTGGCTGGGCTGGAGCAGTTTCCTGATTGTTATCCCTGCCATATAAAGCAGTGTTTTTCAGGTATGTCCATTCGTCCATACCTTTGGTCCAGACATAGGTTCTTGGTGTAACCGTTCCATCGACAATTAAGTCCAGGAACTGGCTTCTGGAAAAAGGACCTTTGGATTTTCCAGATTCTACATAATACCAGCGCTCGCCCAGATCCTGGACAGGTTCACTTGGATCCGTCTGGGTTTCAGCCTGTACAGACTGGTCTTCAGTATTTTCAAACGTGGCGATTGGTTCGTTGTGATAAGCAGGTTCGGAGGAGTCAGACTGAACTTCATTGGAAACTTCCTGAACGGCTTCCTTTGAAAGATCAGCGGATCCTTCTATGTTTGTATGATCTTCTGCCGCCTCGAAATTAAATGGATGACCACATTCCTGACAGAATTTTGCATTGTCATCCGATTCGGTATGGCAGACTGGGCATTTTTTCATCTCATAATCTCCTTTAAGTCGTCTCTAAGATATTCGTGCGTCTGAAGTATGGCAGACAAATCTTAAAAGATGCTTAACAGAAACACTGTTTTCAAGAAATATTTTCCGATTTCTGTATGTTTTCATTTTTTCTGGTTTGATCTGGACCGATTTGTCTGCCGGATCTGAATAGATGCCTCCAAATTTTATTTGTTCATTTTCTGATCTTTCATGAACTGGGACGTTTGCAGATCAGACCAATTTCAGAACTGGAGACTGAAATGGGCAGTGAATTTGTATTGCCTTCAGTCTACCTGAATTTATGGCGGCAGGTATGAAACTTACTCACGAACGTGGTATCTGACTTGGATAACTGTTCATTTGAGCGAGGATCAAAAAGAATCACCAGCGAAAGAAGCAAAAGAAAGAAGGTAGGGAGCAGGGAGTGGAGAGATTCGATGAATAAACGAAAACTTAAGCAGTTAAGCCGGTCAAATTCCCAGAAAAGCGCAATGGGCAGACCAAAAGTCATTTTATAAAAACGCCGGCTGAAGGAACAGGATACTCAAAACAGGACCCACAGGATCTAAAGAACAGGATCTAAAGAACAGAGCCGCAAATAAAAAGAGAACCATCCAATGGACAGTTCTCTGATCATGTGACTGTATCCCTGTACGATAAAGACTTTCCTTCTCACAAAAGTCTTCAGAGGATTTCCAATGAAGCGGATCCTTCAAAGGAATGGGAAAACCGGGGATTAGTCAACGTCGATGATATCGGCGAGATTCTCTTTAATGGTTGAAACCAGAGTGTTGAAAGAATTGTTGAAACGGTTCTGGTCGTTTTCGTTGAGTGGCAGAGTCAGAATCTGAGTCGCACCATTACTTCCAATAACGGTTGGAGTGGAAATAAAGTAACCATACTGACCATACTGACCATCCTGATAAGAGGAAACTGGCAGAATGCAGTGTTCGTTGTTCAGGATCGCAGAAACAATCCGTTTTAAGGCAAGACCGATACCGTAGTAGGTGGCTTTCTTCAGATCGATGATCTTATAGGCTTTGTCACGCACTTCAATATAAACGTTTTGCAGTTTGAGTAAGGAGATCTGTTGTTCATCGAGGTATTCAAGCAGCGATTTGCATCCGATGTAGCTGTTTGTCCAGCTTACGAAGGAAGAGTCACCGTGCTCACCTAAGATATACGCGTGGATGTTGGAAGGAGCAAATCCGAGCAGATCGGAAAGTTCAACACGCAGACGGGCAGTGTCGAGAACAGTACCGGATCCGATGACGTGTTCTTTTGGCAGACCGGAAGACTTCCAGGCAACATAGGTCATGATGTCAACAGGGTTGTTGGCAACAACGAGGATACCTTTGAACTTGTTGGCTTTGAGCTGTTCGCAGATTCCTTTTGTGATTTTGGCGTTGATTTTTACGAGTTCCAGACGGGACTGACCTGGTTTCTGTGCAGCACCAGCAGTCAGAACTACGATGTTGCAGAATTCGGCATCAGCGTAAGTTCCAGAGTAAACCTTCATTTTTGTATCGGCATAAACCAGACCATCGGTCAGGTCCATCGCTTCACCACGTGCTTTGTCTTCGTTTACATCGACGAGAACCATTTCGTCGATTCCTTTTTCCTGCAGCATTGAATAGGCAAAAGACATGCCTACAAAGCCCGTTCCGACAAGCATAATGCGGCGTTTGGTAATTCTTTCATCTGACATTAGTAAATCCTCCTGTTTGTCTCATTATAAGGCTTTTGAGCGAGAAATGAGGAGAAAAAATGTCAGTGGAAAAGAAAAGGAAATCAGAGTGTATGAAAGTTAGTGTATCCTTATTTTGGATTCCAGCATACGCTACTTAAAGATCAGATGAATTGACAGCTATGATCTGAAAAACACTGGACTCTCTGAAAAAGAGAAGTGTCTGGATCGGATTTGATTTGATCTCTTTATGTTCATAAATGGCATATTTTAATATTGAATCAGACCGCTTTCTCTTTCTGTACGGATAGGATTCAGAAACAGCTCCAGATATAAAAAATCCCGCTGCCAAAAAGGACAGCGGGAAGAAATGATGAAGCGGATCAATGGAATGACTTCAATCCAGAAACTCGGTCAGCCGGATCTGGGAATGGCTGGGTTCTAGATTGCGGATCCGTAGACAGAAAGAATAGAGTCGATCATTCTGCTTCGGAACCATGCAGCGTGATGTCCAGTTCGACCTGCTCACCATTCCGGTCAACAACCATCTGCACGACATCACCGACAGCATGTTTTTTCAGGATGTTTTTTACCTCAGCGTTCGAACTGATTTCCTGGCCGTCGAAAGAGACAATGCGGTCTCCCATTTGCAGACCAGCTAAATCAGCAGTTCCGCCTTCAACAATCTGAACGATGTAGACGCCAGGTTCCATGGTCCGGTTCTGGCCATAGTAAGTGGAATTCTGAACCTGCTGCAAGGAAACGTTCAGGACTGGACGGGTGGTTACCTGACCATGAGCCACGAGATCATCAATGACGGAAGTGACATCTGAAATTGGAATTGCAAAGCCTAGGCCTTCGATACCCGTATCGGATTGCTTGGCATTGACAATACCAATCAGTTCACCGTTGACATCAAACAGACCGCCGCCGGAGTTTCCAGGGTTGATGGCAGCATCCGTCTGAAGCAGAGTCATGGTTTCATTATCGATGGTAATTTCACGGCCGACGGCTGAGATGATTCCTGTTGTCACGGTGCCCCCCAGAGATCCAAGCGGGTTACCGATGGCGATCGCTGCTTCACCGACCTGAATGTCATCCGAACTGCCGATGGTAGCCGGGCTTAAATCCGTCGCATCGACTTTAATGACCGCAACGTCGGTCTGAGGATCAGTGCCGACCAGTGTGGCTTCATATTCCTGGCCGTCATAGGTTTTGACCTTAATGGAATTTGCTCCATTGACTACATGGTTGTTTGTGACAATGTAGCCGTCCGCAGAAAGGATAACGCCGCTGCCGGCGCCCTGCGAAACGTACTGTCCAAAAATGGAATTTCCGCTGGATACGGATTCGGTAGAAATTTCAACAACCGATGGTTTCAATTTCGCGACAATATCCGAGATATCTAATATTTTTACACTTGTATTTCCATCCAGAGAGGATGATGTTTTGTCTGTGATTGGCGCTGTAACAGACCCAGACTGTTTTTGATCAATTGCATAGGAAGCGCCTGCATAACCGGCTACACCGGACAAAACAACGGCAGAAATACCAATTGCCGCAGTAATTCCGATGACAGCTCCGTTTCTCGCGGTGGACTTGCGTTTGGGCACACGTGGTGGAATGTTATTTTCCATAATCTTATTTTTGATCCTTTCTATCTGAAATACGCTAAAAAAAAGCGTGTTTTGTTTGTTCTTTTTCTAGTTCTGAATCAAGTATAGAAAAACTTTTTAAAGGAAGATTAAAAAATGCTCTTGTCAATGATGCATTAGTTGGGAGTTGAAAACAATAATTATGTCATAGGAAAATGGAAGGAATGCTATACTTATAGAGACAGACAGGAGGTTTATTCATGTCACCAAAGAAAACAGCTGATGTCAAAGCAGATGCAGCAGCAACTGTAAAAAAAGCTGCCGCTAAGAAAACTGCGACCAAAAAAGCAACGACTAAGAAAACTGCAGCCACGAAGACTGCTTCAGCAAATAAAGCAACAAAAACCGCTGAAAAGAAAGTAGCGGCTGCCAAAGAAGCAGAAGTGATCGCTGAATCTTATCAGACACCTGCCGAGATTAATGCAGCACTGAACACATTAAAGGAAGAAGCTATTGACGGTGAAAAATATATTGAAGCCGTCGATCAAGTAAAACCATACGTACCAGAAGAAATTAAAGAAGAACCAAAAGCTCCAGCCAAGAAAGCTGCCGCTAAAAAAACTGCGGCTAAAAAAGCACCAGTGAAAAATGAAACCCCAGCTCAGGTAGAAGCTGCCAAAAAAGCAGAAGTGATTGCTGAAAGCAACCAGACTCCAGCCGAAATCAAAGCGGCTGAAGCAACACTGAAAGCAGAAGCCATCGCCGGCGAAAAATACATTGAAGCCGTCGATAAGTTAGCAGAAGAAAAAGCTGCTGCTCCAGCTCCAAAAGCTCCAGCCAAGAAAGCAGCTGCGAAAAAGCCCGCGGCTAAAAAAGCTGCCAAAAAAGAAACTCCAGCTCAGGTAGAAGCTGCCAAAGAAGCAGAAGTGATTGCCGAAAGCAATCAGACTCCAGCCGAAATCAAAGCGGCTGAAAAGACACTGAAAGCAGAAGCCCTCGCTGGTGCCAAGATTATCGAAGCGGTCGATGCAGTGAAAGATACTCCATATACGCCAGAACAGCTCAGCCGCCAGACTCTGGCTGCTAAAGCATTCGCTGAAGGCTGCGCCCAGAAAAACCTGGCTGCCCGTTCTAAGGCTGCTGCCGCGAAAGCTGCAAAACTGTATAAGAAACCTGCCAAATCTGCTAAAGCCGTATCTGCTAAAGCAGCTGGCAACCAGATTGCCAACGATATCATGAAAGAAGCTCAGGCAGAAAACAGACTGCTCAAGCTGATCAAGGAAGTTCCAGGAACTTCTTACGAAGTGGTTATTGCCGAAATTGAAAAGAATGCTGCTATGGAAAGTCGTAAAGCCCTGGCTGCTAAAGCCAAAAACGCCCCAGAAGCGAAAACTGCTGAAGTACCAGAAGAAGAAAAGAATGCTTTCTATGATTCTTTAGACGATTACACATTGCTTGAAATGGCTAAGACCCTTGGGCTGGATATCGATATGGATACCCTCAAAAACGAGCTGACCCATGCCATTGATCTGGATGAACAAATCGATCAGTATATGAAAAAAGCAATTACCGCAAATAAGGACTATACATTTGCGGTTGATGGATTCGACACTTCCGTCATTCCATACTTATGCCGCCGCATTGCTGCAACTCTGCCAAACAAAGCGGCTGACAATGTTGATCTTGCCAAGAAAATCAACGCGGATATTGACCGTATCCTGATTAACGACGGCCTGAACGATTCTGCAATCTACAAAGATCTGCTTGATGACGTTCGCAAGATCCTTATCTATGCACAACACAACAACCTGCATACTCTCGAAGAAGTAGAGAAGATCATTCCAGCGGATCTGAACAAACTGGTCGATCGCTTTATGACTGTTGCTTACACAATCCTGCCAGGCTGGCAGTACAACGACGTGAAGTACTATGAAGGCTTCATCTATGGTGTTATGGCTCAGTTTGATGATCTGGTGAACTGGCAGAACCGTGCATTAATGGATATTGCCGACCTGTACATCAAACATGGCGACTACCAGAATGGAAACAGCGGATATGGCTATGTTCTGCGTGAAAACCAGCTCAAAGACCAGATCTACTATCGTTTTGCTCATGTCTATGAACCATTCGATCTGCAGCGCGCAAAAAACATCGCTCAGGATGCCTTACGCGTAATCGATGGCCGTTACGACTACTATCCAAAAATTCTTGAAATTCTTCAGAAGTAAATCATCCCTGACCACAGACTGAAAAAAGTCAGGTAAGATTACAGGACAGGAAGTGAGGACTAGAATGGCAACTGCTCAAATTCCACAGTGGATCTTTTCATGCCTGGATCAGTATGCAAACTGTGCATGCGGGATTCGTATTGTCAAGAAAATGGGAAAAGAAGGCCTGTTAAATGCTCTGGAAGCCAAAGGCTATCCATGTGAGCTGGAAATCATCGCCGACCCGAAAGACACCAGCGAGTTCCCAGAAGACGGAACATACATCCTGACACTGAAGAGCACTGAACGTCACAATAAAGACACTGACGAAAAAGAATAAACCAGTCAGGCTGCAAAAAGCCGCCTGACGTGAAAGCCAGTCTTTACAGAAACTGGACCTTTACACCCATAGCTCTCTGCTTGATTCCAGAAAGGGAAGGCAGAGAGCTTTTTTGGGCATTCTAAAATTGTAAGTGGTTTTTAAATCACCGGCTCTAAACCATTGTGTGGATTTTCCGTTCGCACAATTGG
>CAJTVE010000090.1 GCA_910579655.1 uncultured Allobaculum sp. | reverse complement strand
CAGTTAAGCCATTGAACGCCGACGATAGTGTAAAAGCAAAAATAGGAAGTCGCCAGACGAAAGTGAATCCCTGAAGAATAAAGGAGAAATCCGATATTTTTCAGGGATTTTTTGTTGTCAGAATAAGGTGCTGTCAGCAGGATTGAAAAAACGGCGATGCAAAGAGTAGCGCCAGATCCTTCCATCTTTTTCACGCCAAAGATCAGTTTCAAATTCTTTTACCATTTTCTGAACCATCGGCTTTGAGCAGTCCAGTTCTTTGGCAATCTCGTCCTGACTCAGTCCGATCAATCCATTATGTTCTGCCTGCTCGTTTTCTTGATTCTGAATTGATAATTTATGAAATTATTTTATCAGTCAGGGCAATAAGGCGGCTTCACTGATAAATTTTGGCCGAAATTATCAGTGAGATCTGTCAAATTGTATCCACTGATAATTTGTATCCGTGAGCAAAGAAACGAGATCCATGAAATTTGAGAAGGAAAGTGTATGGCTTAGCAGCTGCATGCTGGAATGAAAACGGTGGATGGAGAGGAGCGGTTTTTCCAATAAAAGGCGAAATAAGAAATTTTAATTTTTTCTCATATTTTTGTTGACCGTGTAGTTGCTCCACGGTTTAAAACAATATCAGCAACGTTGCCTTCCTCTAAAACATATCTTTTATCGATAGATAGTGATGCTCAAAGCTGGATTGTACTTTGAGAATTTCCGGCGTCTGCCGGATTTTGAGAAAGGAGTCTTATCATGCAAAATCTTCCCATCCCTAAACTTCTTCTGAAAATGTCACCACCCGTGATGCTCACATTGTTGATTGTTTCGGTTTATAACGTGGTTGACAGCTATTTTGTCGCCCAGTATTCGCAGACAGGTCTGGCTGCCCTGTCCCTGGTCTACCCTTTGCAGCTGCTGTTGACGGCGTTTTCAACGGGAACAGGAACAGGTGTCAATATTCTGATTTCCCGGCTGGATGGTACGGGCCAGAAGGACAGAATTCATGATGTTGTCCGCACTGCCCTGATTCTGGGCGTTTTTTGCGGTCTGGTTTATCTTTGTGCGGCCTTTGCGGGAATGGGGACCTACTTTGCGATGAATACCCGCCAGGCAGATGTAGCTCAGGCCGGTATTCTTTATTTCCGGCTGGTCAGCTCGTTTGCTCCGGTCTTGTTTCTGGAGGCAGTCTGCACCAAAATGCTGCAGGCAAAAGGAAATATGGTTTTGCCGATGGCAGGGCAGGTCTGTGGTGCTCTTTCTAATATCATTCTGGATCCAATCCTGATTTTTGGCCTCTGGGGAGTGCCGGCGCTTGGAATCACAGGTGCTGCGATTGCAACCGTAGTGGGTCAGTCTATTTCGATGGTCATTGTCTTTGGGGGCGTCATTCATCATTTTTCTTTGAAGAAAGGACAGTTCAGTTTTTGGTTGTGTGGACAGATCCTCAAAGAAAGTGTCGCACCAATTCTGAGTCAGGCATTAGGGGCGCTCTACGTGGTAGGGCTTAATCTGGTTTTAAAATCGTTCTCAGAAGATGCGGTGACCGTTCTGGGAATTTACTATAAAATCCAGACTTTCTTCTTCATTCCATTGATGGGTCTGCAGCAGGTTATTTTGCCAATTGTCAGCTTCAACTATGGAGCTGGTCAGTATAAACGGATTCAGGAAACCCTGAACTGGTCGCTGGGCATCTCGTGTGTCCTGATGAGTTTAGGCACCCTGATCTTCTTGTTCTTTCCAGAGCAGCTGGTGGGTATTTTCTCCCATGAACCTTCGATCCTGGCTATTGGTCCAACTGCTTTTCGGACTATTTCGCTGAATTTTATTCCGGCTGGCATTACGTTGATGCTTTCCGTCTATTTTCAGGGAATTAACCGATCGAATGACTGCATTCTGGCCATGGTTTTGCGGCAGGTTGTTTTACTGGTGCCTTTGGCCTGGCTGTTCCATTTCTTCGGCCTGGAAGCTGTGTGGCTGACTTTCCCGGTCACTGAAGGAATCGTGGCAATTGTCTGCCTCATTCTGTATCACCGAAATCGCACCATTCTGGTTTCGCGCTATCTGCCGGCAGCCGTTTTATCCTGAGCAGAAAAGAAAATGAAAATTATCGCCTAAACGCGGGATCAAAAAAAACCAGAAGATCTGAAAGCCCATCAGTCTTCTGGTTTTTTTGATCTGGAAACTGGATAAAATGCTCTGTGGATTTTCGACCTACAGAGCTTCTGATTGCTGATTCGAGCTTTTCCACTTGCTGGATTTGGAGAATCAAAGAGAGATCAGATAAAAAGAGGAATCAGAAAAAAGAGAGACTGAATGAATGGAAAGAGAGAATAGTGAACAGTATAGGGGAATTTGATTTTGCGGGACAAGATTAACAAACAATCGTAAATTCGCAAATACTAATTCCGTATAGGTGAGATAAAACTGAATTGCTATTGAAACTACTAGACATTAAATCGCAAATGTCTAAATGAAATGTGAAAGATAGATAGAGATCATGTGGAGAATCCTGTAGGATGTAAGAGGTTGCAGGCCAGTCTGATCAGGGTGAGCGCGCATAAGAATCCGACAGATGAACCTGTACGCGACGCGTCATCATTTCTGTCTGGCTGATTCAGCCAGAGGGAAGGAGCCTATCATGTTACCTTACGTATCAGAGTTTATTGGAACTCTGCTGCTGATCGTTCTGGGAGGAGGAGTCGTTGCAAACGTGAATCTGAATCACTCAGGAATGAAAGGCGCTGGTTCCATCCAGATCACCATTGCCTGGGGTCTGGCGGTTATGATCCCGGCATTCATCTTTGGCGAAGCATCGGGAGCCTCGTTTAACCCGGCACTGACCATTGCCCTTGCGGTTGATGGCTCATTTCCGTGGAACCGGGTGGCTGGCTATATTGCGGCCCAGGTTGTGGGAGCCTTTGTCGGTGCTTGCATTGTTTATCTGCTGTTTAAAGGACAGTTTGATGCAACGGACGATCCGGACATCAAAAAAGGGGTGTTCTGCACCTCTCCATCGGTCCGGAATCTGTGGCTGAACTTTTTGAGTGAGTTTGTTGGGACGTTCATTCTTGTTTTTGCGATCAAGGGAATTTCCAATGTGACTGGACTGGCCAGTGGTGTTGACAAACTGTTTGTATTTGGAATTGTTGTGGCGATCGGTATGTCCCTTGGCGGACTGACGGGCTATGCCATCAACCCAGCTCGCGATCTTGGGCCGCGTCTGGCGCACGCTGTTCTTCCCATTCAGAACAAAGCGGACAGTGACTGGAAATATGGTCTGCTGGTTCCGATTTTTGGTCCGATCTGTGGTGCGATCTGTGCGGTTCTGGTTTACGGAGTCATTCCCTGGTAAGCCAATACGATAAGAAAAGAGAAATAATTCAGACCATTCTGGATGCTTTCGGACGATCTGATTCAAAGAATAATTTTGAATGCCTGCTTAATTGGTAAGACCAATATTAGCGTGATCTTTAGAATTATACAGATCGTCCGGTAAGCATTCCTGCTTAAAAGCGATGTAAATCGGTCTGGATTGAACTGAGGAATGCGAAATTAGCTTTTATGGAGAACCGGACGAAAGCGAAAACCAGTATTCCATCAATACGAGAACAACTGTAAATAAATCAAAGTTAACAACTTTTACACTGTTGAATCACTATAATCATTCCTTCATTTCAATGCTGGCAAGAAAAAGTTTCCCTCCTTTCCAGCTCATGATCGCAAATTCTGGCAGGACTTTGGTCAGCACAATCGATCATGGCTCTTGTCTGGGCAGACTTTTATTTGTGGATCTTGTCTTCAACAAAAGGGCTGCAGCAAGAAGAAATGAAGAAAACAGGGGACTGGTTCTGGACAGGATCAAGAGGCAGCCAGGCGTGCAGGGGGTTCCTGTTTGGATGGATCAGACCTTACAATTTAAGAGGAATAGATAATGGCAGACAAAGAATACATCATGGCCATTGACCATGGAACAACATCAACACGGGCGATTCTGTTTGATCATGACTGTAACAGTGTGGCTACAGCTCAGCGCGAGGGTGGTGTAGACTATCCGGCTCCGGGCTGGGTTGAACAGGATGCAATTTCAATCTGGCTGGATACAATGTCCGTCATGGCTGGGGCTCTCAATAACAGCGGCATCGAGCCAAGTCAGATCAAGGCAATTGGAATTTCTAACCAGCGTGAAACAACGGTCCTGTGGGACAAGAATACCGGCCTTCCTGTTTATAAAGCCATCGTCTGGCAGTCTCGCCAGACCAGTGACATCTGCGATGGCTGGAAAGAAGAAGGATTAGAGGAAATGGTCCGTGAAAAGACGGGCCTGAGAATTGATCCATATTTCTCTGCATCGAAAATTGCCTGGATCCTGAATAATGTTCCTGGCGCCAGAGAAAAAGCAGAAAAAGGAGACCTGCTTTTTGGAAATATGGATTGCTGGCTGGTCTGGAAACTGACCGGCGGCCAGCAGCATATTACGGATGCGACGAACGCAAGCCGTACTTTGCTTTGCAATATCGAAACGGTTGACTGGGATGATGAACTGCTTAAGGCGTTCAATATTCCAAGAAGCATTCTTCCGCAGATTGTTCCAACTTCAGATGTTTATGGAAATACTGCGCCGTATGCTTTTTTCGGTCTGGAAGTGCCAATCTGCTCGATGGTTGGAGACCAGCAGGCGGCCCTGTTTGGCCAGCTTTGCCTGGATCGCGGCATGGCGAAAAATACCTATGGAACGGGCGGATTCTTATTGATGAATACAGGTCCTGAAATTGTACGATCGAAAAACGGACTGTTGAGCACGATTGCCTGGAAGATCGGCGAACAGGTGACTTATGCTCTGGAAGGCTCAATTTTCGTCTCCGGTTCGGTCATGAAATGGATGCGTGATGAACTGCATCTGTTCACCAATGTCAATGATACAGAAGAGATGGCCAATCGAGCCGGAACGACTGCAGGGGTTTATGTGATTCCAGCCTTCGTTGGACTGGGCGCACCGTATTGGGACGACAAGGCAAAAGCATCTATTGTGGGACTGAGTCTGGGTACAAATCGTGATCATCTGGTCCGGGCGGCCATTGAATCGATGGCTTATCAGGCCAAGGAAGTCCTGGATGCGATGGAGCAGGATTCCCAGATTCCAATCCAGAAATTGAAAGTCGATGGCGGGGCGGCTGCCAATAACTTCCTGCTTCAGTTCCAGGCGGACCTTTGTCAAATTCCAGTCGATCGTTTCAAAGTCAATGAACTGACTGCTCTGGGGGCAGCTTTCCTGGCCGGCCTTGCTATTGGTTTCTGGAATCAGGATGAACTGAAAATAGAAGTTGGCCGCAGTTTTGAACCACAGCGCTCAGCTCAAGAGATGGAAAAACGCTATCAGAACTGGAAGCATGCGGTTATGGCGTGCAAAGAATTCAAGCCGGAAATTTTATAAAAAAGTATTGTTGAATTTCAACCTTAATTATGTGAAATTTTCTGACAAAATAGATAGGAGAAATCTAGAATCATGAAACAGACAAGGTTTCTGAAGAGCAGACCCGTTAGAATGTAGGGCAATACGCATCCGGACTGATCTGTTTCACAATCTGGAAAAGGAAATTAAAACCACCATAAAGCATTTTGCTTAACTCTGTAAATGGTGGACCAAGAAGCTTAGAAAATAAACGAGGTACTGATATGGATTTTGATGTCGTAATCATTGGAGGCGGAGTAACGGGATCAGCGATTGCTTACGAACTGGCAAAGACGGATCTGAAGGTTGCCCTGCTGGAAAAAGAGGAGGATGTCTGTGAAGGAACTTCAAAAGCAAATTCGGCGATTGTTCATGCCGGATTTGATGCTCTGCCCGGAACGCTGAAGGCTAAACTGAATGTCGAAGGATCAAAAATGATGCCAGAACTGGCCAGACTTCTTGATTTTGAATACAAGAACAATGGCGCACTGGTTCTTTGTTTTGATGAAGAGCACCGCAAAGGTGTTATCGAACTGTATGATCGTGGTCAGGCCAATGGTGTAGAGGGTCTGCAGATTCTTGAAAAAGAACAGGTCAAAGAAATGGAGCCCCATGTATCAGACGAGGTAGTCTGCGCTTTATATGCTCCGACTTCTTCCATTGTCTGTCCATTTGGACTGACCATTGCGCTGGCCGAAAATGCAGCCGACAACGGAGTGAAGTTTTTCTTCAACCAGCCGGTGGAAACGATCGAGAAGATTGATGGCGGCTGGAAAATCAATGACAAGTACACCACGAAAACCATCGTCAATGCGGCAGGCGTATATGCGGATGAAATTCACAATGAGGTCAGTGAAAAGAAAATTCATATTACCCCAAGACGCGGTGAATACGTTCTGTTAGACCGTTCAGCTGGAGATTTGTGCTCGCATACCTTATTCCAGCTTCCAACCCCAGCCGGGAAAGGTGTTCTGATTACGCCAACTGTTCACGGCAACATGATGATCGGGCCGAATGCACAGGAAACAGAAACCAAAGAAAATACCAATACCACGTCTGAAGGTCAGGCTGAAATCCGTGCCAAAGCCTTAAAAACCATTTTGTCGATTCCTTTCCAGAAAGCAATTCGAACGTTCAGCGGCCTGCGGGCTACACCAGAGGGCGGAGACTTTATTCTTGAAGAAAGTGCGGATGGATTTTTCGATGCAGCCGGTATTGAATCCCCAGGTCTTTCTTCTGCACCAGCAATTGGCAAGATGGTTGCTGGCATGGTGGAAGACAAACTGAAACCAGGTAAAAAAGAAAACTACCAAGCCACCCGCAAAGGCTTTGTGAATGTTAAAAATCTGACGAAAGAAGAATGGGACAAGCTCATTGAGCAGGATCCTGATTATGGAACCATCGTTTGCCGGTGCGAAACCGTTACAGCAGGTTCCATTAAAGATGCTCTTCATCGTTCGATTCCTGCCGTTTCGCTCGATGGCATTAAGCGCCGCACCAGAGCCGGAATGGGCAGATGCCAGGCTGGCTTCTGCTCGCCGCGATCCATGGAAATCATTTCGAAAGAACTGCATATTCCAATGGATGAAATTTGTCAGTCCGGTAAGGGAAGCAAACTGATTACTGGCAAAGTGAAAGAAGGTCTGAACAATGGAAAATAAGCAGCTTGTAATCATCGGCGGCGGACCAGCTGGACTGGCAGCAGCGGTTGCAGCGAAAAAAGCAGGTCTCGATGATATTCTGATTCTGGAACGGGATACTCAGCTTGGCGGGATTCTTAACCAGTGCATTCATAATGGGTTTGGTCTTCATACCTTTAAAGAAGAGTTGACTGGACCTGAATACGCCCAACGCTTTATCGATCAAATGCTGGATCTGGAAATTCCCTATGAGCTGAACAGTATGGTTCTGGATATTTCCAAAGACAAAACAATTCGCTATGTCAATAAGGATGAGGGTGTAAAGGATATCAAAGCCGATGCGATCATTCTGGCCATGGGATGCCGGGAACGTCCGGCGGGTGCCCTTTCGATTCCAGGGTATCGTCCAGCAGGGATCTATTCTGCCGGGACCGCCCAGAAACTGGTCAACATGGATGGTCTGATGCCAGGTAAAGAAGTCGTGATCCTGGGGTCTGGCGATATCGGGCTGATCATGGCCCGTCGTATGACTTTTGAAGGGGCTCATGTTCATACCGTTGCCGAACTGATGCCCTATTCTGGCGGTTTGAAACGAAATATTGTTCAGTGTCTTCAGGATTTTGATATCCCCCTGCAGCTGTCTCATACCGTCACCAATATCAAAGGCAAAGAACGCGTGGAATCCATTACCATTGCCGAGGTGGATGAAAACCGAAAACCGATTCCGGGAACGGAAGTGGAGTATCCCTGTGATACTTTATTGCTGAGCTGCGGCCTGATTCCGGAAAACGAGCTGAGTCAGCAGGCAGGCGTTGAACTTTCTCAGATCACCAATGGACCAGTAGTCAATGAATCTCTGGAAACCAATATTGAAGGCGTCTTTGCCTGCGGCAACGTTCTCCATGTCCACGATCTGGTTGACTTTGTTTCACAGGAAGCAGCCAAAGCCGGCCAAAAAGCTGCTCAGTATGTTCTGGAAGGCATCCCCACAAGCAAGCACGAAATTCCAGTGAGGACTGGCGGCCTTGTTCGCTATACTGTTCCATTTACTGTGGATCCTGAACGGATGGATGAAAACCAGGTAGTCCGTTTCCGGGTGGGCAACGTCTTAAAAGGCGGATATGTGAATGTTTATGTGGATGATGAGCGCAAGATTCACCGTAAGAAAATGATCATGGCGCCAGGTGAAATGGAAAACATCATTCTGAAAAAGGAATGGATCAAACCGGAGACCAAGACGATCCGTGTAGAAACGGAGGAAGCCTGAGATGGAAACAAGAGAACTGATCTGCATCAACTGCCCAATGGGATGTAATCTGACGGTTACGATTGAAAACGGCCAGGCTGTTTCGGTAACCGGAAATACCTGCCCTCGTGGAGCAAAATATGGAATCAGTGAAGTCACCCGGCCAGTCCGGATGGTTACAAGCATCGTTCCAGTCAAGGACGGCGTGATTCCAATGGTTTCCTGCAAGACAGCCGCACCGGTGGATAAAAATAAAATGTTTGATGTCATTGAAGCCCTTAAAAGTGTGGTGGCCATTGCACCGGTTCATATTGGAGATATTTTGCTGGAAAATGCCGCTGACAGTGGTGTAAACGTCATTGCCACCAAAGAAGTCAGACAAAGATAGCTACAATGCCAAAAACCAGAGACTTTTACCCTATGAAATAGATTTCGCTTGATTTTCAAAAAGAATATGCAATAATAAATCCCTATCGCCAACGCAGCGGTAGGGATTTTTATATCCATATACCTATCTCAGATTCAAAAGGGACGCTTAGACCAGAATCTGAATATCCTGATTGAATCTTTACGGCCAGAAAAAGGTCCAGTTGTGAATTATAAAAACATTTTCACAAAAAACGCTTGACCCGGAATACCACCCGGTGTTATAGTAATTGAGCGTTAAGAAAACGCGGCGCCAAGCCGCTGATCTGACGCAAATCATCTTTAGATATCGAAGAAACGATCGATTGTGAAATTCTTAAAAATATTTCACAAAAGATGTTGACTTCCTGTCTGGCGGATGATAAGATAAACAAGCCTTGTGAGGGAAATTAATTCACTCACAAACAGATGGCTCTTTGAAAACTCTGATTACAGACAATTCAATATTCGAAATTAACACGTCGATTCT
>CAJTVE010000089.1 GCA_910579655.1 uncultured Allobaculum sp. | reverse complement strand
CCATCTCGAACACGGCCGTTAAGCCATTGAACGCCGACGATAGTGTAAAAGCAAAAATAGGAAGTCGCCAGACGAAATAAAATCCCTGAAGAATAAAGGATAAATCCGATATTCTTCGGGGATTTTATTTTGGTTAGTTTAGGCTAATATGGAAATGAAGAATGCTTTTTGAAAGGTGTCCTCCATAGGCCATGCACGCTCGTTGAGTGTTTATCCTGTTCGAGTTTACAGATTCATTTCAATGAATTAGAGGTTCGTTTCAATGAAATGGATTGTGGATTGATTTCAGAAATGTGCAACCTGGCGATCATGGTGGCCATCAAGATTGAGAAGATACAGCCGAAAAAGAATGCGCTGATTTTTAGGCTGGACGATTTCCTCATATGAGTATTGGTATTTCATGCCAATCTGCTGCATGACACCGCCGCTTCGGGGATTTCGAACATCATGAGTGGCTATAAAATAGGGGAAATGATCGGCTTTTAATTGTTGGATAAGAGCCAAAGCGGCTTCGGTAATGATTTTTTGATGCCAGAATTCTTTTTTCAGGCCGTAGCCAAGTTCGTAAGGTTCTTTCATGCTGAGTTCGATGTAGCCGATGGGAACATTATCCTCTTTTAGACAGATCGCGTAAGCATAACTTTGATTTTGTACATATTGACTTGCGTAACGCTGTTCAAAGAAAGACCGCGCCTGCTCAGGCGAGTCCAAGGGATACCAGGGAAGAAACTGGTTGACGTCTTTATCCTGAAAAATCAGATAAAGGGCAGGCAGATCGGTTTCGGTAAATTTTCTAAGAATCAGCCGCTCAGACTGAATCTCTGGGGAATTTTTCATATTTTCCTCTTCATGAATACAATGAATGTCTGATAGACAATGGGCCTCAGGGAATGAAGCCATCTGGATGGACCATACAGACATTATAAACTAGTAGTTTCTCACAGGATGAAGTAATTTTTGCTTCCTCTTCCTTATTTTTCCTTTTCTTCTTCCCCTTCTTCCCCTTCTTCGTCTTTTCCGGCAATCAGCTGCCCCAATTCCACTACTTTATTCAGATAAGAAAAGCCCTCGTGATTTCTGGCTGACAGCCGGAAAAACGAGAGCTTTGTTTTGATTGAATTGCGTTTTCAACAAATGGATCTGGGATTGAGAGAGTCTGGCAGATCCCACTATTCTTCATCAAACAGAGGAGTCTGTTTGAAGGTATTTTCCAGGGGTTCGGCTTTGGACGCATCATCATAGGTACGGATCTGAATTGGATCGATCGCCGAGCGGTCTGGAGATTTGGTGTGGGTGAGGCCCAGATGGTTTTTATCATCGTAGTTGGGGATCAGCCGCAGGGTGTAGATGTTTTTAAAAGCGTTGATGACTTCGGCATTGCCCACGTTGGAAAAGGCAACAAGCTGCGTGGCGGTAGACTGACACAGGTTCATTAAAGCCTGGATGATATGTCCGCTCTGTACGTAGGCAAAGGGGTTGTCTAACAGGAGCAGGTGCCAGGATTTTTTGCCATAAACCTTGGAGACGGTGTCTTTGCGCTGGAAATTGAGCACGGCACTGATGACGACAAAGGCGCATAAGAACCCTTCGGCGCCAGATAGCTTGCCGGCTTCGTTCCATGAAATTTTGATCTGGTTGTTTTCTTCGATTTTGTATAACCGGATCGGAATTCCTGAGATCCCTACCAGCGCATCGTATAAAGCAGCAGCCTGAATGCGCTGCTCAATCAGTGCAGATTGCTTATCCGGGTGGGCATCAATAGCTGTAATCAGGTTGTCGAGGTATTCTTCGAGGCGCGCCTTGGCGACGGCTTCCATTTCTGTCCAGTCCTTGAGTTCGATGTTGAGCATCTTGCGCTGAATGTGACCGACCTGAATGGTGGTATCCTGGTCAATGGCTTTTAAGTTCGCATGCAGATGCGAGATGTAGTCCATCAGGGTCTGCACAAGAGCGGTCCGGTTATCTTTGAGCAGCTTGAGGTCAGCTTCGGTTTTATCGATAAATGTCTGAAGAAGGGCTTTCTTCTGCTCCAGTTCATCAGGCATCGTCGCCGGGTTGGCCAGCAGCGGTTCAATGGCTTCGAGCATCTGGAAGCATAAAGCCAGACGGGAACGATAGGTTTCCTTGGCTTTAGAAAGCTGACGGCTGAAGTCGTTGAAGAAACTGGTTGCCGTTTTCTGCTGGCGGCGTCCGGAAGTGACCAGCTGCGAGAGTGTGGTATCGAGCTGTTCGCTGGTCCAGTCGTTGACCTCCATCGGCTGAGGGTGCAGAACATCTCCTGCTTCATTGGTGCGCAGGCCGACAAATCGAGTCATTTCCAGCAGAGAATCGGCTTCGGTGCTGGCAGAGTTATAGACTTGGTGGAAATGGTCATTCTTTTTGGTCAGAGCTTCTTTATCTTTGAGAAGGGATTGCTGGTCATTGCGAGCTTTGTCAATGTACTCTTTGAGATCTCCTTCATGGCATTCGCTTTGCGGCAGTGGTTTTGGGCTTCCAAAGCGTTCGTTCATCTGTGACTCAAGACCCTGGCGCTTTCCATCAAGGGTGGAGACTTCACGGGTCAGTTCAAGTTTTTCGGATTGCAGCCGATCAATTTCGGATTGAACGTCGGCAATCTCAGCGCGGTTGACATCTTCTGCATGCGTGCTGTACAAAACATCTTTCCAGTCGGCTTCTGTAAGGTGATAGCGTTCCTGCATTGCCGCAAGACGGGATTGATAGAGACGCAGATTTTTACGGGCCCGGTCTCGTTCTTTGACATAGACACCATATTGAGAACTGCTCAGTTCCAGGGAAAGAGAATCAAAGCGCGGCTGAAGTTCTTCAAGCGAGCCGGATGCGGGTTTGGCTTCTTTAAATTGCTCGAAGTAGCTGGTCTGGTCCTTGGTTTCATCCACCTGCGTGGCAAGTCGATCAGACAGGCGGGCGGCATCCAGTTTCTTTGCGGCAAGAGCAGACAGACTGGCCTCGATCGCCTCCAGGTCCTTTTTCATGGAAGCAAGCTGGGCTTGCAGAGTGTCGTATTGCTGCTGGTCGACAATGACTTGTTCGAAAGACTGAACATGTTCGTTCCAGGCGCTCAGAAGCTGCGTTTTCTGGTCGACGGTTTTGTCTGCCTGGCTACATTGTGTATCCAGATCGGTGATTGCTTTTTGGCACTGATCGATCTTGAGCTTCAGATCGGTCTTCTGGTCGCGCAAAGTCTGGAGGGTGTTTTCCAGCTTTGTCTTTTCCTGATTGAGGGCATCCAGTTTCTGCTCGGTCAGTTTCTCTGTTTCGACTTCCTTGAATAAAGCTTCCAGATCTTTTTGAGATTTGCGGCTGGAAGCCAGGAAGGCTTCATGGCTTTTCTGTTCTTCGGATAAAGAAGCAATGAGCTCCTTTAACTTGGAAGGGAAGATCAGATTGGTGTTGAAATGCAGGTAGGCACTCAGCGAATTGAGTACAGGAGAGGGATTTGGGGTGCTGGAAAGCAGTTCGCGGGAACAGAAGAAAATCGGTTCACTGGTATACAGGTCCCGCTTTTTGAATTCCTCGAGTACCTGGGCGGATAAGTTGTCATCCATAATCAGGGCATAAGGGAAGAAAGGAAAATCGCGGACGAGTTTTTCTTTCATTTTTGGATGCATTGTCGATTCGCGCAGCCACATTGCACCCGTCATCTTCTCAATGCCAAGTTCATCAAGAACCTGATTCATCTCATTGGACAGTTCCAGGCTGGTTCCGGTCTGCAGATTTTCAAGACTGCGTTTGCAGGCAGCAATATCCGCCATGGCCTGATCCTGGTGAGTTTCAAAGCGGGAGATCAGGGCCTGATATTTATAGTCAAAAAGGTCTGACTGCCAGATCTTTTCCAGATCGATTCCCAGCTGAACGGCCAGTGTTTTTCGTTTTTCGAATGCTTTGGCTGCTGCATCCAGAGCGCTGCCATTGAGAGTCAGCTGATTTTGAGTCTGAAGCTTGTCGAGGTCGTTCTGGTGAAGCTGATCGTCCAGGCTCTGTTTTTCGGCTCGGGCAGTTTCCAGTTTTGCCTGAAGACTGGCCAGATGCTGCTTTGCCTGATTCAGGCTGTTTTCCAGAGCGCTGGTCAGAGTCTGGTAAAGGGGCTTGTCTTCCATCCAGCTCAGGCTGTGATCCAGCCGCAGAGCATTCGCCTTGAGAAATTTTTCTTCGCGCTTGAAGAAATCGTCGACACGGCTTTGGCAGACAGCTGCTTTGGAGGAGGCTTTGCGCGTCTGACGATTGAGTTCATCTTGCTTTTTATGCGCCTCTTTTTCCTCCTGGTTCAGGTTGGTGATCGTCGTCCGCACTGTTTTGAGTGCGTCTTCTTTTTCGCTTAAAGCCTGGCTGTACAGCTGATACAGTCGACTGCCGTAACTGTTGCGTTTCTTTTCGACTTCATCATTAGACAGTTTGGCGCTTTCCGCTTTTTCTTTATATTCCAGATAGGTTTGTTCCGTTTCTTCGACCTGTTCATTCTGGCGGGCACAATCCAGTTTGGCAGCCATCTGTTCCAGTTCAGCTAATTTGGACTGACTGGTTTCCAGATCTTCCGCAACCAGATCAAGTTCGCTGCTGCGGGCGTCGTATTCTTCTTTGTTCGCATACCACTTTTTGGACAGTCCCTCATATTCCAGGTGATCCAGATCAGACTTGGCCTGACGAAGGAGTGCCTCAAGAGTCTCGTCTTCATGCTGGAATTGCGCCAGTGCGTTTTCGATGCCACCCGCAAAGGCCTCCAGCTTTCTGCCGGTGTCATTGAGATCCTGATATTCGCCGGCCAGACTGAGCGATGAAGTATAGAACGAATCGAGCAGTTTCTGAAACTCCTGAAGTTCACCCATGGCTTTGAGGTTGTCTTTATTTTTGGCCTGGAGATCGACAAATTCAGTGGTCATGGAAATGAAATGCGCCAGATGGCTGGAGCGGTCATCCAGGCCGGCTTCCTTATCGATCTTGGCTGCCGCTGCTGGAATCAGAACGCGGCGCAAGAGTTTTTCTTCCGTATCGTATGTCTCGCAGAATTTAGACATTCCGGATTCTTCAAGGTTGAAATCGCGCATCTGCCGCCATTCTGCCGGTTCAATGCCCAGTTCCATCAGGCGAGACTGATAGATCCGATTGTGGCTTGAATTGCCCAGGTTGTAGATCGCAAACTGGCTGGGATACTCTTTGGCAAAGCCTTCAAGCATGGATTTAGAAGCCTGAAAAGTTTTATAGCTGCGGCGACCATCTTCAGTTTCGTCAAGCAGTTCCAGATTGGACAGGGCAAAAGGTTCTGAATCAGAATATTCGCTGATCCAGGCGTATAGATTGATCTTTTCCTGACTGTCCTGGTCCTGAGCCTGCCGACGGTTGATCATCAGGCCGATGCAGAAGCGGCCAGCGTTGCCATCTTTTAACCATTCCTGAACGATGAAGGATGGTTTAGAATCCTTGAAATAATCCGCAAAGGCCCGTTTGGGGAAGTTGCGCTGCCGGCCTGAAATATAGGGAGCGAGCAGCATTTGGGTCATAACAGACTTACCGCCGCCATTTTCCATCTTTAATAAGGTGCTGATGCCATCGATATCCAGGATCTGGTCAGGAATTACATTGCGGCCATAGTTGTATTCGATGTGCGTCAGCCGGATTTGATTGAGCAGGGGCATTATTCATCCTCACATTCTACCGAACGCAAAATCGCAAGCTGGCTGTCAGAGCGTAAAATGTTGTCCATTAACGCGTTCATGCGTTCGGTTAAAAAGATCTGCTCCTGGTCGGGCAGATAAACGACCAGCTTCTGCTTTTCCAGAAATTTCAGCAGAGTCAAAAACAGCTGGGCTTTATTGTTGGCAGCGCGCTTATGAGAAGGATCCGCCAGAAGATTGTTATAGGTATCAACCATACGCTCATACGGAATGTTCCCTGGATTGTCTTTCTGGTCGACACCACTGTTCAGTGCTTTGTCAAAGCGGCTCATCCAGTCCTCAAGGGAAAGAAAATCGCGCAGTCTGCCTCCGCCATACTCCGTAGAGTAAAAAGCATCCAGCAAGATCAGCAGGGCAAACATACTCAGATAGTAGTGGGCATCGTTTTGGTTGGATTTCAGTAAAACAGCTTTTAAATCTGCTTTAGAATAGCCCAGAAACAGATTATCCTGATTGGGGACCAAGTAGATCATTCCCTGACGGGTGACCAGGCGACACTCAAAAGCAGCAGCCGCTGCTTCTAGCTGTTCTAACCTGCCGCTGTCGGCTTCCATCAGCCAGGTATAAGCCGGATCGCTCGAAGGCAGTTCGTGCTTCTGAAGCAGGGTATATAAAATTTCATTGATCATAATGGTTTCCTTTCCAGACTCAGATCCAGACCATCGATGCGGACTAACGCCTCCAGGCCATCTTCTTCCATCGCAAATTCAATCTTGCGATTGTTTTTGATGATATTCAGTTTCTGATATTCCTGCAATTCCAGCTGGTTTTCCATTGCTTCAAGGATGGCCAGCGGCAGGGAAAAAGATGTCTGCTCTTCAATAATGATTTCATGGCGTTTGGAAAAGAGATCACTCAGATCAAAAGAAGTGATTGAGGACAGGCTGGACAACATTTCACGGGCCTGATTCATCGACTCGAATTCATCCCGAAAAAAGATCTGATCCAGAGCCAGCTTATGTCCCGGTTCTTTTACCAGGCGCATCAGCAGAGTCTGGACTTTGTCATTCATCTGCTGCACCTGGCGGATATTTTCTTCTTTCTGATGCTCATATTCGAGCTGATCATAATCAGGATCGACTTCTTCAAGTGTTCCATCCAGCTCATTTACCCGCAGGGAACGATATTCAAAAGCCCGGGCAGGAGTGAACTGCTTGGGCGGGGCTTTAAAGAACAAGGGATGCAGCAGTTCATCAAAATTTTCCAGATTCGAAGGTTCATCCATGATCTTCTGCCAGATTACCTGTCTGAATGGCCGACGCTCATAAAAACTTTGACGCATCTGGAACTGAAGCTGTTCATCAAGGAGACGGGAAAACTGCTGAATGGCTTCAAGAATAGTGGCCTGAGCAAGAATAGAGCGGGAAAGATAGGTGCTGATGTCACTGAGGGAAGCGAGGTCGGCTTCATCCTTGGCTGTAAAGGTTCCGGCAGCCAGAGCGCGCTGGAGTTCCTGCAGCAGCTGATTGACATTACTCCAGTATCCCTGAAACTTGGTGCGGCTTTCTGAAATGAGGGTATAGGTTGAACGGCTCAATTCTACGTAAGCTTTTTGATCCAGGACGGCGGCATTCGATCGAACCTGCATGGCCTTATTCTGGATTTCAACTTCCTGAATTTTGAGCAGCTGAAAGATTTCCCGAATTTCATCAAGAGCTTTGGAATAGTTTTTAGCTTTCATCTGAAGCTCAAACACAAGGTCCCGAAACTGTAAACGCAGGTTTTCTTCCATCTCGAGCGTAGAAAGCATCAGATGGAATCCATCATCGCTCATTTTGTAAGAGGCTTTTGGGGTTGGACCATCATAGACAACCTGGGAGGTCAGATAATTCAGACGCACCTTCCAGCGGTCATCGCCTTCAATCGGATTAAAGCTGAAGGGAGCTCCCTGATTACATAAGATGCCGGAAACCATTAAGTCGGCTAATTTTGTACACTGTTCCAGATCCAGTTCCTTATGGAACAGTTCACGGTTGCCCTCTAAAATACAGAGAGCAATATCTTCTAAAAAACAGTTTTCACTGGCCAGGGTGCGCTCCATGATGTAACGCAGGACCATGAAAAACAATAAAATCTGTTCATCAAGTCTGGAAAATCCATAACTGTCCAAGGTTCGGCCGCGCTGCTTTAACAAAGAAAACAGCTGGCCAAACAAGGCAATGGTATACATGCGCTTTTCCAGATCACGGTAAAACTCGCTTTGCATGACAGATCTCCTTTCTATCAAAAGGATCAGACATCCTGGTAAAGCGTGTCTGATCCTTCTGTTCTTGTTTGGACAGATTTTTGCTCTTTCCTTCAAGATGTTTTTTCAAAAAGGAAAGAGCGAAAAAGGCCATCAGGTCTTGTAGTGACTGACATTCAGGATTTCCTGAGGAATATAACGACCCTGTTTCCAGAGATCTGTAACCTGGTCTTTGAAGGCCTGGTCAAAATAGGAAAAAAAGACTGCACCTTCTGTTTCGATCTGTCCTTCCTTATAAATCGGCATCGTTTTTCCGGCAGTCATCTGTTCTCTGGCTTTGTCGATCATGGCCAGATATCCCGGTTTCCAGGGGACAATGGAAAGATCCGGATACCGGCTGGCAAAAGATTCGTAAATCCGCACTCCTTCATAATCCAGATCTCCCCAGTAGTACACCGGATTTAAACTCTGCTTCTGGCTGTCACTTCCAAACTGAAGTAAATCCATGAAGGTACTTTCGATGCGGCGGCCGGCTCCATAAGCCACAGACTGAATCGGAAAGCCTAAAACAGTCGGTTGTTTTTGCTGGAGCAGGTTTCGAATCGATACAAAGGGATCCAGGTTTTCAACAATCAGAAGATTGCCGGGCGCGCTGGATTTGCTGACAACGAATAATGGCTCGCAGGTCTGATAAAAGGCCAGCCGGCTGATATCCAGTGACAGATTTTTACAAAGCCGTTCACCATGTCTGGCGAGAACTTTTTCCTGTCCGAAAATTTCAAAGCTGCGCTCATTACACGAGATCTTTTCACAGAAATCAGGATGAGCATCCAGCCAGTCCTGAAGCGCATAAATCATGAACTGATCCTGCTCGAATTGTGCTGGGTGCTTTTTATAGAAAGCGGCCGAAAGAGGAGGGTGGATCGTTCGATCTGCCTGGATGACTAATGGGGTATGGTCTGTTTTTGGTTTTATTTTCCGATAGCGCTGGTATAAGGGTGGTCTTTTCCCATTGAACCCTGAGCTTTTTACAGGCGCTAATTTGCCGGCAGTGACTTGTTTTTCAATAAAGTCAACGCCCTGCTGGTAAGTATCAAATTTTGCGATGAGTTCTTCAACTGGAATTCCGATCATTTTTATATTGTAACAATTTAGAACTTATCTTGAACGTTTAATCACTTCTTCAGCGAAATTTAAAGCGTATTTCAAAAAAACAGGAATATTTCTGGCAAAAAGCGCGCACCAGAGGGTGGTTGCTCTTAAAATCTACACTTGCTAAGATCCGATATTAAGAATCCTCCTGGACATCTAAAGTAAATTCTGGAAGCGGACAATCCTGCCTGGAGAGCATGAAAGAAACCAGGCCTCATTGGTCACTGCCAAAAAGAGGCATCGTGCACAGATTCGAATCGTCAGGGACCTGCAATCAGGACGCTTTTCTTGACAGATCCCCTCTACAGGCAGTACTGTAGAAAAGCTGCGAAATGACAAGCTTAAATGCTTAACGTTCCGGCACAGGCAAAAGTGGTTACTGTTCACACCCCTGCTTTAGTCCAATGGATTAAAGCGGTTTTTTTGTTTTATTACCGCTGCTGGCAGTGT
>CAJTVE010000088.1 GCA_910579655.1 uncultured Allobaculum sp. | reverse complement strand
TCGAGAAAGATTTGTTTGCATTTTGAAGACAAAACACGAAAAATGGTTTTGTGAAAAAAGCCATGAATTATTCGGGGTGGAAAAAAGAAGAAAAATGGCTGCGCAAAATGGCAAATGAAGGCTGGAAATTTTTGCGGATTGCCGGCCTGAATCAATATTATTTCGTCAGAAGCGAACCAGAAGATATCATTTACCAGCTCGACTACCATCCAAATGGCGCCTACAACAACGAGGAGTACCGCCAGTTGTTTGAAGACTGCGGCTGGGAGTATTTGCAGGATAAGTTTGGCTACAGCTATTTTTGCAAGCCGGCTTCCAGGATGAATGGCCGCGATGAAGAGATCTTCTGTGATGATGAATCCAGGATTCAGATGCTCAACCGTATCTTTAAAGGCTGGATGGTTCCTTTGCTGGCGGTTTTCTTTCTGATCATTCTTCCTCAACTTTTCTGGCTGGGCCATAATGATGATCTGCTTGCAAAAGCTTTGTTTGTTTTTTATTGTGTCATGTTCTGTATCTATCTGGCCATCTTCATTTTATTTACGATTCAATATGTAAGACTTTTGATGTCCATTGAAAGGCAGTCATGAGAATTCAATCCAGTCCGTTTCGCAAGAGCAAAAGACAAATTCGAAACCGTACATAACAGCATGACCAGCCTCCATTGTTTGAAAAGGCTGGCCATGTTGTATTGAAAATATGTTTTGCAAGGGATTGCCGGCTTACTTGAACAGGCAGGTCCTTTCCAGCAGCGGCGGCAGTTGTGCTTGGTTTTTTCTTCCACTTTCGACCTGTTTTTTCAGTCTTTGATAGTCCGGATAATTCAGCACCACTCTGAATCTGGATACAAAGGGAAGAGGATCCTTCAAAAATGGATCTGGATCAGGCAGGTAGCGAACCAGCACAGGCTTTTCATTTCCCTCGGCATCGAGGCTGTGATGGTATTCGTTTTCAAAAATGGAAAGCCGTATCGCTCCAGTATTGTGGAGCTGGCGAAAGTAGGTCTCCTGCTGGTCGCCATAATTTCGCATAATGTTTGGAGAGGTCAGCATTCGCTTATGCAGGCAGTCTACCGCATAGTCCTTTAGCTTCTGGTCGGCCTCCAGCTCAATCCAGGGGCATTTTTCCGGATCCCGTCCAGCAGGCCCGATCCGGTTTTCCCAGATCCAGACAAAAGCAGGATCCAGCGCCTCTACCAGAGCAGCCGCACATTTTTTGTGCCAGGCCTGGAGTGCTTTTCGATAGCGTCGAAATCCGGTCTCATCCTGGGCAGCCAGATATGCATCTGGATGGGGCTGCTCGCTCCAGAGTTCGACAGTCCTCTTCGCCCAGGCATCAGGATCTTTCACAAAGCAATCCATGACAATGGACTTGGATCTTTGATGAAACTTTGTGTTTTCTGCAAACCAGTCATCAAAGCCTTTTGCATCATAGTGGTAGACCCCGTCCGCAAATCCGGCCTGCCTTCCGTAGTCGCGCCCGCCTTCAATGATGAAGCCTTTCTTGTCTGTCTTTCTGGTGTAGGAGGGCATGGCAATATTGGGGATCACATCGTGGAAATATTTCATCCAGGTTTCAATGTGAACCTTGAACATCTGGCAGCCATCACGGGTGCTCATACTGTAGCGATCAGCCACGCCTTTCAGATCGTTCCAGTCCAGATCGCTGACCATCGCCTTTGAATAGCGAAGTCTGCGCCCCTTCTGGGGGGACTTTGCTGGTGTTTTTGCTTTTGCAGGTTGTGAAGCAGGTCTTTTTTCATCCATAGTATGCCTCCATTATTCGACCTAATATAAGTTACATACAGCCTTTCTTTTCCATATTTTAACACCTTTCCTTTAAAAATAGGGAACAATAGGGAACAATTCGATCAAATGTGCAACTTAAATATGGAATAAAACATGTCGCAAACAGGGTGGCACCAAAAGAGAAACAAAAAATGAAACAACAGTTGAAACCAATTTGGAAACAAAATCAGGATCAATTGTTGAAACAATGTTGTAGCCAATTGAAACAAAAAAAGATGAAATAAATAGTGGAACAAATAATGAAACATTGAATTTAGAACAATTGATGATACACTTACGGATACAAATATAAGCCGAGAAAGTGTGAAAATAAGAAGATGAATGGGTGCAGGGGGTGGTGTATGTAACCTATATTAGGTCGTAAAATGATTAACCATGTCCCCCGAAAACAAAGAGCAAAACTGTGCACCGGGTTGTTCCTGATGCGAAATAGACAATAGAATTCCAAAGCCGTAACGACAGGATCTATTTCCGATCTGGCCAGCAGAATGCAGACAAATCTTACCATCTTTTTTGGGATGGAACAAAAAGATCTCTAAAAGAGGAAGAATATGCTGCAAAACTACTGCCGGGATCTGCTCTCTTCTCTAGAAGGAATGTATGAGCCAGAAAGGGAAGTGCTGCAAAAGGGGTCTGCGTTTCAAAGACTGGTCATACAGCTCCTGGAGAGAGCCATTTTGGTACATGAAAAGGAAAAGTAATTTTCTGATACGCTGATTAAACTTGCGACCGCTGCTCAGCTCGAATCCCTTTTTGCGCAAGGAATCTGTTCACCTCACAGAGCAGATTGGAAAACTTGGCTTCAACATCTTTTTGCGAATGAATAATGACGTGGCAGGGATGGTCTTTATAAGTCTGGACCAGAATTTCATCTTCCATTGCCGCTTCACTGGCAGTTTCAATACGGGCTTTATTGTTTTTAAGTGTGTAGAAGTTATCATTGTTACGGCCGGCTGTTTCAAGATGAAAAATGGCATCGTAGCGCTTGAGCAGTTTATTTCTGTCCAGTCCTTTTTCCTGAAGTATTTTGTCAAACAGCTCCGGCTCAATAAAACCGCTGCCGTCCAGAACACCCCGATCGCAGAGCATGATTACATTCGGATTGTAGAGTTTTGATCCATACTGCTTATACAGCTCTTCCCGGAACAGTCCGAGTTCGAGCTGGGCTTTCTGGAAATCAAAATTTTCCATCGAATTTCGCCAGTCCAGTCCGGCAAGAAGCAGTTCAGTTGCGGCTTCCGGAACAACCACAACGCCAAATCCTTCTTCTTCCAATTTCTTTTTCAACCAGGCTGCCGATTCAGTTTTTCCGCCGCCAGGACCGCCGGTCAGAAGCAGAACAGTTAAAGTTCTCATTGCAATTCCTCATTTCTTTATTCCATATTCCGAATTCAATACTTGTCTATTTGATATATCCTCTGGTTTGTACTGGTCAAACTCAAGCATCTTTCATAAGTTACCTCATAGTTATCCGGATTTACCGGCAAAAACGGATTCGATTCGGTGTTCTAAGTTATCTTCTTGTCCATCTTGCCCAGACTTCATTGTAGACATCCATAATCAAAAAATCCGGAATTGACCCCATAGCAAGCCTTGGAGGGGCGAAAAACACTCTATAAGACGTCGTTCCAATTCCAGACCTTGTGGTCCTGCTTTAAAAGCCTGTTCGGATGTCCAATGCAGCTCTGAGATGGCCAGGCTGCTCTGCGCCAGAAGGGAAATCCGCTTTGCAAGAAAAAGCCACATGACAAGATACAAAACGGCGCGGTTTAACGTCTGAGTCCATTCTAAACACAATGAATGGTATTCACCGTTTCATAAGGGGATTCCAATTCAAACATAGGGATATTTTTACAATCAGTGATGCTGACAAATTCAATTGCTGCACCCAAAGACCATATATGGTCCAAATATCAAAGACAGTACCAGAAACAGAGGCAAGGATCTATCCATGCAAAATAGCGTAAATGCGCCAAACAGCTATAATAAAGGTATGAACAATACAAACTACATAAATAACAATTATGGCGGCGGATCCAGGACAAACCGGATTACGCTCAATAACTTCCGGCCCGAAGACCTGCTGCTCATTGACGGTATTGTTGAATTCAGCCATATAACAAGATTTTATGAAGGGGAAGAGCTGGATGTCTACAACAGACGCTCCAAATCCAGATATCCCCAGACAAAACCGTTTATCAGTCTTACTGTTTCTGATCCGAAAGTGTCATGCCTTTGCAAGACACCCCTTGTACCCGAATACATTGATTCGGTCAGCTACATTTCCAAGACATCCGGAAAGAAAATGATGAACTTCAAAACACTTTCTGCCAACAACTACAGTCGAAGAAGATTTCCAAGACTCTCCGTCAATCTTGCTGACTACAGCCAGGGGCAGGCCAACCTGGCCGATCTGGAAATGCAAGAAGGATATGAACCAGCAAAAGGATCAAGAGTTACTGTGATTCTCAAAGTCTATGGTTCAAATGGAAACAACTCCGGTTCTATTCAGGAAGTGATTCTGCACGACAATCCGCCAAGATTCTACTGTAATGCAAGCAACAACCGGACAGAAAGCCAGCTTGAAGCACTTGGCATCACCCGTTCTGCAAGCCCATATACCGAGCAACCAACCATTGTTACGGCTTTGGATAATAATATGGAAGAAGATTTTCGCAGCAACGGTTACAGCAGTGGCCAGATGAATCAACCCATCCAGAATAATGGATACAAAAACGGCTTTCAGAACCAGCAGCCAAATCCGTATATGCAGTACGGCCAGCAAAACCAGCAGGCTGGATATGGCCAGAGCCAGGTAAATCAGCAGATGAATAACAATGGCGGATACGGAAATGGATACCAGACCCAGAACAACCAGCAGTATCAGCCTGGCTGCAGCAATTACCAGCAGGGAAGTCAGAATGGATTCAACGGAAATCAGCCTGGAGCCTATAATCCAAATAACGATCCAAACAGAAGATACTAATATTGATAAAACAGAGACTGCTGCAGAATGGCAGTTTCTTTTTGGTTCAGGCAGAAAGTGATGACTTGAAGTTTGGATCCGGTCTGTCTTTTTAGTTTACGACAATCAGCAACAAGGTAAGGACTTTCTACTCTTTTCTTCGATAAGCAGGTTCCTCACTTACCGTTTATAAACACCATTTTTTCCTACTTTAACAATAACCGCAGTAAAAACATGATTCTGGATATCGGCAAGAATCCTGCTGCCGACACAATACCCCCAGAAAGTGCCAAGGTTTCCTTGAAGGGATTTTCCCCATTTTCCAATTATTCGTTTGTGAACAGGCCGGTCAATTTCCTCCTTAAACTATTTGAATGCTTTTTCATCAAATCTCCTGGTATATTTCATGCTAAAGCCCTAAATTGTGGATGACGTCTTCTCTTGAAAGAGTACGACCGTTTGATTCCATCAAGTTTTTTGCTGCTTCTTGATAATCAAGACTGTCTTCCAATTTTAGGTCACTGAAAAATCCGGTGGGATTTGGGGTTATATAAAGATCTAATGATGATGCGCTCTTTCGATATAAATATAAAAGTCATTGGGACAGATCAATAGATTTAGCTGATGAAATGAGACCGATTTATGAGAAATACAAATTCTACGCCAATGGGGGGGTAGTTTTTGAAGAAGAGTTTGAAAAGATGCCCTTTGGCAGTTTTAAGAATACGCAGGATTCGATTAAAAACGTGGATAAGGCAGTCCGGGATATTGCAGACTGGACTGCCAATCAGATCAATATGAACGGAAAAGCAATGACTGCAGCAATGTTTTTCAGTACATTAAAACGTCTTCAAAGCCGTTGAAAGCTTCCCATTCTGCTGCCTGATCCGATGTTCGAATATTGGTTTTTTCGCTTTTACTTTGAAAACAGCACCTATCCATTCACTGTTTTCATTCCGGCCTGTGGCTGCCAAGCTATGAAGTTTAGATAGCATATTGTTAGTTGAGCTTATGCCCAGACATTCAGAACAGAAGCCCAGAATTTTCAAAACGATAAGGTATTGTTTTTTTTTTGAGAAAAAGAATATGATCTAGTTGTAAAGGATGGTTGTCCATATCTAATATGGACGATTCAAAATTAGAGAGGTCCTGCTTTAGTGGACGATTCAAAAAGGGGTTGTTGGCTTTGAGCAAACAACCCTTTTTGGTGTTAAGGAGAAGAATGGATACGGAATTATGCCTATATAAGGTAGATGCGGATTACCTAAAATATTTGCACAAATTTGATTACCGAATTAGTGTGAAATACAACAATCGACCATTTGTCGGAATTATTACAATGGTTAATGGAATTGAGTATGTTTTGCCGCTTACGTCTCAGACTACTGAGGAAAGAAAAAGGGAAGGCGGCAATAAAAGATCGCCAGTTATAACTACATTTATTAAAGACAGTTCAAATAAAGAGATTGCCAATATTCTGCACAATAATATGTTTCCGGTTAAGAACGATGTTTATGTTGCTTTAGACGTTGACGCTACTAAGGCCATCGTCTCTATCTCCATATTTATTTTGACAGCGATAAAGCTGCTGGAGAAAAGAAAGCATTCAATCATAAATTGCATACTACTTACCAGACGCTCTGCAACGATGAAAAGGTAAATGATGAGAAATTCGTTGAAACGTATTTCACCATAAAAGAGACAAAAGTCAGAGGACGCAAGGTTCTCTATAACGATGCAGCCATCGAAAGCCATCTAAAAAACAGAGTGGGCTGGTTTGTCATGGCCAGTAATTTCATCAAGGATAAAACAGAAGCATTGACCATCTACAGAGAGAAAGACTGCGTTGAAAAGTCATTTGATGACCTGAAAAATCAGATGGATATGAAACGATTGAGAGTCCACAGTGAAGAGGCAATGAGCAGGCGGATATTCATACAGTTTTTGACATTGATCCTGGTTGTTTGGATTCGTCAGAAGCTTTCAGAAGTGAAATGGTCCAATAAGTATTCCTATCAGGAAATCATGAATGAGATTGGAGAACTTAAGAAAATCAGCGTGGAAGGAAAAAGAAAAAATCTGACTCTGCAAACAACCAGTCTACAGAATCAGATTATAGAACTATTCGGCCTTTAATGAACATGTGTATAAAGGCGGGAATTTAGGATAAAGAACATCTGACCGTGATGCTTGGAAGACAAAAATAGATGGGACAAGTTTTATTGGTAAATTCCAAAAACAAGCGTCAATCCCTTTACGTATAATGTATTTTACATCTACGTATAACATATATTATGTAACATTTGAGGATATAAGCATCCGGACCCCATCAGATCTGCCTGGATTCCATCATCTTGGCCGATTTTTAACTCTCTGCCTGGTCCTTCAAAAACACCTCGTTTTTCAAAACCCAAAAACTCATTTCGCCCGGTGTCCGGTGATTTTTTTGAGATTTCAAATTTGTCTAATTTGTCTGTCTTAAACGTCTGACATCTAAAAAAGAGGCTACAGAATAACCAGCCGTGATTATCAAAAAGATTCAAACTTTGTTTCAGCCATTCATAAATCTTTATGGAAACTGAAACAACTGTCGAAACTTATGCGATTGAGCGAACGTCCATGGTCTATCGCTGCAAACAGCGCGCAGATACTGTCACTGTTTGGATTTCTGGTATCGAAATTTTCCTGGACGCAGTACAGATCCACGCCCCTGGCATTTAAGCCAGGATATCAAATAGATTTATGTTCTGAAGAATCATCCTGGCTCCTTTTTTCGCGACAACGAGAGAGATAGGGTCAGTCCACCGGAGAGACTGAAAAACTTCTATCTTCTTATTCAACTTTTTACCGAGTCGAGTGTAGAAGAGTTGACTGGCTTCCCCGTTCTTCTTGAAAAATGGCAGGAGAAGATTCTCAATTCGTTCGTATTCTACAAAGTAGAATACTGAGGTAAATAGGAAAAATGGACGTGTTCGCCGGCGGGAAAGACACCTCAATTCCAGTCTGATTGAAAACAAGAACAGAATCCTCCAGACACTGAAGAGAAACGCAAACGACTTCGGCAATTGGAAAAGATTTCGAAACCGCGTTCTCTATGTCCTGGATCCGAATCTGACATTTACACTGTATCCCAAAGACCAAGTAACCTGGCTGCTCTCGAGAGAGTTGGAGAACCTAAAAAGCACACCCCAAAAAAGCTCTAGACCAATTATATGAACCGAAAATCCACACAATGGTCTAGAGCCAGTGATTTAAAACCACTTACAATTTTAGAATGCCCTCATATTCCAATCCAGAATATTTATAGCTTCAAACTGATTCACTTTGTGGAAACCTTCTTCGCCATTAGTTCTCGAATTCTTTCTAAATCAGTTAGCGGCGGCTTAACTGGCGAGGTCGGTTTCCATTTAGGATCAGAACTGGACGTTTCAAGAGCATTGACAAATTTCTCCACTTTTTTTGGATCCTTGATCACTACGTTTGTGAAGATACTCGACGTAGCCATTTGTGGCACCTCCTTTAACTTGATTGGATTGTTTTAGATTCTGCACTTTCGTACTTATATTACAGGATATAGCAAACAAACGCTCCATCATTAAGAAGAGATCCTGCTTGACTACCTTTTCATATTATACCTTATGTAACCTTTGAGAATGCAAGCAGGCAGATCCGACCGGATCTGCCTGGATTCCATCATTTTTGGTCGATTTATCACCATCTGCTGGATTATTCCAAAATGCCTCGTTTTACAAAAGCCCAAAACTCATTTCGCCCAGTGTCCGGCGATTTTTTTGAGATTTCAAATTTGTCTAATTTATCTGCCTTAAACATCTGACGTCTTGGAAAAGGTCACAGAAAAAAATGAGTTCTCAGGATTTAGCGGTTCACACCTCTTGTTCATGGAAACCGTCCATGGAAGCCGAAACAGCTATCAAAACCAATGTGGCTGATCCAGCCTCCATGATCAATGGCTGCAAATAATATATAAATGCTGTCCTGTTCTGGCTTTTTGGTATTAAAGTCTTCTTGGATGTAGTACAGATCCACGCCTTTACCTATAAACTTATCTATAATTTCGTAGATTCCACAATCTAATTTGCTGAATTCATAGATCGTAAATAAAGATTAACCTGGCCCAGCTTTCCAGTGATTAAGCAGTTTGCTATCCCAGATCGATCTGCATTGCAGTCAATAGTGATTTCGTTGTTGCCATCAGATTTGATGCCGTCTTTTTTTGAAGCTTCTGGAATCAATGTCATTTAGCTTAGTTTTTTTGTCCACCATCCGTGTACAGATGGTGGATTTTATGTTTTCTGGTTTAACGAAAATTAACTTTGACAATAACTCCATAATTATCTAATTTAATCCTTATCAAGTTGAAAACATAACTTTATAAGGAGGAAAATATGGCAACTAAAGTTACTTCGCCGCCCGTGATTTATCAAAAATTCATGAAATCTCTTGAGGAATTTGCCTACAAACAGGAGAAGATTCTTGCTTCTGAAACAGGAGCTTTCTCACGCAGTCATTATCGATCATCAAAAATAAACTTGTTCCATTTCCTGAATACATCCATTATCGGGAATGGGGCAACACTCTCCGATTTGTCCATGAACTATTTCGGCATGGGCAGTGTAAGACCATCTGCTTCAGCACTTGTTCAGACAAAAACCAAAACTCCAGTCAGCGTATTTTCAGCACTGCACAAAGCCACATTGGCACTTTATTCCATGGATAAAAAATATAAAGAACACAGGGTAATCGCTTTT
>CAJTVE010000087.1 GCA_910579655.1 uncultured Allobaculum sp. | reverse complement strand
GATGATTTGCGTCAGATCAGCGACTTTGTGGCCGCGTTTCTTAACGCTCAATTACTATAACACCGGGTGGTATCCCAGGTCAAGCACTTTTGTGAAAATATTTTATAAATTCACATTCTAGAACTTTGCAGAAATTCTGCCTTTGGGCAGGTTCCAATTTTGCTCTGGCATCCATACTGTCCTTCCAAGCGAAAAACAGCTTTTCTTTTATACCTCGCGAGTTCCTGAAAAGTCAAGTACTTTTCTCTTTGACCATTCATTAAATCAAGTGTGGTCCCGATCGGGTATAGATTCGTCCTCGCTGAAAAAACTATACCCGATCAGGGCACTTCTCATTTTATTTTTCCCGGACAGGTTTCAGAATGTAAAAAACCTTGAAGAGTTCTGGCCTTCTCCATTACTCTTCAAGGTCCTCCACCCGGTTCATTTTATAGCCAACGCCAAAGCTGGTTTCAATCAGCTGATGGTTCAGTTTTTTACGAAGCATCGTCATATAGACACGCAGCGATCCATTGTCTTCGTCCATACTATAGCCCCAGACTTCACGTCCGATATAGTTATGGGTCAGCACTTTTCCGACGTTTTTCGAAAGCAGAACGAGCAGTTTGTATTCGATGGGCGTCAGATGGACAGACCGGTCATTGAGCAGAACCCGCTGTTCATCATAAAGGATCTTAAGCGGCCCGTTGATAAAGGAAGTTTCTGTTGCCTGTCCGCCTGGTGTTTTCAGTCTTCGTTCAATCACCCGAATTCGGGCGAGCAGTTCATCCACTGAAAAAGGTTTGCTTAAATAGTCATCGGCTCCAGCATCCAGGGCTGCCACTTTCTGCCTGTCTTCTTCACGGGCAGAGACAACAAGAATTGGAGTGTTAGAAAACGAACGAATCTTTTCAATAATCTGCTGGCCATCCAGATCCGGCAGGCCAAGATCAAGAAGAACAATATCGATTTTTCCCGACAGAAAAGCCATCAGGGCTTCTTTGCCATTTCGAACCAGAGAATAGGGGTATTCCTGCGTTTCAAACAGGGTTCTGTACAATCCACCCATCTGACGGTCATCTTCAACAACCAGGATGAACGGCTTGGTGTGCATCGCTGCAGTTTTCGAGTCTGACTTCGTTTCCATCACGCACCTCATCTTTCTATATCTATAAGCAGCTCTATCTATAAGCAGCCCTGTTTACTTGACATTCCGTCTGTTTGCATGCAACAGTTCGGTTTCTTTCGATTTGACGCCATCCGCCGGCTTTTTATCCAGAAATTTTCCTATTTGCTCCAGCCTGGCGGGATATTCAGGCAGATGCCTCTTCTTCAGAAGGCAGACTCGTCAGTTCACTCAGATTGTCGGGTGAAAAGACCACTCTGGGCAGAGTGATTCGAAATCTGGCTCCAGGATGGTTGTCCAGAACCTCGATGGTTCCGCCATGGACGTCCACGATGCTTTTGCATAAAGAAAGCCCCAGGCCTAAAGAGCGTTTACTATCGACAATTTTGTTGTGGGAGGTCATAAACGGTTCAAACAGGTGCTCTTTTTCTGCTTTTGGAATGCCCGGGCCATGATCGGCGACATCAAGCAGGACTTTGTCGCCAGCGCTTTTGGTTTCGACTTCAATTGCACTTTCTGGCGGAGTATATTTCAGAGCATTATCCATTAAATTAACGAGAAGCTGGACCAGAAGCTTGCCATCTGCCTGAACAAATGCGTCTTCTTCAGGTTCGATCAGCGCAATCGCACGATCTGAATCTGGACCGCCATGACAGGATGGACGAACATGACGCAAAGCTTCGACAGCCACTTCTTCGACATCCACCAGTTCCTTATGCAGGTCAATCGTTCCATCTTCCAGTCTGGTCAGTGCCAGAAGATTTTCGACGGTGTCGCGAAGCCAGATGGAATCTTCGTAAATCGTCCGGGTCAGCTGTCTGCGGTTGTCCGGACTGCATTGGGGATCAAGAAGCATATCCGCACTGGCAGAAATTGTGGTCAGCGGTGTGCGCAGATCATGTGAAATTGATCGAAGCATGGCGATCTGCAGCTGTTCCTGCTGGCTTTTGAGCGCATTGGCTTCACTGATTCGCACATTTTCATTGTTTTCCAGGCACAACGCACTCTGCCCAAGAATCGAAAGAATCATGGACATTTCATCCGGAGTCAGTTTTCCTTTGTTCAGATCAATTCCAGCCACCCCATAGACACTGGTCTTATGGCGGACTGCAAGATAGAGACAGCGTGCTCCAAAAAGCGTATCGGTTGTCGCACCAGCCCTTTTGTTGTTTTTCAGAACCCATAAAGCAACGGCCTGTTCTTTACCGTTTTCAAATGTCTGCGGATGTTCGCTACAGATCGGCTTGCCCAGTTTTCCCTGCTCATTAGGATAGAACACGATGTCTTTTCCGGTCAGATCGTGAAGCTGCCTGACCGTCTGACCAATGATCTGCTCATCGGTATCGGACTGAAGCATGTTCTGGCCAGACTCATAGAGCAGTACGCTTTTGGCTGCTGCTCTGGCCATGAAGGTCTGCTGCCGGTGATTTTTTCTGGCCAGATCAGCAATCGCAATCGACAGCGTAATGGCCAGAATAAAGGAGAGAATATATCCCTGGTCGACCATGTCCAGAGAATGGGACGGCCAGGCAAAAAAGTAACGGAAAACCAGAACCGAAAGAATCGAATTGAGTCCGGCCGTGATTGTATTTCTCGAAAACACTGCGGTCAGCAGAATCGAAAAAATATAGATCACAAACAAGTTGGCCTCAGAGATTCCAAGATTTTCCAGGGCAAAGCAGATCAGAGTCGCCGCAATCAGGGGAACAAATACATAGAACAGGCCCTGAGACACCTCTTCCATTTTGAGGCTGAATTTCTTTGCGGGGCGTCTTGTTGCGGTTGTTTCAGAATCCGGAATGATAAAGATTTCCGCATTGGGAGCTGATTCGCTAAGCTGATCGGTCAGCGAAGAGGGATGCAGGAACGCACTTTTGCGCCCCGAACGGCCGATGACAATCTTGGTGGCGTGGCTGACCCGGGCAAATTCGCCGATCTGCCTTGCGATGTTGTCCCCAAAAACCGTTTCAATCCTCGCTCCCAGCCGATTGGCCAGGCGCATATTTTCTTCCAGTCTTGATGCATCGTCCAAATCGAGCGTATCGGACTGGGGCGACTGAATGTAGAGTGCAGTAAACCGTCCATGAAAAGCCTGGGCCATGCGAGCTGCAGCCCGGATAATTCCTGCATTGCTTGGGGAAGACGACAGACAGACCAGAATGTGGTCCGCCGCTTTGCTCTGCGGCTGGCTTTGGTTGAGCCGGTCGGCACAGCGTCGCAAAGCAATTTCACGCAAAGCGCTGAGATTGTCCAGGGTGAAAAAGTTCTGCCTGGCCAGATCGGCCTGTTTCTGGCCATATACTTTGCCTTCCGCAAAGCGTTCCAGCAGTTCTTTGGGTTCGATATCTACCAGTTCGACCTGATCAGCCAGATCAAAGACGTCATCGGGAATCCGTTCTGCAACCTGAATGCCGGTGATCGCCGCAACGACTTCGCGCAGACTTTCGATATGCTGGACATTGACCGTCGTATAGACATCAATGCCATTTCGAAGCAGTTCTTTGATGTCCTGATAGCGTTTGGCGTGTCGCAGGCCTTTGGCATTGGTATGCGCAAGTTCATCGACCAGTGCCAGCTGCGGTTTTCTGGCCAGCACCCCATCCAGATCCATTTCTCGAAGCGGCAGACAATTGTATTCGACATTCAGGGCCGGGACCTGTTCAAGGCCATTGGCTTTTTCAGCCGTTTCTTTGCGGTCATGGGGCTCGAGATAGCCGATGACGACATCTACTCCTTTTTTCTTCAGCTCATGGCCAGCTTCCAGCATCGAATAGGTTTTGCCTACTCCTGCCGCATAGCCAAAGAAGATTTTCAGTTTTCCTCTGTGAGAGTCCGGATTTTGAGGGAGTCGCAAACTGGACTCGCTGCTCTCTGGAAGATTCGGATTGATCTCTTTTGAATAAGACTGTTCAGGTCTGGTTTCCATCATCTGCACTCGCCTTCCTTTCTTGCATTCATCTCCATTTGATTTTCATCTTTGTCTTTTGTATCAGTCAGGCGGCCCATTGGAGGTCAAAATGCCCGGTTTAACCATCCGTTTTTCAGCCTGATTTTCCTTGCCAGAGTCCACGGATTCGATTTCACGGACTTTCTCGCGTTTTCCGGCTCGTTTTGGTTTCATTCAGCATCCTGATTTCCTTTGTCTGGATCTTTACATCTGGATTTTTCGCCCCCCTCAAAGTCTAAAAAGGCAGTCGAAAGCTTCCGGCTGCCTGAGACTATCTTCAAATTCTAAATTCCAATCCTTATCCCTGATCCGTAAGAGCGCTCAGTTTCAATTTGGTTTTCAGTCTGCAAATTGGATCAGATCATCAATGGCCAGGTTGACTTCGATGACGTTGACGGTCTTTTCCTGCGGACCATTGGCAAGAACGTTGCTTGAATGGTCCTTGAAAATTGTTTCCAGGGTCCTGGCATCGATTCTGGTTGTCTGTTCCAGTCGAGGGATCTGGTACATTGCGCAATCCAGACTGATCTCAGGATCGATCCCGCTGGCACTGCTGGTATACAGTTCTGCCGGAACGGTCTGAGAGTCGGCCAGGGAGTTTTCTTTTATCCAGGCTTTCAGACTCTCCTGTTTTTGGATCGTTTCTTCGGATCCATACGCATCATTGGCCAAAGAGCCATAGACATAGATTTTTCCATCCTGTTCGATCGTCTGATAGTCCACCGGACGTCCCCACAGATGGTCCATCCGATAGTCCATCTGTCCGACAGCTGTACTCATCAAACCATATCCAGTCTCCTGAAAACGGCCGTTGACCTGATCTGGAAAACAGAGCTGGCTGATGCCAAGCACTCCAAAGACATAGACCATACCCGTCAGGACGGTAATGACCAGAAAGGCTTTGAGTGCCGAGAGAAAATCGCGTTTTGTTTTTACCATGTTCTTTACCTTTTTCCTTTTAGACCAGATGGCATCCAACCAGAATCAGATCGATCACCTTAATGGCCAGAAATGGGACGACCATACCCCCAACGCCATAGATCAGCAAGTTTCGAGAGAGCAGTCTGGATGCCGAACATTCCTGGTATTTGACCCCTTTTAAAGCCAGAGGAATCAAGGCCACAATGATCAGCGCATTGTAGATGACCGCCGAAAGAATAGCCGACTGAGCAGAATGCAGATGCATGATATTTAAAGCTTCCAGCCCTGGATACAAGGAAACAAACAGAGCTGGAATAATTGCAAAGTATTTGGCTGCATCATTGGCAATCGAGAAGGTCGTCAACGCTCCACGAGTCATCAGCAGCTGTTTGCCAATGCGGACAACTTCGGTCAGTTTGGTTGGCGAAGAATCCAGATCGACCATATTTCCGGCTTCTTTGGCTGCCTGTGTTCCCGTATTCATCGCCACCGCCACATCCGCCTGGGCCAGGGCTGGCGCATCATTCGTTCCATCCCCAGTCATGGCGACCAGATGCCCCTGCTTCTGATAGGTACGGATCATTTCCAGTTTGCTTTCCGGAGTGGCCTGGGCCAGAAAATCATCAACGCCGGCTTCGGCCGCGATGGCTGCTGCTGTCAGCGGATTGTCTCCAGTAATCATGACGGTTTTAATGCCCATCTTGCGCATTTCGCCAAATTTTTCCTGAACTCCGGGTTTGATGACATCTTTTAAATGAATGACCCCCAGAACCCGGCTGTCATTGGCGACAACAAGCGGTGTTCCGCCAGTTTTGGCAATTTCATCGGCCAGATTGGAACACTGCTCCGGCCAGCGGCCGCCGTTTTTTTCGATGTAATCTTTAACAGAGTCCGTTGCGCCTTTCTGGATCGAATGGCCGTTGAGCTTCACGCCGCTCATACGAGTCAGGGCAGAAAACGGAATGAATTCCATCTCCTCACTGGGCTGCTGATCCAGGCCATATTTTTCACGGGCTAAAACCAGAACACTCCGGCCTTCCGGCGTTTCATCCGCCAGCGAAGAAAGCACGGCGGCCTGAGCCAGTTCCATCTCCTCGATCCCATCAACAGGTAGAAAAGCTGATGCCTGGCGATTTCCAAAAGTTATGGTTCCGGTTTTATCCAGAAGCAGAACATCGACATCTCCGGCTGCCTCAATGGCCCGGCCGCTCATCGCCATGACATTGGCCTGATTCAGACGGCTCATTCCGGCAATGCCAATTGCCGAAAGCAAAGCACCAATTGTGGTTGGTGCAAGGCACACAAGCAAAGCAATCAAAGTAGTCAGGCTGGCCGGGTTGGCTTTGTGGGCCGCATTGGCCGAAAACAGCGAGTAACAATACAAGGCAATAACGACCAGAACAAAGATAATCGTTAATGCAATCAGAAAAATCTCCAGCGCAATTTCATTTGGTGTTTTCTTGCGGGCTGCCCCTTCGACCATCGCAATCATCTTTTCCAGAAAGCCATGACCCGGCTCACTGGTTACCTGAATGACAATGGTATCCGACAGCACAGTTGTACCGCCTGTAACTGCACACCGGTCGCCGCCGGCTTCACGGATAACTGGTGCCGACTCTCCCGTAATTGCACTTTCGTCTACGGACGCTGCGCCAAAGACAACATCGCCATCCGCTGGAATCTGCTGCCCAGCCGAAACAATCACAAGATCGCCGGGATGCAGATCCGTTGAAGCCACTTCGATTGGATGATCGCGTTCTTCAATCGAAGGCACTTTCAACGCCGTAATTTCCTTCTTGGCTGCCCGCAGAGCATCGGCCTGCGCTTTTCCCCGTCCTTCGGCAATCGCCTGGGCAAAGTTGGCAAACAAGCAGGTAAACCAGAGCAGGATTGCAACAGCCAGGGTATAGCCGGCACTGGCATCATGCCAGCCAAAAAACGTGGCAATCCATAAAACGGTTGTTGCAATGGCCGAAAGATAAACGAGAAACATGACCGGATTTTCGATCTGTATTTTCGGATTCAGCTTTACAAACGAGTCCTTCACGGCTCTTTCAATCATTGAAGCATTCATACGCCTTAAACCTAAACCTTTCTATCCAAAGAACTGCGCAAGCGGCCCAAGGGCCAGTGCCGGAAAGAAACTGAGTGCTCCAATCAACAGCACAATGATCACCAGCAGAAGAGAAAACAGCGGTGTATCGGTAGCCAGCGTCCCTGCCGAAGCGGGAATCTGCTTTTTGGCACTCAGAGAACCGGCAATGGCCAGCGCGCCAGCAAGCGGGACAAATCGGGCAACGGCCATCAAAACGCCGCCCAGAATATTCATCAGCATTCCATCCGCCATAAAGCCGGACATGGCCGATCCATTGTTAGCCCCCATGGACGACCAGGCATACAGAATCTGGGAGAAACCATGAGCGCCTGCATCCAGGCCTGATGGCGGAAGCAGTGAACCAATCGCCGATCCCACGAGAATACAAACCGGAGCACAGATACACAGGATCACCGAGTTTTTCATTTCAGCTGGTTCAATTTTCTTGGACAGAAACTCTGGCGTCCGTCCAACCATCAGTCCAGCAATAAAGACAGTTAAAATCACAAAGCCAATCATGCCAATCAGCCCAGTTCCGACACCGCCAAAGACAACTTCGCCAACCTGCATCAAAATCATTGGAATCAAAGAACCCAACGGAGTCAGTCCATTCATCGAAAGATTGGATGAGCCGCTTGATGCCGCTGTTGTGCTGACGGCCCACAGGGAAGAGGAACCAATACCAAAGCGGCTTTCTTTTCCAAGCATGTTCATCGTCGAATACTCAGCCCCCAGACAGCACGCCAGTCCAATCGCAAACAGAACAGCCATAGACAAAAACAATGCAATTCCCTGCTTCCTGTTTCGAACCGCACAACCAAACGAGAAACACAGTGCCATCGGAATCAGCAGAACCAGTACATTTTCAATCAGGTTCGACCAGCCATTGGGATTTTCCAGCGGCGAGGCCGAGTTGGCAGCGGTTAAACCGCCGCCATTGGTTCCGGACTGCTTGGCCGCTTCAACGGCAGCCATCAGACCGCCGGGCACCAGCTGCTGATCAACAATCCTGGCATTCTCGATGATCTGGCCATCCTGATACACCTGGCCATTTTCAATCTGAGCGTCAGGCAGAATTTTTCCCTCCACACTCACCGCAACAGGATCCATCAGCGCACTGGGCGTCGTTTCATTCAGATTCATTGGCGTTCCATAAACACCAAGCAAGATAGCGGCAGCTGCATTGATCGGCAGCAGGACATAGAGAATTGAACCCGTCAGATCTTTCCAGAAGTTGCCGACCGTTCCATCCTGCGCATGGGTAAATCCACGGATCAATGCAAAGACAACACTCATGCCCACTGCAGCTGACAGAAACATCTGCACCACCAGACCAAACGCCCACACCCACCATGAAAGCGTAAAGGCAGGATCCGCAGGCTGCCAGTTGGTGTTGGTCACAAAAGAAATAGCTGTATTGAACGCCAAGTCCCAGCGATATCCATCGATCAGAAGCAGAATATACAAAACCACAAAGCTGATGGCGCTGACCATCAGTACACAAGTCAGATACCGTTTCCAGGACATCGGTGCATCCCCAATATTCAGATGCCTCAAAATCCAGTCTTCCTGTTTCTGGATCCAGAAAACCTTTCCTTCTATCACTCTATAAATCCAGACTCCCAAAGGAACGGCCAGAACGATGGCAAGAGTCAGGATGAGCACAATCGAAACCATACGAGAAAACTCCTTTCAAATTTGATAGAGAAGTTTTACTCTTTCACTCGCTAATATGGGGTTAAAGCCCAAAGCCAGATTGCTAAAGATTTGTTAAAAGCAAAAACTCCACCGACAAACGAACCAGACACCAAAATTCGGGTCCGGAATCTGAAAACCGGAATCTGAAAAAAGAGCACAAAGCAAGACAATCCGAAGCAAAACCTCGTCAAAAATCTGTTCAAAAAGGCCCTGCTCTTTGGAAAGGAATACGAATTGTTCAAACCAGAAAACTGAAAAGAAATACGAATCGTTCAAACCAGAAAACTGAAAAGAAATACGAATCGTTCAAACCAGAAAACTGAAAGGATTGTCAAACAGAAAAGGTCTGCAACCTTCAGCAGCCCGGCCATTACACTTCCAAAAAGAAAAAAGTCCCGGATTTCCGGAACCTCTTTTCAATTCTCATTTGTTTTGTTTCCAATTACCGACCAAAGTCTTCGGCGATGTCTTTCCTGTACGATTGCTCTGCTTCACATCGAACGAGCAGCATCAATCACAATGGTCGCAGCCAACGCAACCGGACGCGTGCAGCCTGAGCTGGCCACAATGACAGGCGGCCACTTCCTCGCACGTTCTGGCCAGATTGTAGTATTTGTTGATCAGACCGACATTGCGTTCTTTGGGATATGGTCGTGAAACGTTGTATGCCCCTACAAAGCAAAAGGCTCTGCAACATCCAGTTTTACCTGGAAGAGTGCAGAGCCATCATCTTTTTCCCTTAAATTTCATATGGATCTTTCAAAAACAAACACCAGCTTCGACATAACCTTGGTTACAGTTATGATCGGATCATTTCTGATCGTTTA
>CAJTVE010000086.1 GCA_910579655.1 uncultured Allobaculum sp. | reverse complement strand
GAATCAGCTGGCTCTGACTTTCGCGATTTTTCTTTCGAACCTGGCGAACTATTCTTCTCAATGAAACCTGAACAATCGCAAAAAAAACCGGACTCAGACAATCATTGATCTGAGCCCGGCCGCAGGGATAGAATCGTTCGATCTAAATCAGAAAAAGCAAAGAATCGGACAAAGAAGACCAAGGAAGGTTTGACTATTCCCAGTCTTCAATATTGAAGTCAGAACCTTCTGTGAGTTTCTTGTCTTCAACTTCAGACATGAAGCTGCCAACAATCTGCTGGAAATCATCGACATCATCCAGAGATTCGATTTCGGTGATGTTGCGCACATTGACATACTCTTTATCCTGCAGGGTATAGAGCGCATGGAAGATATTGTTGCCAACACTCTTCAGGATTCCATTCTTATCGAATTTAAAGATAAAGTTTTCTTCGGTGATTTCATTGAGCAGCAGAGTTGGTCCATCGGTTGAAACCGTTAAGGTTGCTGCTTTGGCTTTGAAATCATCCAGGTCTTTGATCTTCAGTTTCAGCTCATAGCCATCAGCGTGGCTGGTCAGATCAAAATCATAAAGTGAAGCATTCGCAATTGGATCCACTGCCCGATGATATCCGCAATTGATCACCACATCTTTGAGGTTCTCTGCCGCAAAGGTATCTTTGGAATAGGAATTCTCAACGATTCCTGCAATTTTACCGACCAGACGATCATCTGAGGTACTGGTTAAGTTTACAGCTGCACTGGTTGAGCCATCATTACGGATTGAAGAGAAGACACCCGTGCCGTAAAGCATCTTGTTATAAGAATCATCATCATCCATCAAATCTGCACTCAGAATTTCTTCTGGAGTGGTCAGGATGCCAGACTTACGTCCATTTTTATAAATAATATTGTTATCAACGAAGCTGGTATCTCCATCAGTCTGATAGGCGTACAGTTCGCCATCTCCTTCTGTTTCGAGCTTGCCATTATACGCATCAACAGTGTTCTGGAAGATATCCATCCAGACTTTTTGCGCCTCATCATCGGAATTGCTTGCGGCAACCAGTTGATCTAGCAGGGATTCGCTGACTGGAGCTGCTGCAGCTGAAGAGGTTTTTTCGCTGGTCTTCTCACTGGACGCAACCGAAGTCGTTGAAAGATCAGAGGTCTTTTGAGAACTTGCACTCGTAGATCCAGAGCATCCAGCCAGAAGCGCTGCACAGAGCAGAAGTGTGCCAGAAGACTTAAAAATATTTTTCATTGTATTTACTCCCTTTCTGAAGGTGTTGCCTGTATTGCCTGTTTTCTAGTCTTCATTATACGAGGGGCTGTCATCCCTCTTTGTTCCTTTGCCCGAGAAGGAACATTTATTTTCTTTTACCTATCCCCCTTTTTTCGACTGATCAGCGATCATGATCCATGCCTTTCCAATCTGTTGAACAGCGTTCTGATCCGCCAGAATTGCACCTGCATCAGGATTGATTTCGAATCAGAGACTGGCCGTGATTTTGCAAGAAACGAAAAAAAATCCGGATCATAAGCAGATCCGGATGACAGAATTTTTCAGGAATACCTGTAAATGATTAAGCCGCAAGACGTCTTTGGGCCAGGATTTCCAAGTCTTTTTTGTAGCATTCTTCCGTATACGTATAGTACTTCAGAATCACCAGGCGGATGACACCACCAAGAACTGGAAGCAAGGAGACAACCATGAACAATCCTTGCAGAGTCTGTTCAGACTGAACAGCAGCTTCAGGGACGTAACCAATCACAACCAGAATCAGTCCAGTTAAGCTGCCAGCAATTGCAGCGGAAAGTTTACCCATGAAGGTCTGACCGGAGAATGTGATCGCTTCGCAGCGTCTGCCTGTTTTCACTTCGGAGTATTCGATCGTTTCTGCAATCATGGAAGACATGACTGGCCCTAACGAGGCATGGAACAGCTGGGTGAGCATCAGCATCAGCAATAACATCCCAACATTTTCATATCCCATCATAAAGAACACAATGCGAACAACGATATCAGCCAGAATAATGCCAACTAACAGATCCTTTTTGCGAAACTTACGCGTCAGTGCTGGAATCAGGAAGAATCCAAGTGCTGCAAACGTTCCCATCAGACCATAAATACTCATCAGGTTTTCGTTGCCCATATTATAGATAAAGAAGTAAATGATGATGCCGTTGACGATGTTCATAAAGAGGTTCAAAAAGAAGATCGCCAACATCTTAAATAAGTGGCGGTTGACCAGCAGGTTCTTGAAGACATCTTTCATTGAAACTTTTTCACCGGCTGCGGGTTCAACACGTTCTTTGATGGTGGAATGACCGAACATCATGAAACCATAACCCACAACCATGATGGCAACCACTGCCCAGAAGTATCCGTCAGCCAGAGAATTCTGACCGAAGACACCCACTAACAATGGCACCAGAGATCCAACCATACCGATTCCTGCAAATACTCCCAGGTTAGCAGCTGTAACCAGATTGGTCCGGCGCTGAGGATCATCAGAAATCACGGCAGAGATGGACCAGAATGGAATGTCAGAAACGGTGTAAACCGTTCCCCACAGGATGTAAGTAATCGCTGCATACAAAACTTTCCAGTGCATTTCCAGCTCAGGAGCAAAGAAGCAAAGAATTGTGGAGATCACCACAAATAATGGTGCAAATTTCAGATACCCTTTAAATTTCCCCGTTTTGGTCCGACGGGTATCCATGAACCCGGCAACCATCGGGTCATTGACCGCATCCCATACGCGGGCAATCAGGAAGATGGTTGAGGCTGCAATCGCAGAAATACCCAGAATGTCGGTATAGAAGAAAAGGATGAAGCTTCCCAGCAAGCCATAGGAGAAGCACTGGCCAAAGCCATAAGAGAAATATCCAAGATATTCCTTTTTCGAAACAGTCTGGCTTGAGACTGTTGTTTTCATAGTGGATTTCATTAAATTTCCTTTCAAATCAAAATCAAATTAAATCAAATTGTAATATATGGGCTCTTCTTTAAATAAAGAGGAAGCCGGTTTCTTTGGTGCCGGTGATCATCTTGCGGATCACGGCCGGATCGAATTTATATTCATGGTGGTGGTCAAGCAGACCGTTGACTTCCTGCTCGACATCAGAAAGCTGGGTATAGCAGAATCCGCATAAACCATCGATGGAATACACTGCCTGGCAAAGTGAAGCCATTTTTTCCAGCACTTCTTTCTGGCCATTGAGTCGATTGCCATAGCCCCAGCTTGAATCAATCAGACGGGTGCCGGTATCAAAGGCCACACCGCCAAATTCCGAAATCATAAAGGGCTGATTAGCATATTCGTACCCTTTGGCAAACACATGACGAAGACTGGTCAAAGAGGGGTTGCCATTGGCTGCCTCAGCCAGATTTGCATAGGAAGCAGCAAGGGTTTCAGGATCAGAGTTGTAGTCATGAACCGTGATAATATCCCCAATTGTCTGTTCCCAGCCGTCATTGCCAATGATGACCCGGGAATGATCCAGCGACTTCGTCAGCCAGTACAGGCCATTGACAAACGCCTGCTGCGCTTTGTTTTTATAGACCTCGTTAATTCCCCAGCTTTCGTTCATCAGCGTATAGGCAATAACCGAAGGATGGTTGAAATGCTTAGCCACAAAGGCATGCAGTTCTCGCGTGACATTCTCGTTGGCATGGTGAGAGAACTCAAAGAAGCTTGGCATTTCCGCCCACATCACCAGACCAAGAACGTCGCAGATATACATATAGCGGGCATCTTCGATTTTCTGGTGTTTTCTGGCTCCGTTAAAGCCCATTTCTTTCACTTTTTCCAGATCGGCCAGCAGCTGTTCTGGGGTAGCGGTTAAGCCACCATCCTGCCAGTATCCCTGATCCAGAACCAGTTTCTGGTAAAACTCCTGATTGTTCAGGCAGACTTTATTGCCCTTCACCGAAACATCCCGCATTCCAAAGTAGCTTTCAACATGGTCTTTCATTCGACCATCTTCAATCACATCAAAGACAATGTCATAAAGATTCGGATCTGCTGGACTCCAGAAATGCAGACGGAAATTTGCATCTTCACTGGACACATCCACACTCAGGCGAACCCGGCCAGACTTGACCCGGCTTGAAAAGCCCGTGATCAGCTCGCCCTTAAAATACACTTGCCCTTCCACTCTGGTGGATGGAGTCGCATGAGCCACCGACAGATCCAGATGCAGGCTGGCCTCATCGATATCGGGCATCGCGCGGATTTCGGAAAGATACGTGCTTCCAACTTCTTCGAGCCAGACCTGCTGCCAGATTCCTGTTGTGCGGGTATACCAGCATAAGAAGTTTTCTTTTTTCCAGGACTGCTTGCCAATCGGCTGGCAAGTGCGGTTATAGTCCTCAGCCCGGACCACCAGTTCACACTCAGGATGGATCACATCGGTGATATCCACCGTAAAGGGAGTTGATCCCCCCTCATGGCAATACAGATGCTGGCCATCCAGATAAATATCAGCTTTATAGTCCACCGCTTCGAAGTGCAGCAAATAGCGGTTTTCCTGGCTTTTCATAATGGGAAGCAATCTGCGATACCAGACAACCGGATGGTCTTCATTCAAGCCAATTTCGGAATTTTTCGTCTGATAGGCATAAGGAACAATGATCTTGCGATCAAAGAACCCTGGTCTGGTAAAAGCAGCATCTTTCTGTCCGATATTGTCATCATCAAAACAGAAATCCCACTCTCCATTCAGGTCGATCCAGTCACGCCGCACCATCTGCGGCCTTGGAAAGTTTAGTTTCTCTAGCATATTTTCTCCTGTCATCAACATGACTTTTAATTCATCTTTTCGTTAACTGATTAACGTAATGGTATTCTATAAATCAGAGCCGATGCTGTCAACGCTTTCATCAAAAATATTTTAAATACTCCATTTAAGACTTTATCTTCATCTATATACAGTTGATTTATTGTTAATTACCAGTTGTGCGGTTCTAAAATCGATATAAGCTTTCTGACTACTTCCTGGCGCCATTTCTTTATACGGATGACATAATGATGCAAAGAACATCACAAATGGCAAAGATCTGTTACTCTAGCAATAACAGAGAATCATTTTTGATCCATGCCGACTCATTCCCCAAAAACAAGCCTTGCAAAAAGAAGCAGAATCTCTTTTCGCCCCGCTCATTTGGAATTGCAGCTGTTAATTCTTCTAACCTGCTTTAGAACTTTCTTTTTGTTAACTCGGAAAGCGCTATGGCCACGTCAAAAATGAGCAATGGTCCAAGTAGACAATCTGTAGTCCATTCAGGCTGGCATGGACCGAAAAGCTGTTTAAATCGTTCATTAAACAATTCATAACCGATCACAAAAAGGATGAGATATTGATGAATCATGAAAAAAAAGAAATCGTCTACCTGAAAGCGGACGAGCAGTCACTGCTCTTTTTCCAGGCGCTCGCAAATAAAAACAGGCTGGATATTATCCGCCTGCTCAAAAAGAATGAAGCCTCTATTACGGAATTAAGCCAGGCTCTTGGCCTGTCTACCGCCCTGATCACCAAGCATATTCAACTCTTGGAAGAAGCTGGAATTGTTAAAAGTTATACGAACCCGGGGAAGCGCGGACTCAAAAAGCTGTGCTATCTGGCCCTCAATGAAGCGCAGATCATCTTCAATAACGACTATCAGGAGATCACCCGATCCTTTGAAGAAGTTGAAATTCCAATTTCCGCTTACAGCGACTATGACATCGCAGCTCCCTGTGGTCTGGCAACAGAAGACAAGGTCTTTGGCAATATCGACAACCCCCGCTACTTCAGCGCCGTCAACCGTTACTCCGTCTCCTTATTATGGTTTTCTTCCGGCTATATCACCTATCCGATTCCGTTAATGGACGTGGATCTTGAGCGCACTGAAGAGATCGAAATTTCGCTGGAAATCTGCTCCGAACATCCGGGATTTAACAGTTCCTGGAAATCGGATATTCAGTTCCAGATGAACGGCGTCAATCTGGGCATGTGGACCAGTCCAGCTGATTTTGGTGACCGCAAAGGCCGCTTTACCCCAGCCTGGTGGACCTTAGGAACAGAATACGGGCTGTTAAAAACTCTGCTGATCAATGAAGAAGGAACCTTTATGGACGGCACCCAGATTGGAGCCACCCCGCTTTCCAAGATTCTTGAAAACCGCAAGGATAAGGGTCAGCTGACCTTTACCATCAGCACCTATCCAAAGGACGGCCACTATGGTGGCATCAACCTGTTTGGCCGCCACTTTGGTGATTACAACCAGCCGATTATTTTCCGCTTCTATTATCGACGAGCCAATCCGCAGCGCAGCATACAGAGTAGCAGCATAACCGAATAAGGGATGAAAGAAACCAGATGGTTTCCCTCATCCCTTGTTTTATACTCTATCTGAAATAAACGGGCGCAAAAAGAAAGCCGATTATTTCCTCTTATCATAAGGATATGAAGAACACGGCAATCACTCTAAGCATCCACATAAATGCTGTTGAGAAAATGTATAACCAGTCATGACTTTTAATCAAAACTAAAAACACACTCCAAGCGAGAATCATGAAAATGGCATTGAGAAAAATCAAGCCTAGAAAGCATTGATGAACGATAATTAAATCACTCAGCAGTGAACCAATAACAAATATGAATACGAACCAGAAGTATTTTATTGTGATTATCTCAAGGTATTTTTTATATCCACATCTGACGATGATTAAATCTCTTAAATATAAATCTGGTCCAACAGTCTGCTGAAAATACCAGAAAGTTCCAAAGAGAAAAAGCAGTGTCAAAGCAATATAGATTGCGAGATCACTTGAATAAAGATACTTGACCTTAATGTAAACAGCCGGATCTGGAACAATATCCGCTATTGCCAATGAAAGCAGAAAATTGAATAGAATCTGGCTCAGACTAATCCCAAGCCTTTTCCAATCTATCTGTTCAATTGCAATCATCATATAGTTGGCCATTTTCCAGTCTGAGTTTGCGTGAAAAAGGAAGATTATCTAACGAGTCGTGTGAAGCAATAATGATTGCTTTCTGTTCCTGGATACTTTTAAGAATAATCTTTTCTAAGACAAGCAGCGACTCTTCATCAAGCCCTCTGGATGGTTCATCAAGCAAAATAAGGTTCTGATCTTCCATTATCGCCTGAATAATTCCTGCTTTTTGCCGCATGCCTACTGAATAATCTTTCATTTTCGTTTTCGAATCTGGATCAAGACCAAAAGCTTCTATATAGTCGCGGATGACTTTTCTATTTACGGAGTGTTTTAAGGAATAGAGATACTCCAAATTTGCCGTAAGATTTTCATTCTCAATAAAGCCCGGATTTTCAATCAAAGCACCCTTATCTACTCCCTCTGTCAAAGAAATCGTTCCGGAATCTGTTTTTTCCAAACCGCAGATGAGTTTAAATAAAGTGGACTTTCCACATCCATTCTGTCCTCGAATATGGATCAAATCACCAGCGTTAACACAAAGATTCAATCCATTCAGTACCTGATGGTTTTTGAACGCTTTGGATAGATTTTCAATTTTTAAAAGCTCCATAATTGCACCTCCTCTATGCAAGAAACGATCCGAACGGATAGATAAATGCATAATGGAAAAAAAGTTCCAGACAAATCGCCATAAATAAATGCTTACCGTTATGCTGGCAAAGAATCCATGAAACAGTGAGCATCATAATTGTATTCAAAAACAAAAAAAGAATGATCAGACGAAGTGGATAATCCACTCCCATTGTCGGGTAGTATAAAAAATACCAGCCATAGAGCATCGCCAGATAAATAAAGACAGACCCCATGCTGATTTGTACCACTCTGGTTTCATACCAGTCTCTTCCTTTGCGAGTGATGAGATAAGGAGCAATAATCTGAATTCTCCCTACAATATTATAAGTAACCAAGATATAGGCTAAATTAGGGAATAGCGTCACATAATGTGCTTCGAACAACGCTCTTTCCAAAGGGGCCTCACCACTTGTTGCCGGATAAAAAAGCAGCAGATATGGAAGAAGATACAGCCACAATCGATATCTCTTAATATCAGCCATTAGATTCTTCATGACGAACTCCAAGCCATCCGATGATTATCGTCCCAAACAGATAAATGAGACTGGTTAGACAGTAAAGAATAGGTACAGGGATCAGATAGCCATATCTACCGTATCCTGAAATACCTGCGCTGATTATATTGGGTAGATACAGGCAGGAAAACAAACGGCTGATTAAACTGCTTTCTGGAAACGTGGCTCCAATAATTGGAATAAACAACAATACCATCCCAAGTATAATTCCGACTGCTCGAAATATATTGATATTGGAAATCCAGAAACTGAGGCTATATAACAATGCGCAATAAATACCGAATCCAATCGACGACAGAATCAAAGAGATGAAAAGACTCAGATAGGCATTTTGGCTAAACAATAAAAAGGCTGCAGATGTTTCTTGACTGACAATATTTACCATAAATCGGTCGCAAAAAAAGTTGATGGACAGAACAGCGGTTAGCCCACATGCCAGAAACAGGAGAACTCCTCCTAGAAAATTCCAGAAGTAGTGTTCCAAATAGTAAGACTTCAGCCCTGTTCGGGACTTAACCATCCTATCAAATCCACTCTTGCGGCTTTGTAAATCGGGAATCGACTGAATATGGGCAGCTACAAAATACATAAACAAAAACCAGATAACATTGTCCGCGGCATTCATAAACTGATAATAGGGATAAAGTCCCTGACCATTTTGATGAAAAAACGGTAGATATGGGTACTGAGCTTTATACCAGATCAGAGTATAGACAAATGTGAACAGAATGGATCCAATAAGGATTTTGGAAAACCTTTGAATTTCGTAATTTCGATACATATTTATCCTAACTAGAGAGTAAGTCAACTCCATTGTGTAGTGTTTCTACTAATCAGTCAGATAAGTAACAACTAATTAAATCTATTTATATCTAGTGACTCATCTCAACTATATTTAGCCAAAACCTATAGAGACAAATCCGGGATTATTCCCCTTACTTAAAGAAAATAAGAAATCCAAACGAATAACACGTTTATCGAAAATCATTGAGATGAAACACTAGATAAACAATACAAGGGGGCTTTCCCCCTTGTATTGCAAAAACCTGCGATTGAAAATGACGACCATGGTCAGCCAATCTTGATTTGCTAAGAAACAGTCCCTAAACAAATTGATCATTCAACCGATAGAATTGCGTGCTCCGTTTATTGGTGCCTTGTTCTCAGAAATAGAATTATAATTTTCAATAAATTATATAAAATTAATTAATATTCATGTATTTCTGCTTGAGATTAATATGCCCTTTGTGGTCCCAATAGTAGATCGATGAAAAATGATCAGTTAATTAACGGACTGTTCCTAATCTGAAAATCTTAGTAGTTTTTGTTCATTTCGAATTAGATATAGGATAATCGAAATATCAATAACAGCGAATATCCCTTAGCTTAAATCATTCAATTTGCTGAGAATGATCCTGCCCAGAGCTGGCCTCCGCTATATTCGAATCCCATACTCACGCCTTTAGGATAGTAGTAATATCCTGGTTGAGGAGAATTAACCTTAGATAATCAGGAAAGTAGAAGCACACTGTCTATTTTTCCAACAAACCCTTTAAGCATCAATTAAATTTC
>CAJTVE010000085.1 GCA_910579655.1 uncultured Allobaculum sp. | reverse complement strand
GTCGCTATATATCTGACTTAGGCTAGATTTATTGGGAGAGTTACTTTTATGCAGATCCTTAGCAGGTTCAAGCTGGACAGGGGAAGATATCTGTAACTATCGAGCAGAAATATTAGATAGTTGTAGATATTTAGTAGCGGAATTGACACTTTCTTCTCGGTGATCATCATCAGTGTTTCGACTGCGTTTCTGATTTTCTTCTTCAGACAGCATGTAAAATCATTCCTGAAAGACATGGTCGAGGCAGCCCGCGTGGATGGTGTCAGCGAAATCGGCATCTTCTTCAAGGTCTTCATGCCATCGATTTCGACCACCTATGCAGCTGCGGCGATCATTACCTTCATGAACTCCTGGAATGCCTACATGTGGCCATTGATTACCTTACAGACTCCAGACAAGCGCACCATCCCGCTGGTTCTGTACGCCATGGGTGCAAGTTATACGCCAGACTATGGCATGATCATGTGTGCGATCGTTCTGGCCACCATTCCAACTGCCCCGATCTTCTTCTTAATGCAGAAGCAGTTCGTAGCCGGTATGATTGGTTCTGTGAAGTAAACAGTCACACTTACGATTTGATTCAGGACAACCGATCCTTTGTGTTTCTGAATTGGATCCTTTCAATCTAAACTCAATGAAAACAGGCTGAAGAAAGCCTGAATTGGGAAGAGATGGCCATCTCTTCCCTTTCTGTGTGTTTCAAAAACACAAGCATAAAAACAATGGTCCTCCACATTTGCTGGTGGTTTACGGTTGTGTGGGGAATGTGGGTGGATGTGGTCGGACCACATTTTAATCGTAGAGCGACGATCTAATGTAAGAAAACATCATTGATTTGAAATAAAGCGAATGATGGATATTGATATTCATCGTTTTTGAAAACCAAGATGCATTTTCAGCCAGATCCGCTCATAACTTTTTCCTCCGCTTAAACCCTTGACAGTGGGACTCCTGCTCCCTGGACCCCTAAAAAGCGTCCCGGTCGGTTGAAAAATATCTCCCGATCGGGACGCTGGCAGTCTACCAGGGGGCAGCCCACTGTAAAGGGCCGCTTCGAAAAAATTTAATCGCTCCGTAAGTCAATGGGATACCGATTCTCCATAATGGTTGAAACCTCAATGGAAATTGGTCCCCTTTAGGCGACCACAAATAGTTTGTGGAGGGTACCTCCAAGAAAGTGTGGGAAACCACAATTTAGTTTGGAGGAGTAGACCAACCACCCACAATCTTGGATATTCAAAACAATTAAGGAGCAAAACGATGATTCAAGTGATCGACAATCTTTTTCTTTTAGAAACCGAACATTCCGCCTATCAGATGAAAGTCAATGAGCGGGGAATGTTAGAACATTTGTGGTATGGGGCCAGAGTGGATCAGAATATGGACTACCTCAATCTCCATAACGATCTGGGCTTTTCCGGCCAGATTTATGAAGATCAGGCCGACCGGACGCTTTCACCCGATACCCTGATGCTCGAATATCCAACCGAAGGCATCGGGGACTATCGCATTACCGCCGCCAAAGTCGAAGGGGGACTCGGCCTGGATTTACGCTATGCGGGCTATGAAATCAGCACTGGTGAATTCAATCTGGATGGCCTGCCGCATGTTCGTGGAGAACTCGAACAGTTAACGATCCATTTGAAAGATGAGATGTTAAATCTGCAGGTGGATCTCCATTATCTGGTGGATGAAAAACATGATGCGATTGTCCGTTGGGCCACCTTTAGAAACAAGGCCAACCGATCTTACAGACTGGATCGCTCGTTTGGCATGGCTCTTGACTTTCCAGTATCGGAGGATGTGGAACTGATTTCCTTTCCGGGCCGCCATAACAAAGAGCGCATCATGACCCGTCAGCCGCTTGCGCAAAACGTTGTCTGCTTTGGATCCAAACGCGGAACTTCTTCGCATCAGCATAACCCTTCGCTGATTGTGTGTGATTCTTTGACTACGGAAAATTATGGCGATGCTTATGGCTTTTTGATGGTCTATTCCGGGTCTTTCAAAATCGAAGTCGAAAAAGATCAGACTGGCCAGACGCGAGTACTCTGCGGCATTTCTCCGGACATGACCCGCTGGACTCTGGATGCCCATGCGTCTTTTGAAACACCACAGACGATCCTGTTCTATTCCAGTCAGGGTCTGGGAAAACTTTCCCGGAATTCGCATGACCTGCTGCGCGAACGGATCCTGCCTAAAAATGACTACCACCCCATTCTGATCAACACCTGGGAAGCTGTGATGTTTGATTTTAACCGCGAAAAACTGCTTGAAATGGCAGACCATGCAGCCAAGCTCGATGTCGATCTGTACGTCATGGATGATGGATGGTTTGGTGATCGCAACAGCGATCTGGCCGGCCTTGGAGACTGGATCCCCAATAAAGCCAAACTGGGCGGCAGCCTGAACAGCCTGATCGAAGAGATCAATGCCAGGGGCATGGACTTTGGCCTGTGGATTGAGCCGGAAATGATCAACGAAAACAGTGATCTGTACCGTGCTCATCCCGAGTGGGTTCTCCAGGCACCTAACCGCAAGCCCTTGATTTCCCGCGGGCAGATGGTGCTGGATCTTTGTAATCCAGAGGTCGTGGACTATCTGGAAGACGTATTTACCCATCTGCTTTCTTCCGGCAACATCCGTTATGTCAAATGGGACATGAACCGCAGCCTTGGCGATGTGTACTCACCAAGTCTTCCTGTCGAAAAGCAAGAAGAAGTCTGCCACCGCTACATTCTGGGCGTCTATGATCTGCTTGGCCGTCTGACTGGCAAGTTTTCGAACATTCTTTTTGAAGGGTGCTCGGGTGGAGGCGGCCGTTTTGATGCCGGTATGCTTTTTTATACACCGCAGATCTGGTGCAGTGATGATACCGATGTCCATGAGCGAAGCAAGATCCAGTATGGAACCAGCTTCTTCTATCCGGCCGTTTCCATGGGTGCGCATGTTTCCGAAGTGCCCAATCAGCAGACCGGAAGATGGGCTTCTTTGGAAGCGCGCGCGGCGATGGCCATGGCTGGAACGTATGGCTATGAGCTGGATCCAGGGGAAATGTCTGAAGAAGAAAAAGCCGAAATCCGTGCGTTAAACAAACAGTTTCGCTCGATTCAGGATCTGATTGTGGAGGGCGATGTCTATCGTCTTGGCGCACCGAAAAATGAACAGGTGATCTTCCAGTTCATGGATAAAGCAAAAGACCGCCTTGTCTTATTGGGCATCGTTTATGAAACCCGTCCAAGCACCATGCGCCGCAAAATCCGCTTGCAAAGTCTGCCTGAACAGGCCGTGTATGAGACGCAGGATGGAGTGATCTATTCTGCCAGAGCCTTGATGCATGGCGGGCTGCTGCTCAACCAGACTTGTGGAACGGATGCCCCTGTTCATATCGAACTGAAACGAATCCGCTAGTCCTTTTGGTTTTTCCAGCTTAAAACGATCCATCCAAATGTCTGATTTGCGCCATCCTCAAAGCTTTTTTATCAAAGTTTTGGGGATGGCTTTTTTGTTTCGACCGCTTGTCGATTATCTATTCTACAAGTAGAATAAGATTAACCTATTCTATTTGTGGAATATAGATGGAAAATAGAGAAGCATAGAACAGAGAAGCATAGAAGGGAAAAGAAAATGTTGAAGTACGGAATTTTAGGTTTGCTGAGCTATGGCCAGATGAGCGGCTATGAAATCATGGAAACCTTTAAAAGCTCCCTGGTCTTTTTCTGGAAGGCAACAACCAGCCAGATTTACCGGGAACTGAAAGTGCTGGAAGAAAAGGGCTGGGCTGAAAAGACGGTTGTCTGCCAGCACAAGAAGCCCGATAAAAATGTCTTTCATATTACTGAAGCTGGAAAGGCGGAACTGGCCAGATGGCTGTCCAGCCCGCCTGAAGACGTGGCGCGCAATCCTTTGTTAATGAAAGTCTTTTTCTTTGCGGCCAATCCAGTTGAAGAAAACAGGGCGTTTTTCAGACAGCTGGAAGCTGAATCGGCGCAGGCGGCCAGGATCCTGCAGACAGTTCCAAAGTTTATTGACCAGTATGCCAATGAGGTTTCCCCTGCTGATGCCATTTACTGGAAGATGACTCTTGATTTCGGATTCAGATACCAGGAAATGATGCGCCAATGGGCAGCAGCCTGTCTGGAGACCCTGCAAAGTGAACTTTCGAGCAGCCAAAACAATCCATTATCAGATAATCCGCTCGAATCGGTCCAGGCGGAGCAGGAGGAAATCCAATGAAAAAAGTTTTCGTGATCAATGGCAGCCCTAAGTTAAAGGCAAGCAATACTTTCAAGCTGACCAGCGCATTTCTGGAAGGCTTAAAACAGGTCGAAAACCTGGATCTCGACATTGAAATTCTCGATGTGAATGAACTGGGCCTGAATCCATGCAAAGGCTGTTTTGCCTGCTGGAACAAAACGCCAGGCAAATGCATTCACCACGACGCGATGGAAGCCGTTTTGCCAAAACTGGTTGAAGCAGATCTTTTGGTTTACAGTTTTCCGCTCTACTACTTTTCCATCCCGGGTCCTCTGAAAACTTTTTTCGACCGCCAATTGCCTTTAGTCAAGCCATTTATGGTTGAACGAAAAGACGGAATGGACAGCGGCGCCCATCCCAGCCGATATGATCGCAGCCATCAGAAAGTCGTTGCTATTTCGACCTGCGGGTTTTATACCACACGCAGCAATTACACGGGGGTTGAGGCGATGCTCGACCATTGTTTCGGTCAAGGCGGATACTATCCGCTGTTTTGCGCGCAGGGAGAATTATTCCGGGTTCCGGAGCTGAAATCCCAGTGTGATGCCTATCTTGAACACGTCAGACAAGCTGGCCTTGAATATGGAAATGGACTGCTCAAAGAGTTCACCCATCCTGAGCAAGCGATCAATGATTCTACAAAAGCGGCTTTATCCAAAGAACTTCTGCCCAGAAAGACATTTGAGATGCTGGCGGATGCCAGCTGGGGAATTGAAGACTCCGGCCAGGCAGATGAAAATTTTGCTGAGTCTGGAAAGACTGCTCCAAAACAAGTCAGCGGCGCTTTGATTTTTACGCGCCAGATGGCCGCTTTATACAATCCAAAAGCCTATTCTGGCCATGATCTGGTGATGGAGATGGATTACACCGATCTTGGCGAACGCTACCAGATTGTTTTAGGAAAAGAAGAGTCCAGAGTCATCACCAGATCGGATGAATTCTTAAAGACGGATATGGTTGTTTCGACGCCCTATACGGTCTGGAAGCGGATCGCACAGGGGGAAATTCGCGGCGATGAGGCATTGATGAAGGGGATGTATACCGTCAGCGGCGATCCCTCCATCCTGATCAGCTGGGATACTTACTTCTCGCCAGATCTGGATGAAGAATCAAAAGGACAGAAAGCAGAAATACAAAAAGCAGAAGAAGAAACTGGTTCTTCGTTTGCAAAGACCAGTTCTTCAGCATCAGAGACTTCGGGATCAGGCCTTCAAAAGCCGGCCGAAAGAAAAGGGAAGAAATTGAAGTGGACCAACATGCTGATCTTCTTATTGCCCTGGACGTTCTGGTGGACACTGGCCAACAACCCGCCAGAACTCTGCGTGGGCGGATGCCTGATTGGGCTGGCATTGACCTGGCTGCTTTTTTCTTCCTATACCAAAACGATGTACGATACCCTGGCCCTGGTTGTGGTTCTTGGACTTTGTGCAGCGTATTTATTTGGAGTAAGCTATGAGATTGTTTTTACCTTGTCTTTGCTGGCGTTTGGTCTGTTGTGGCTGTACTCCTGTCTGCCCGGCCGGATTCCGCTTTGCGCCTGGTATTCGAGTGGCGGCTTTGGACAAGAAGATGCATTCAAAAACCCGATTTTCATGAAAACCAACTGGATCATTGCTTTAGGCTGGGGGATCAGCTACCTGGTTATCAGCCTGGCAGCCTGGGTTTTCCTTCAGAATGGCCAGATCGAGCCAGCAAGAATTTGCAGCTATGTCATTCCGGCTTTGATGGGCATTTTCACCGCCTGGTTTCAGCGGTGGTATCCGCGTCATATCATGACCTCAAAACACAATGCTATTTAAAAGAATCAGGTTTGCAAGTCATCCAAAAGAGAGTCTGCCAGAATTGCAGCAGAGATGGAGGGTGGATAGAGAAAAAGAAAGAACAGACGTTAAAAACCGCCATAGAAAAGGTTGAAAGAAGCCAGGCTGAGCATCGATCAAGGGATTCTTTTGATGAGCAGATGCGATAATAGAGCTATGAAGCGCATACTGATTATTGGCTGTGCGGGAAGCGGTAAAAGTACAATGGCCCGCAAGCTGCAAAAAATCCTGGACATTCCCTTGATTTATCTGGATTTACTTTGGCATCTGCCTGATGGCAGTCATGTTTCGCAGGAAGAATTTGATAAGAAGCTGGCATCCGTTCTGAGCAAAGAAGCCTGGATTCTGGATGGAAACTACCGCCGGACGCTCAAAGAACGACTGGAACGATGCGATACGGTTTTTTTGCTGGATCTGCCGGTTGAGGTCTGCTTTGAACAGGCAAAAAATCGCATTGGAAAACCAAGGCCAGATCTGCCCTGGCAGGAAACAGAATTTGATCCGGATTTTCAGAAGTGGATTCTAGAGTTTCCTAAGAAGAATCTGCCCGAGATTAAGAAGATTCTGAAAGACTACGGCTCTGGCAAAACTGTTTTTGTTCTCCATTCTCATCAAGAGATCGAAGACTGTCTGCAGGCGATCAGAGTCTTGCATCAATTTGAAGCAGCAGATGAAAAGGAGAATGAAAGGCCAGATGAAAACTGGATAGAAGAAGATGGGTTTTACTGACGATGGCTTCTGGTATTTCGACAGGTTCAGACCAAACCAAAAAGACGCTCAACTTTTTAGAGAAGAAGCGTTTTTTTGGTTTTCGCCTGGGTAATTTTATAGGCTTCTTCGTCGGTACAAATTCCAATTATTCGATTTCAATTTCATCAAAATCAGCAAGATCTGCTTCATTAAGATTTAAACGGCAGTACCTTTCTTTTTCCGAGATCGAAGAGGAAGGATCAAAGTGGGCCATCCGATCCGTGGCAATGGTCAGAAGTGAAAGATCGTTTAATTCCTCTACAATCCGCATGTATTCCATGGGAGAAATTAAGACGCATTCAGGCAGGTGATTCTTCGTGACCACCATGGTTCCCTGTTTAGTGACGTTTTCAAAGATTTTTTCAGATTCACAATGATCGAACAAGCGGATGGGAATGGTATTGGCACTCAAAACAGAAGGCATAAAATCTGCTTCTTTCTTTTCTTCAATTCCAGTATCGCCGAAAACAATAAAAAGTGGAAAGAGATTGATGAATGGATCAGCAGATTGACCTGTAAACTGTACTCTTCACCGTTCCATTTTTGAATGATTTCTAAAACAAATATGGATGTATTTCTTCACATTAAAACAACTGCTCCATCATTTCAAAGGGGAGAAATCCTTCGTCGTCCAACCATACAGAATAGTGACCACGATGCTCAAATCCATTGCGGGTATACAGATTGCGGGCAGGATCATTGCCTTCAATCAGATTGAGACGAATGGAATCTGCCCTCTTTTCCTTGAGAATGGCCAGAAGTCCCTGTAAAAAGCGATCGGAAAGCCCTTTACCGCCAAGCACTGGATCGATACCAAAAAGATGAATACACCAGGCATCATTGCCTTGCCAGGAAACCTGCTCTTCTCCTTCTAAAACCCGGTTGACAAAGGCACTCCCACAAAGCTGACCATTCTGTTCGAACAGCCAGATTTCCCGATTGTCCAATGCCTCTTTTAATGATTGCTGGGAAGGATGAACGCCCCAGGTCCATAAGGGAAAATTAGTCCGGCTTTCCAGACTGGCAATAATTTTCTGGTAGAGCGTACAAACACTGTTAAAATCTTCAGGCTGAGCCTGGCGTAAAGTGAACATGGAAGCTGAATTCATAATGAAAAATCCTTTCTGAAAAAAACTGGCCAATCAATTCCTGCTGCTGGCTTTAGCCAGGCAAAACGTATTGTCTTTATGATAGCCGCCAATGGCTTTTTACAGCAGACTATTGATCACGTCCATCCAGTAAAAAATAGAAATCTGTCCAGTTTTGGGTGGATTTCCATGGATTGGATCAGAAAAAGCAGACTGAATAGTGAGGATCAGAAATCAAGGGGCAGAAGCATAAACAGGGAAACCGTGCAGATGGCCAGAACCAGGGGGATCTTCTTTTGAGATGCTAGAACTAGATCGGTTTTGCGAAAGGAAAAGCATCGATTCAGCGCCTGAATACATCAGCCAGCTGTACGCGTGCCTGCCCAAGGTCTCGCTGCATCCAGATCAAGAGTAAAGGACAGCCGACAGTCTCCATTAGCATCCTGGCATGAAAAAAATAAATGCTTTTACCTTGTTTAAGCAAAAATCAATGATTTGCTTTCTCAGGAGGATAATTCGTTTTAAAAATGTAAAAGGCTTTATTTTTCACTCTTATATTTTGCTTTCTCACATTGTGTGGTTCAATAAAATCACGAGGTGAAAACAAAATGAAGACCAGCTTGAAAAAAATGAACTTGTTTCTGTGCCTGACCGGCCTTTTGTTTGGCGGCTGCCATACTGCGCAAAGTACAGATACCCCTTCTAGATCTGCCGAAAAGGCAACCGAATCTTCCACGTCACAGACTGCCCAATCTTCTCAACATTCTCAACCACAGTCTGAAAAAACTATTGCCCAAAGTTCAGTCGAAAAGAATGCAGCATCAGCCCAAGAGCCAGAATTCAATGAAAATAATGATCCTGTTCTTGCCAGCATGCAGTCGCAAAGCCAGAAAACCCCTCAACAAGATTCATCTTCACCAGACAAGTCTTCTGTCAGCCAAGCTGCACAGCCAGCGCCGACACGGATCGTTTACCCCGTGACGCGTTCAGTTCAGGAAAATGGCTGGTATTGCGGACCAGCGGTGATGCAGATGTTGTTAAGCCACTATGGCCTGGAAGCCAGTCAAAGCAATTTGGCTCAGGAGCTGAACACCTCTTCCGTAACAGGGACGGAATATGCCGATCTGGCTCGAGTGGCGAGTGTTCATGTATTTGGCGCCGAGGTGCAGTCGGATGAGCAGCCTGGCTTTCGGCCGTGGATTGGCAAGACTGGCAGCTTTTCAGCCGACGAACAAAGCACCTTTTTGCGACGTTTGAAAAGAGATATGGATAGTCAGGATGTCCTTTCAGCAGCCGTTGATGTTAGCGTTTTGTATCCCTCTTTAAATATTTCAGCGGCCCATGTGGTTCTGATCGATGGTATTGAAGTTTCGCCGGAGGGAGAAATCCAGAAAATCCGCATTGAGGATCCTTCTTACCTGATTGAATACGAGAACGAGGAAGAGCACTGGTTTGACATCAATCTTTTTTTGCGGGCGATGGACCAATGCGCCGAACCAGGATATATCTGGTAAAATTGCAGATCATCAAAAAGAAACAAGCCGCTGTCGATCTGACCAGACAATTCTATCGATTAAAAAGTGCCAATAAAAAAGGAAAAGGCATATTCTGGAAATAGGGAGAATCTGATCATGAAAAAAATCTGGATGAAAAAGGAAAAACAGCTATTGGATGAAATCGAGCAGACCCAGCTCAGCAAAGATGAAACGGGATTTAACAGTTGGATAAATAAGGCAATTTTAAAATAATAAGGGCTAAATGATTGAAATTCCGTTATCGGC
>CAJTVE010000084.1 GCA_910579655.1 uncultured Allobaculum sp. | reverse complement strand
TGATAAGCGACAAAACAATATTGTAAACATTGAATAGGAGGTGTAGGTGGCAATTCCTCCCCACAGCAAGCTATGGGGTTTCCTTGCCGCATTAGATGACTTTTTTACTGGGTTCAAGCGGGCTGGTTCGATTCTTGATCTGGCTGGCCGCTTTGCTGATTTATGATCTGGGCATTTCCAGCACATTCAGCCGCTGGGGGATGAATAAAGCTGAGCAAACGATTGTGCTGCTTGTTGGCAGCATTCTGATTTTGCTTTGCACCCTGCTTTTATCCGATCCTTGTCTGGCTTTCCTTCTGGGGGTGAGCCTGACGGGATTTGTTTTGCCCTCGCCCTATCATCGCGGACGGTTTCTGGATGGATTGGGCTTCTGGCTGCCGGTCGGCACTGCGGTTTTGCTGTCCTTCCAGACGAATAACCCGCTTTCAATTCTTGCGCAGCTGCTTTTGCTTGGCGGCTTTATCTTCATGCGCCAGGTTTTCGCCCTGCGTTTCTATCATCGCTTTGGACAGATGTATACCTTCGCAATGGCTCTTTGTCTGGCGGGTCTCTGGATCGAGGATCCGCAAAAATGGGCCTGGCTGTTTGTTGCGGCCGTTTTCATGGGCCTGTCTTTTCTGGGATGGCCGTTTCCCCGTAAAGAAAAACCGCTGCTGCTGTTTGATCTGGATGGAACGCTCATCGACTCCCAGCCGCTGGTCTTCGAAACCTTCCGGCGGGTTTTTCGCAAGCTCAAACCAGGTTATCCCCTCAGCCAGCAGGAATTGTATTCCTTCTTTGGTCCAACGCTTGAAGAATCCTTTCTGCGCTATTTTCCAGAAGAGGAAGTCCCGGCCGTTATTGACCTGTATCAGGATATCAATCTGGCTTTGCATGATGAAATGGTCCAGGAAATGCCCCATGCCCAAGAGCTGCTGCGGGAGCTGAAAAACAAAGGCTATACGATCGGCATCGTTTCCAACAAAAGACGTAAGCCTGTGCTGATGGGCATTGAAGCCTGCCATCTTGGCCCCTATATCGAAGCGGTATTTGCCAAAGAAGACCAGCCGGCCTGCAAGCCAAAACCTGATGGCCTGATCTATGCAGCCAGGGCCATGGGCTATCCGCTCGATGCGGTGGTTTATGTGGGCGATAATGGAACGGATATTCAGGCGGCGCGAAACGCGGCTTTCTTTTCGACGGGGTATACTCTAGATGAAACGCAGTTTCGTGCTTTACAACAACAACAAAGCTGTCGAATCATTCGTGATCTCAGACAGCTGGAAAACATACTCAAGGAGGAAAATTTATGGATCGACAAGTCGATTTGGTAATTATCGGCGCTGGCCCAGCAGGCATGGCAGCCGCTCTGTATGCCTCTCGGGCAGGACTGAAAACATTAATGATTGATGCTTCTGCACCTGGCGGCAAACTGCTTAAAACCTATATGGTAGACAACTATCCAGGAGTCCCATCTGTACCCGGACCGGATCTTGCCCTGGCCATGTACCAGCAGTCCGTTTCATTTGGTGCTGAATATATGTATGGAGAAGTAGAATCCATCAGTAAAAATAAACAGGTGAAATTAAAAGATGGCAGTCTGATTGATGCCAAAGTTGTTCTGATCGCCACTGGAGCAAAAGAAAAACAGCTGAATATTCCAGGGGAAGCCGAGGCGATTGGCCATGGTGAGAGCTTCTGTGCGGTTTGCGATGGGGCATTCTTCCGTGGCAAGGAAGTTGTTGTGATCGGCGGCGGTGATTCTGCTCTGGAGGAAGCGCAGTTCTTAACCCGCTTTGCTTCCCATGTCACTATTGTGATCCGTCGAAATGAATTCCGTGCCTCTGAAAAAGCCCAGCAGGAAGTCGCAGCCAATGATAAGATCCGTGTGATTAAGCATCATATTCCTAAGGAAATTTTGCTGACGGATGGTAAAGTTTCCGGTATTGTTCTGGAAGATGTTGAAGAACATATGGACCTCACCATTCCATGTCAGGGGGTCTTCCCATTTGTTGGCCACGTTCCAGAAACCGGATTTGCTAAAGACTTAGGAATCCTTGATGAAAGAGGCTATGTGGTAACCAATGATAAGATGGCAACGGCTGTTCCAGGCATTTATGCGGCTGGAGACTGCAAAGCCAAAGATCTTCGCCAGATTGTTACGGCAGCTGCCGATGGCGTTGTTGCGGCGACCGATGCTTTCCATCAGATTACTGGAATTTAACAAATATAAAAATTAAAAAAAGACAATAAAAGCGATAATAAAAAACAATAATAGAAGAAGATATCTTGACCAGAACGTTCTGGAAGATATCTTCTTTTTTGTGGGTAAAAAAAGAAGATGCCATCAGGCATCTTGTTAAATTTGAGTTTATTTTAAATCAAATATAATTCTATTTTCTGCTTTTAATCCTTACTGTTAGCGCCGGATTGAAAAATGAGTAGAAGATTTGAATTGGGAAAGAAGCAGGATGGACTTCTAAGGAGCCCTCCTGCTTCTTTCCCAAGCGTTCTCTCAAAAATTGGGGGATGAGAGAATGGCAAGATTCAGTACGGGAATTTGATTAGTTGTTGACCGAATGATGAACCGGTGTGCTGCGGGTCGTCAGAGGTCTGAAGGTATAGCCGGCATCTTTATAGGCCTGAATAATCTGTGGCAGGGCCTGTACGGTTGTTTCTTTGGCATCGGTATCATGCATCAGAATGACCGCATTATCTACGCCAATACCAGAAGTTGCATTGGCCACAATCTGGTCCACGCTGACGCCGTTGCCAGACGCATCCGTGGAATCCACATTCCAGTCAAAGTAGGCATAGCCTTTTTCTTCAACTTCATCGACAAGCCTGGACATGATGCCTTCGTTGTAGTCAGCTGAAATCATATTGGATGATCCACCTGGAAAGCGGATCACCTTAGAGACTTCGCCGGTCTGCTGTTCAACCAGGTCACTGATCTGCTGCAGATCCGCAAAGTAAGCTTCATCACTGGCGTACAGTTTTGAGTAGTCATGCGAATAGGTGTGCAGAGCAATGGTAGAGCCCTGGTCAACAACCTTCTTCATCATGTCGAAATGTTCAGGTTTTTCGGCGGTGACAAAGAATGTACCGGTTACGCCATATTGGGTAAGGATATCGAGAACCTGCTGTGTAACGCCGGAAGGGCCATCGTCAAAGGTCAGATAACAGATTTTTTTGCCAAGATCCGGGTTTTCTTCAATCGTGACTTTCTGGGCATAGGTTTTCTGGTTTCCTGAACGGTCAGACGTTGTGTAATTGACCGTATAGACGCCTGGAACCATGGTATTGAGAGCCGAAGAATCAACATACAGACCAGGACTATGGTCGAGATCATCCTGAACCTTGTAATTGTCCGGCTTGTAGTAGTCGCCCGCTAAAAGAGTGACTTCCTTTTCAAAGTTATCAATGGTTGGTGGTGTGGTATCTGCTTTGCGCTCCAGCTTGGCGGTCTTTGTGGTTGTATTGCCAAATTCATCACGGGCCGAGATGCTGATGGTATAGGTGCCAGACTGACCTGGATCGGTATTGCCATCCATCCGTAAAGAATATTGGGAAGCATCTGAGATGGACTCGATGAAATCATTCTGGGTCACTGTTGCGGTGGTATCTGTTTTGACATCTTTGAGTGTGAGTTCAGGCCCTTTGGTGTCCTTGACCTCAACGGTAAATGGATATTTCTTTCCTTTGTATTCATAGGAAACCTGGGTAGACCCTAATGTATCGGGATCAACCGTACCGTTGAACGCAACGTTTTCTTTTGAATCAAAGAGCACAGATTTCACATTGTCGAGTGGGTTAAACGATTCTTTATATTGAACGATGTAGTGATCGCTTTTTAAAGAAAGCGGGTTAAACAGGTAACGAAAACCCAGGTACAGAGAGGTTGGGATGGCCAGAACAATCAGAATCAGAACAGCCAGTCTGCCCCAGCGGACTCTATACTTGCGTCTTCTTTTCTTTTTCTTCGAAACAGACTTTTGAGCAGCCATGTGAATTTCTCCTTTCCGGTGTATGGTTCTATGGTAAGTCGGACATTTTTATATAGATAGCCAGAATGATCAAAACAAAAAAATGAGAGGATCAGGACAGGCTGTTCAGATACAGAAAAGTCCGGTTCCCTATCACTGTAACAAAGATTGTCAGTTTTACCGGAATATTCCCTTAAAATTCATCAAAAGTTTCCAAAGCAGACACATAGACCAATGTGGTAGTTTAGTATAGAAAAAACGCAGGATTAAGAAAACAATGTGGGAAAAAGCAAACGAGAAAATTCACAAAAAAAGGGCACAGATCCCCAAATTCTGAGCTAATCTTTATTCCATCACTTCCCACAATAAAAATTCTGTAAATTCACATGGTATTATGATCAAACAAGAGAGGCAAAAAGTATGAAAGTTATCATGATTGGTGTGAACGCCAAAGAGCAGGCCCTTGCCTCTGCTCTTGAGCGGACCGGAAACCATCAGATTCTTGTCTGCCCCGGAAATCCACTGACTGCGCAGTTCGAACAGTCGATGGAGGAAATGCCAGAACCGTACAATCCAGACAATGTTCTGGAAACGGTGATGCGGGTCGATCCAGATGCGATTCTGATCTGCGACGAATACCTGATCCGGGATGGCTGGAAAGAAAAATTGTCCAGCCGAGGCTGGAACGTGATTGCACCCGATTCTCGAAGTGCAGCTCTAATCGACGATAAAGCCTTCTGGGCAAATCTGATGAAAGAAAACGACATTCCTGTCGCTGATTTTGTTTTAAAGGACAATTTGAAAGATGCAACGGACTTCCTGCATGAGGTTGGTTGTCCTCTGGTTTTCAAAGAAACAAACGGCAAGAAACGATTTGGCATTCCTTATAACGAAGATGAGGGCGAAGACATTCTCAAAGAATGGTTTGACGACGGCTGCGAAAGTGTCATGATCTCTGAGTTTGTCAATGGATATCGCTTTAATCTGCCTGTCATGGTCTGGAAAGACCGTGTTCTGCCCCTGGCTCCTTTTACAGTCGTGCGCGGTGTTTATGAACATGAAGATGATCCGCAGGCCAAGGGAATGGGCACCATCTGCTATCCAAAGAGTGGACTGGCAGAGAACATTGCTCCCGCTGCAGTGGAGACAGTTCTGGTTCCTTTCTTAAAAGAAATGCGCAAACGTGGATTTAATTACTCGGGGATTCTGTCCGGGGAATTTGTAATGAACAATGACCACCCTGTATGCGTCAATATGAAGGCCGGCCTTTCCGAAACGGGAGCTTGTGCAGTGTTCCCATTACTGGAGTCGGATCTGTTAGAGGCATGGCAGGCGTTAAAAGATTTCCAGACTCCAGAACTGAAATGGTCGGAGAATGCATCGGTTGCGGTTGTTATGGCCGGCAATGACTATCCACAGAGTCCTTCTAAAGGCCATCTAATAGAAATCGACGAAGACTTTGAAGGGGATCTTTACCTCAACCATACCAAGCAGGGTGAAGAGGGCCTGGAAACGAATGGCGGCCGGGTTCTGATTGTGACCGGAACCGGAAAAACAATTGAAGAAGCCGCTGCAAATGCAGCAGCGTCCGCCCAACATATTCATTGCGGCGATCTGTTCTACCGCACGGATATCGGATCTTTTCTGCCCGGAAAGTAATTGAAATTTTCAAAACCTTTCGCAAATCCTTTTTTGTTAATCGGATTCAACCCGGAAACGAACAATCAAGAACAAGCGTTCAATAGACAGGTGAGCAGGCCAGCCCGCCTGTCTTTTTGATTTTCAGGATGGATGGCGACTGCACCGGAAGAAAACTGGAATCTAGATGAGGGAGAATGGATTTTTGCACTGGCCGGATCGATACAATGGTCCGTTGGATCCATTCAGAAAAGCACGGATTTCTTTTACAATCCCCGGCCTGAGTACGACGAACACTACGGACAGGAAGACTCAACTATCGTATACTATGAAATGTCTACGAAAAATATCCTTTATTTAAAATGAATTTTTTCTTTTGAAGCAAGCGGACTGGTTGCTCCTAAAAAAAGTAGTGTTCAAATTGCATCTTTACAGGGATTGAACTTTTTGATTGGTTCAGAACGTTGAGGGCGAATTGAAGAAGTTGATCGGATCAAGCAGAAATGGATCGATCGGGTGAAATTTGTGGCGGCGCTTTCTGAAGACAAGAGACCATAAACAGGAACAAAAGTGGCAGTCAGTAAAAAAGTTGAATAACCAAAATTTTGTCCTTACATCCATGAAGGCAAAATTTAAAAAAGTACTTGATGCTTTTTTTGATAAAAACGTTGATTAATTTCTATATACCCTAACATAGGCGTATGTGGATTTGGTTTTCTTTAATCAAGTGACTAGAATCAAAATGGTCAAAAGTTTATTCATTTAAATGAAAAAAATCATAAAAAATAAAGTTTGTTCATTCAAATGAAAAAAATTGATAATCGAATACTGAATTGCTCGGTTCTTACGCAAATGCAGTTTTTAACACTGATGATCAGTAGAATCCTCTCATTCTGACTGTTTCTCATTCATGATCATTGTTTAAATGACCGTTTTGTCTTCCCAACGTGATTTTTCAATCCAGTCTGCTAACAAAGTTCTGGCATTTAATCCACCACACGTTATACTAGATTGGGCATAAAACTTATGGAACAGGTGTTCAATGTTGGCTCTGCCAAACATGGTACGTTTGACAAGCTTATAGCGGCAGTTGCCGCCTTCAACGAACCCGCTGTTATGCTCATAGGATATTGCGTTCTTGACCGGCGCAATATCTTTTTTTGAACATTACCAGGGAACTCTGATTCACGATCATGATAAAGTGCTGTTCCACTATGGTAAAAATTCACCAGAAATGTCTGGCTCATGAGCTGAGATACCTGAAGAGCAGTATGGAACTTGAGCCGCATATGAGCTGGAATAAGGATATGCACCGGCTGCTTCAGAAACAGATTCATTTAAGCAAGACAAATTCCGGCAAAACTCCTTACCGGAGCGGATAAAACAGAAAAAGAATATGATCGGATCATAAAAAAGGGGTATGAGGAATTCGGCAAAAAGGTTTCTTCATACCACAGAGAGGGGTTCAATACTCTGAAACGTCTTGACGCCTATAAAGATGCGACCCTTTACTTCATCAGACATCCAGATATCCCTGCCACCAATAATACGGCGGAAAGAGCTTTGAGACAAATCAAGCGCAAGGCAAAGCAGACAGAGAATTTCCGAAGTAAAGAAGGGACCCGTCAATACGCCAACACGTTCTCAATTTTGCAAACGGCAAGGCAGAAAGGAGAAAACCCTTATCGCGAGATGGAGAGGATTTTCAAAAAGCCGCCGCGTCCATTGCTGCAAAAAGAAAAGAGTAATCCAATGCCCCTCACTGAATTGCCGCCTGGAGAACGACCTTCTCTCCAGAAAAACACCGCAAATCAAAAAGACAATTTTGTAAATTGATGAGCAAACTTGTCTTTTCGTCGTGTCTTTTTAATAGGGTGTGAACAGTAACATAGTAAACAGTCACAAAAAGTTAAATATTTCACAAATAAAGAAGAAAATTTGAACTTGCGTCAACCCATGTGAAATGTTAAAATAATCAAGCAGTAAAAAACATGCGGTTGTGGTGAAATGGCAGACACGCTGTCTTCAGGCGGCAGTGGGGCGACCCGTGTGCGTTCGAATCGCATCAACCGCACCATTTGAAAATAACCCGAGATCATTGGTCTCGGGCTTTTTGTATTTCAAAATCATATTTACTTAGGAACAGATATGAAGATAGAAATTCCCGCAATACTCAAGATCGATGATCTTAAAAAGTCACTTTCTTTCAAGTGGTAGATGTAGAGTTACTTTTGGCCTCATCTTAGGATAAATATAAAAATCAATGAAACGGAACACCAGGATTGTCCGGTGTTCCTTCTCTTTCTCGGATTTACATGGTCTGAGACATTGCCTGTTCGTATAAATGTGAGAGTTCTATTGGAGGGATAACGAAAGAACAGGAATGGTGATTGAAACAGGTATCCTTGCTCATAAATATCCGGCTCCCTGATACGATACAAAAAATAACTGGAATTGAAGAAAAACTCAATTCTGTTGGAAGGGAGGATGCAATGGTTTATCTTTTGGCAGCAGTCGTGATTCTGCTGGCGGTGTTTGCGGAAAAAATTTCAGCCCGACTTGGTCTGCCGGCTTTATTGCTTTTCATGTTGATTGGAATGATCTTCGGATCAGACGGTTTTTTGAAAATTCCTTTTGAAAACTATGCGCTCTGTGAGCAGATCTGCTCAGGGGCACTTGTCTTTATCATGTTTTACGGTGGCTTTAACCTGAACTGGAAAATGGCTAAATCTTCAGCGGTTCAGGCTGTTTTACTTTCTACATTTGGAGTTTTGATTACAACAGCTATCAGTACGTTTCTGATTCATCTCTTTTTGAAAATGGATTTCGTCTCCAGTTTTCTGATCAGTGCTGTTTTAGGATCAACCGCTGCGGCCAGTGTCTTTTCGATTCTGAGAAGCCGTCATTTGAATTTAAAGGACCATACGGCACCATTACTGGAAATGGAGAGCGGATCCAATGATCCTGTGTCCTATATGTTAACGCTGATCGGGATTCGACTGATGCAAAGTGGAAATGCCGGCCATCTGGTCCTTGAGGTTTTCCAGCAGCTTTCTTTTGGCATTGGCTGTGGTGTTGTTTTCTTTTATCTGTGTCGTTTGTTGATGAAAGCAGCCAAGCTGGTGAATTCAGACCTTGCGGCTATTTACATTTTATCTATGGTCCTGGCCTGCTATGGGCTTTGTTCGCTTCTGGGCGGGAATGCTTACTTAGCGGTCTATCTGTTTGGCATCCTGCTTGGAAATTCGGATATCCCCTTTAAACGAAAATCGATAGGCTTTTTTGACTCATTATCCACGCTGGCTCAGATTGTCATTTTCTTTTTATTGGGACTGCTCTCTTTTCCGTCGCAGATTTCAAATACGATTGGATCTTCGCTGGCCATCATGCTGATCCTGCTTCTGGCAGCAAGACCTATTGCGGTTTTTTTGATCTTGCTCCCTTTTAAAGCCAGCCTTCAAAAATGTCTGCTGGTCAGCTTTGCGGGACTGCGTGGGGCAGCATCGTGTGTATTTGCGATTATGGCTGTGGCGGCGGGTGTCCACCTCGATCAGAATCTGTTCCAGATCGTTTTTGTCGTAACGCTTTTATCGACGAGTGTTCAAGGTGGGTTATTGCCATGGATGGCTGAAAAGCTGAATATGCTGGATGAAAATGAAGATGTCTCCCGAACCTTTAATGACTACGTAAAAAAGAGCCGTTTATCGATGATGCGCATGTTTATCTCTGAAAAGTCAGACTGGGCCTGCAAGACGATCAAGGATCTTCATCTGCCGGAAGATACACTGGCTTTAATGCTGGAAAGAGATGGACAGAAGATTATCTGCAAAGGCGATACACAAATTCTGCCTGGGGATTCCCTGATTCTTTCTGGCAGTCCATTCTGGACGGATGGCAGCGAAGATCTTGAAGAAGTTGAAATTGAAGCCAGCCATGACTGGACTGGCAAAAGCATTCGGGAACTGAATCTTCCAGAAACCCAGCTCATCTCTATGATCATCCGTGATAATGAAAGCCTGATTCCAGATGGCAACACCAGAATTCATCAAAATGACTTGCTTGTCATTTACAACGCGCAAAAAGCTCCAAAGTCAGAGGATGCTGGCTGAGACAGCGAAGGTAAAGAAACGACGTATCGCTATCCTGAACGTTCGTTCTTTTAACGCAATGTCATTAAGTTAACACTAGAAATCTGAAGTAGAACCTAATATCAGGCGGATTTCTCATGTATGGTAGCTGCTCTGGGTCTTTGAATAAGCCAGAAACCTAAAAATGGGCGCACTAAAAAGAGCAGAATCAGTATCCTGTTGTAGAT
>CAJTVE010000083.1 GCA_910579655.1 uncultured Allobaculum sp. | reverse complement strand
CAAAAAGACAAGCTTGTAAAATGATGAGCAAACTTGTCTTTTCGTCGTGTCTTTTTAATAGGGTGTGAACAGTAACCACATTCATTTTTGCGGTTTCTGCCTGTCGAATGGCGAGAAACTGAAAGCTTGGACTTGTTCTTTTGGCCAAAAAAGAATACACTGTAGCAGTTCGCTTCAGAAACAACTGAAACGAAGATTCTGACCGGATTCATACGCGGTATCTGGACACTCCGACCAATACTTCGTATCGAACGGAAATCGAAATGAAGGAGAAAATTTCATGACAAATGCAGAAAAGCAGGCAATCATCAAAGAATTTGCCGTACACGAAGGAGATACAGGTTCTCCTGAAGTTCAGGTTGCTATCCTGACCCGCCGTATTAACGAACTGACTGAGCACTTCAAAGTTCACAAACACGACTACCATTCCTACAGAGGTCTGATGCAGATGGTTGGTCACAGAAAAAACCTGCTGGCTTACCTGAAACGCAAAGATCTGGAACGTTATAAAACTCTGATCGCAAGACTTGGTCTGAGAAAGTAAGCGCAAGCTTGCTTTTTTTTTACTCTTTTGAACGCTTGCAGCTTGATGTAGATAAGCTGGGCGGCAAATTCTGGCGACAGTCTGATCAGGCCGAAAGCTGGAGAGTACGTATGGGCATCTTCTCAAAAGTGGGCAGGTTTCTGGATCTGACTGGATAAATCGTCTTTATGGTGGGAGATTTTATCCAATAAGGACGAGACGGAGCGTCTTAAAAGTCGTTTTAACCTGATTTTCAGCTCAATATGCCTACAATAAAGACAGAGACTGCCTGGTCAGTCTGTTTTAGAAAAAGGAAAAAAAGATAATGATGAATCGATCTCTACAAAAAATGACAGGTGCAGCCATGGCGGCGCTGCTCTCCTGCAGCCTGTTGAGTGCCTGTTCGAGTGCACCGGTAAAAGTCACCGAAGAAAACGCACCAAGTGAACTGTTAAAGAAAACTGCCGCGATTACCAGCGACTCTGCTTCACAGGACGTGGTAGATGTCTTTCGTTCGTTGATTGATGCCACCAGCAAGGAAAGTGATCATCGACTGATCTTTACGGAAGATGTCAACAGTAAAGGACTTTCCCTGGACAGTGAGGACTTATCCACAGTAGAAAACAGCTTTAAAAACTATGATGTCCGATATGGCAGCGAGAATGCTTTTTATCAGCTGTATGAAGAAGTTTCCGAAGACCAGCCGATCTTTGGTCTGATGGAATCCAGTCCGAAAAACATCACCACAGTTTACGTCAATCCAAAAGAAGACGAAGAAGCCAAGGAACTTTTAGGCAAAACCCCACAGGATTTTACCATTGACCAGATCTCCGTTTCCGACAGTGCTTTAAAAGACACCAATGAAGAAGAACTGCGCACAAGCATTGATAATGCAGTTGTCTATCCATTGAATACTCTGCTGGGGGCAAGCCTTGTCCTGCAGCCAACCGATATCCCTTCGATCTATACATATGATCTGGAAAAAATCGGCAATGACTACACCTGGACGATTTCGATCAAGGATGTGGAGGAGTACAACACTCAGCTCGATGAAGCGTACCAGGCTGGTTATGGTCATGACCGCAACGATATTCGCGGTGATGGTTCCTATGTTCTTGATTCCTGTGATATCACCGATGTCACCATGAAAATGACCATGAATGAAAATGGCGCCTTAAGCAAGATCTCTATCACCAATAAGTCGACTGCTGTTCTTGATGGCAATTCGGCTGATCTGTACAGCACCGATGAGGTAGAAATCAAACAGGCGCCCGAAACATGGGGTGAATTCTTCACTGCATTCTTTGACCAGATCAACGACAAGTCGCTGGCCGAAAATGATTCCTTCACTCTGCTAGGGGAGTCGAAGACTGAAAATGATTCCAGCAAAGCTTCTGAATCGAAGGATGAAGAGTCCAAGAAAGAAACCACTGAATTCGCAGCCGATTCTGAAAAGAAATCGGAATCCAAAGCAGACTCTGAAAAGAAATCAGATGCTGAGTCCAGAACCAATTCAGAATCGAAAGAAAAATCGGAAAGCACCAAGTCTGAATCCAAATAGCAGACTTTAAACGTTTTTTGAAAGAAGAGCTGCCCTGGCAAAGACAGCATCAGTCTTTTGAAGCCATCCAGTCAATCAGATCCTTGTCAATTTGAATTTCTGACCATTTCCTTTTTGGGAGATGGTTTTTTTCGTTCCTTATTTTCTGCTTTTCCATTCTGTTTTCCGGAATTTTGCAGTCCCGATTTTGGACTCTCCAATGAATGCCTTTACAACATTTTTATGCGAATAAATTACAGTTCGAGCTCAGGAAATTGGAATTTACATGTTTGAGTGATTGTAAAATTTCGTTATGTTATGATGTGCCTTGACAAAATAAGAGAGGTAAATATAACAAGATGTCAAAACAGGTATTTCATCTTGACTTTTGTGGAAAAAACATCACGGTAGAGACCGGTGAAATTGCCAAACAGGCAAGCGGTGCCGTTATTGTCCGTTATGAAGACACAGTCGTCCTGTCCACAGCTGTTGCCAGCCAACAGGCTAAAGAAGGACTGGACTTTTTTCCACTTACAGTCAGCTATGAGGAAAAGCTGTATTCAGTCGGAAAAATCCCGGGTGGATTCTTACGCCGTGAAGGCCGTCCAACTGAACATGCTACGCTGACTGCCCGCATGATTGACCGCCCGATCCGTCCTTTATTTGCGGAAGGTTTCCGAAATGAGGTTCAGGTAGTCAATACGGTCTTATCCGTAGACCAGGATGCTTCGTCTGAAATGGCAGCGATGCTTGGGGCATCGCTGGCTTTATGCATTTCCGATATTCCATTTGGCGGTCCAATCGCCGGTGTGAAAGTTGGACTGATTGATGGCGAATATATCTGCAATCCGGATGCCGAGCAGGCAGAACGCTCTGAAATTGAACTGACCGTTGCCGGAACAAGCCAGGCACTCAACATGGTTGAAGCCGGAGCCAACGAAGTCAGTGAAGAAGTGATGCTGAAAGCTTTGATGTTCGGCCACGAAAAAATCAAAGAACTCTGCGCATTTGAAGAACAGATTATCGCAGCCTGCGGAAAACCAAAACGGGAAATTGAGCTTTATGCTCCAGATCCAGAACTGGAAGCTGCTGTTCGTGAAACTTATGAACAGGATATCCGCCAGGCTGTTTCTATTCCTAAAAAACTCGAACGCTATGAAGCCATCGATACCCTGATTGATCAGTGTAAAGCGCAATACGAAGCCAAAGAGTATGCCACTGAAAAAGAAAAGGCTGAAGCGGTTAAAGAAGCCGGCAAGATCTGCCGTTCGATTGAAGCCGATGAAGTTCGGCGCCTGATTATCGAAGACAAGATCCGTCCCGATGGCCGGGCGGTAGATGAAATTCGTCCGCTTAATTCCCAGGTTGACCTGCTGCCGCGTGTTCATGGCTCTGCTATGTTCACCCGTGGTGAAACCCAGGTTATTTCAGCGACCACCCTTGGGGCGCTCAACGAAAACCAGATTATTGATGATGTGACTGAAGTTGAAAACAAACGCTTTATGCATCATTACAACTTCCCGCCATACTCTGTTGGTGAAACTGGACGCATGGGCTCTCCTGGACGCCGTGAAATCGGTCATGGCGCACTGGGTGAACGTGCACTCTCGAAAGTTCTGCCAAGCGAAGAAGAATTCCCATACACAATTCGTACGGTTGCGGAAGTTACCGAATCCAACGGTTCTTCCTCTCAGGCGTCCATTTGTGCCGGCACGATGTCCTTAATGGCTGCCGGGGTTCCAATCAAGGCGCCAGTGGCCGGGGTTGCCATGGGTCTGATCATGAACGAAGAAACAGGGCAATACACCGTTCTGACTGATATTCAGGGGATGGAAGACCATTTTGGCGATATGGACTTTAAAGTTGCCGGAACGCAGAAGGGAATTACTGCCTTGCAGATGGATATCAAGGTCAAAGGCATCACCAAAGAAGTCTTTGAAGAAGCCCTGGCGCAAGCACACAAAGCCCGCCAGGAAATTCTCGCCAACATGTTAGAAGCAATCCCTGAACCACGCAAAGAACTGTCTCCATATGCACCAAAAATTGCGCAGATGAAGATCAACCCTGAGAAGATCAAAGACGTGATCGGTCCAGGCGGCAAGATGATCAACCAGATCATTGCTGAATGTGACAACGTCAAGATTGATATCGAAGACGATGGATCTGTTGTGATCTACCACAAAGATCAGGAAGCTATCGATAAAGCGAAAGCTCAGATCGAAGCCATTGTCCGTGAAGCGAAGATCGATGAAGTCTATACCGGTAAAGTTGTCCGCGTTGAAAGCTACGGCGCTTTTGTCAACCTGTTTGGCAAGACCGATGGCCTGCTCCATATCTCCAACATTTCCTGGAACCGGGTAGGCAATGTAGAAGATGTTCTGAAAATCGGCGACGAGATTGATGTCAAAGTCACTGATATTGAAGATGGCAAAGTGAAAGTCTCTGCGAAAGCTCTGCTGCCAAAACCAGCAGACTGGAAAGAACCAGAACGTCCCCAGCGCCCACCTCGTAAAGATAACCGCCGCGCCAATGGTCCAAGAAAGTTTGATCACCACAGGCCCAAAGAAGATCAGCCTTCTGACAAACCTGCTCCAAAAGCTGAAGAAACTGAATAAAACTGAATTGAAAATCTGAACCAGGCAGCGATGTCTGGTTTTTTGCGTATCCGAACAAGCAGCCAGATGAGCAGCGCAGCCAAGGGCAGACCACGATTCGTGATGGATTCATGACTGATCCATGCGCGCGGTATGAAGTTTTTTCGTAGAAAATGAATGAATTTCTCTGCCAGAATTTGCCATCGGATGAGATTGGCGTAAGCTTTCTGTCTGACCGGAATTTTGAAACTTTATGACTCTGGCTGAAAAGTGGGTTGGAAAGAGCAGTCTGATATGGCCGAAAACGGATTGTTTTCAAACTTTTTATTGCAAATGCGAAACCAGAAGTGAATTCTTTTGACTTTTTTAGGGCTCTTGTTGGTGAGCTTTCAAGCGAAAGATTGGCTTGTGATAGAATAGTTCTGTTAAGGAGCAGAATGAAAGCTTTAGGAATGGGTTTCTTCCTTTTTACAGAAGGAAGAAACCGGCAGACAGTTCTTGAAGGCTGTTTTCTGAGGGCTGCAGGCTGCCCCGTCTGATTTTCTGTCAGATTAAAAACTATCCTGAATGGTGAAACGAAAAAGATGAATGGTCTGAGAAGTGACTTTTGACTGTCTTTGCTTAAGGCCCTGGCCAGATGGAAGACTGAATCAGTCCGGACAATGAAAAAGCATAAAGGATAAAGAAAGAATACAAAGAATCGGAACGCTTAAAACAGGTTCTGGATCCGAAATAAAGCTGAAAGGAGGCATGCGCCATTTCCCCCTGGCTGTGTTTCAGTTTGTGGGGATCCCTGCGCAACGACAATGGATTTTAGAAAACTTACTGATGAATACTTTGATCAATATATAAAAGATCTCAATGATCTGGTTTCAATCGAATCTACCCGCGATGTTGAACATGCTGCGCCCAATGCGCCATTTGGTCCTAATGTGGCCAAAGCGCTGGAAACGATGCTTGAAATGGGTAAACGAGACGGCTTTGAAACGAAAAACTACGATGGCTATGCAGGCCTGATTACCTTGGGTGATGGCCAGGAGAGTGTTGGAATTTTAGGCCATCTGGATGTTGTTCCTCTTGGAGATGGCTGGACGAAAAATCCGCTTGCGGTTACCGAAGATCAGGGCTATCTGTACGGCCGCGGTGTTCTGGATGATAAAGGGCCATTTCTGGCTGGTTACTATGCGATGAAGATGTTAAAGGATCTCAACGTTCCTTTAAAACGCAAAGTCATGCTGATTGCCGGTACGGATGAAGAAAGCGGCATGGGTGGAATTCAGGAATACGTCAAGACCGGTCCAATTCCAACAATGGGCTTTACTCCAGATGCTGAATTCCCAGTCATCTATGGTGAAAAGGGCAACCTGCATATCACTCTTGATTCCGACCAGCCTTCCATCATCGAAGACTTCCAGGCCGGCACCAGACCCAATATTGTGATTGCCAAAGCGGATGCCATTTTGAATACAGATCAGTTTGATGAAAATCTGTACAGCTTCTTCTTAAAGACCAATGGTCTGAAAGGCCGCGGCTGGGTAGAAGATGGCAAAGTGCATCTGTATGCCGAAGGCAAAGCCGCTCATGGTTCCTTGCCATACATGGGCATCAACTCCGGTGTTCTTCTGCTCAACTACATTGCCAATGCGTATCACGATAAACTGGCCGGCGAGTTGTATGAACTGCTCAAAGACTGGAAGGGTGTTCCAGAAGGCATTGATGTCAATGGTGTCTACATGGGCTTTTTAACGATGAACCCTGGAATCATCACGATTCATGACGGTCATGCCCATGTCCTGATTGACATTCGATATCCAAACGATACCGAACCAGAAAAGATTCTCAAAGGATTTGAAGAAGCCTGCACAGATTTTGCCAGGGATGTAAAACCAGCGATTGTTTATGCCGGCAAGCCGTTATTTGTCGATCCAAATTCCAAACTGGTCAAAGACCTGATGGCTTCTTATGCGAAATACTCTGGCGATACGTTCTCTCCAGCCATTACCATCGGCGGCGGCACCTATGCCAAGATGTTTGACAACTTTGTTGCCTTTGGCCCTGAAAAGCCATGGGTAAGACCTCCAAAGGGTGTTCACGTTGGTGGATGCCACGAAGCTGATGAAGGCATCAGTGTGGATGCCTTAAAAGAAGCGATCGCCATTTATGCGGATGCGATCGTAAGGCTGGCCAACGAATGAGAATGCGTCGCATTCCCTGGGCGGCAGAGTATCTGAGCCAGAGTGCCTCCCGGGTGTTTGAACCAGCTGAAAAAATCGGCCGCTGGAAAGAGGACCAGCCACAAGGCAGGCTGCACCTTGAAATCGGATGCGGCAAAGGCGGCTATTCCGCCTCGATGGCTGCTCTGTATCCGGAAGACACGTTTGCGGCTGTAGAAAAAAACGAAAGTGCTGCCGGTCTGGCTGCCAAGAAATTTGATGAAGCCGCTCTTGGTAATCTGTCACTGATTTATGGCGATGGTGCCGAACTGGACCAGTGGTTCAAGCCAGGGGAAGTGGATGTCATCCATCTGAATTTTTCCGATCCATGGCCCAAAAAGCGCAATGCCAAACGCAGACTTACAGCCCCTGCCTTTTTGAAGCAGTATCATGATCTGCTCAGCTCCAATGGTCAGATCGTGATGAAAACCGATAATCCGTCCCTGTTTGAATATTCAACCCTGGCTTTTCTGGCAGCCGGATTTGAAATGGAAGAAATCAGTGTGGATTTTCGAAGAGAAGAACATCCCGAAGATCCATTAACCGAATATGAACAGAAGTTTGTCTCTCAGGGCAAACCAATCTATCGTTCAGTCTGGAACAATGGCCATAAGTGAACCGGTAATCCGGAAAGCAATTTAAGAAAGTGATAAATATTATGAAACAGATTCATACCCCTGAAGAAGTCAATTCCCTCAAGCAGTCGGACCGACCAGTCGTCTTCTTATGGACAGCCAGCTGGTGTCCAGACTGTGTCTATCTGTACCCCTTCTTAGATCAGATTGAAAAAGACAACCCTGACTTTGATTTCTATAAACTAGACCGTGACGAGCTGCTTGATGAAGCAATCGATCAGGAGATCCTTGGCATTCCATCTTTCACCGTTTTCAAAGGCGGAAAAGAATTGGGTCGTTTTGTCTCGAAACTGCGCAAAACCCCTCAGGAAATTCAGCAGTTCTTAAATTCAGTAAAGGAGGTGTAACGCATGGGCTTTAAAGATATGATGAAGTCATTTCTCTATGAAACCGTAGAAGATGAAGACGATTACGAAGAAGAAGAGGAAGTCGTCCAGAACGAACCCAAACGCAGTTTTTTCCATAAAAAAGAAGAAGCAGCCTCCATATCTGCTTCTGAGCCAGAAGCAGTACCCGCTTCTCAGTCTGCACCAGCCCCACAGTCTGCCCAGAGTGCTCCAGTCTATCCAACAACCAACCCTTATGCACAAAATCCACAGGCAGTCTCAACAGCCGCTTCTTTATATTCGGCTGAAGAACTCTATACCACTCCACAGGTAAATCCTGGCACGCCTGAACAATCCAGCAGCTTCTTATCACGAATTGATGAAGCGATGGTGGAAGAAACGCCAAAATCCAGACCAGCCGGCAACGTGCGCCGCGCAGCGAACCGACCACAGCCGAATTATGGCCGTCAGGATTTCTCCAATGTAATTTCGCCCATTTACGGAACCTTTGCGGAAGAGGAGATTATTCCGGAAGCGGTGCACAATGCGGTTGATCTGCCAAAACCTGTGGATGCAACAGAAATGGTTGAAATCATCTCCCCAATCTATGGAACGATGACAGTACCCGCCAACAAGAAAAAGAAAATCCAGCCGGTTCAGGCTGCTAAATCACTTGGCATGGCATCCTCGAAAGGAAAAAAAGCTGCACCGCGCAATAAACAGCCAGAGCGTTATTCTGCTCTTGAAAAGGCCATCGATGCCGAAAGCAAAGAAGAAATCCCGGCCAAACCTGACCAAGAAGCCGAAGCTGCTCCAGCTTTAGAAGCTGCCCCGGCCACTGAAACACCATCTGTCGTACCAGTGGCTGCTGAAACTACAGCACCAGAAGCCAAAGAAGCCAGACCTGCTTCAAAAGCAGAGAAGACTGCCCCGGCCCGTCCGGCTTCCAGCAGCGTCAGCTACAAGCCAAATAAGCCAGCTTTTACAGCGGATCTTGGCAGCTATCTCTCACGCGGGAGCACCCCTAAAAATCGGGCCGGTGCAAGCCGGGCTGAGTTGTTAGAACCAGTCCTGGAAGAACAAGCGAAAAAAGGAAGCAAAAAATAATGAGAGTTTTCTTTACCGGAATTAAAGGAACCGGCATGGCCGCTTTAGCAGAAATCCTGCATGAACTTGGCCATGATGTTTGTGGTTCCGACATTACGAAATATGTATTTACTGAAGATGGCTTAAAAGAGCGGGGAATTGAAATTCTTCCGTTTGATGCCGACAATATCCAGCCTGGCGATACCGTTATCGCCGGTCTGGCTTTCTCGAAAGATCATCCGGAAATTGAGCGCGCTTTACAGATGGATGATGTCACGGTCTACTGGTATAACGAATACCTTGGCCGCCTGCTTGAAGACTATGAATCGATCTGTGTAGCCGGCTGTCATGGAAAATCCACCACAACCGGCCTTCTGGCTCATATTCTGGAAGCCTGGAAACCAGCTGGCTATCTGATTGGCGATGGTCATGGCCATATGCCGGCAGATGCTGAATATTTTGTTCTGGAGTCCTGTGAGTTCAAGCGCCATTTTCTGGCTTATCATCCGGATTACGCGCTGATTACCAACATCGAACTTGATCACGTCGACTACTACAAAGATCTTGATGATTACATCTCCGCCTTCCAGAGCTTTGCTAACCAGATCAAAAAACGCGCTGTGATCTTTGGTGATGACCCTTATCTCAAAGATCTCCATTACCCGGTTCCTGTTACCACCTATGGTCTGGAAGAGGAAAATGACTATCAGGGGGTGAACCTGGTTGAAAACGAAAATGGGTCTGAACTGGATGTGAAAAAAGATGGCGAAATTATCGCTCACCTTGTTTTGCATGAATCCGGCCTGCCTTTTGTCTGGGATTCTTTAGGCGCCTTTGCCCTGGCTCACGAACTGGGCATGCCCGCTGACGAAATTGCCCGCCAGATTGCAGACTTCCAGGGGATTGCCCGCCGGTTTGTCATTGAAAAAGTCAAAGACTCGGTTTTGATTGATGACTATGCTCACCATCCAACGGCCATCTCGCAGATGATCCGTTCGGCCCGCAAACGTTTCCCAGGCAAGAAAGTCGTTGCTCTGTACAAACCAGACCGTTATTCCCGGCTGCAGTTCTTCCTGGATCGGTTTGCTTCTTCCTTAAATGAAGCCGACGAAAGTTTTATCCTTGATTTTGATGCCAATGCCAAGCGTGAAGATGAAACCATCACGGTGACCATTCAGGATCTGCTCGACAGACTGACCAACGGCCGCCTGCTGGAGATTGATCAGGCCAGTGCTGAAATTCTTGAAAAGGCCGGCCCGGCAGTTTATCTGTTTATGTCCAGCAAGAATATCTACCTGCTCAAAGACCTGCTCAAGCAAAGACTGAATTTTGAAGGCTGAGATTGGATGGCTGCAGCCTAAAAATAAAATTTAAAGAAACCGGACGTGATTTCTGTTCTGTGACAGACAATTCGAAAATCCAGCCATGAATTTTCGAAAGGATTTCCAAGCAATTCCGGCCGGATTTACGAAGAATTCAGGCCAATCTGACATTCTTGAAATGTGGGTTTTCCTTACGCAAAGACGCATTGAAAATGCCTACAATGGTAGCGAAGCCTGAAACGATTTTCATCTTCCTGAATCCAGGACGCTTCCATTCGATGAAGGATTCTGACCAGAAGCGAAAAAACACGCGCAGGAATGTCGAAGACCATGTGCTCACTGACCCCATGGCAAGCCATGGGGGTTGAAATACACCCCTGTTGCTTGACAGGACAGCTTCGGCTGTTGTCTG
>CAJTVE010000082.1 GCA_910579655.1 uncultured Allobaculum sp. | reverse complement strand
CATACCAGAACCCGGAAACAGGATCCTGCACCATATTAATCATTCCCTTGTTTTTATGAAGGGCAATTGTATGGTAGTTTTTCCCTACAAGCTTTCCAATTTGTCCAGTGGTATACCGTTCTCTTCTCAAATCTTCAGGGCCGATCATAATGTCATCTCCTGTTTGAATGATACCATAAAAAATCCACAATTAGTTGAATTATAAAATAGTTATATAAGAATATTGATATCTTGATTCGCCAAGATAAGGTAACAGTTGTGTACCCTTCATATTTTCCAGGATTCACTGATATCTTCAGTCTTCCTGTTTTTCAGGCACCTTATTCTTCTGTCTGGTTTGTAGACATTTTTGTTACGAGAGTACCGGAGAACACAGAGTCGCGGGGATAATCTTTGCCATCAAGAACCTGAACCATGCAGGAAACGGAAGTATCACACAGGTAATTAAGCAGGTTGTCGTACGAGGTGATTTCGCAGGGCGGCATATCGGAGAGCAGGGAGTTGTTATAGCCTGTGATCTGTACCTGATCTGGAATGGAGAATCCATGATTGAGACAGTACTTCATCGCAAAAACAGCAATTTCATCGTCCACACAGAGAATGGCGTCAAAATCCTGGCCATCCAGGACTTCGCCAACATGTTCGCTCAGTTTCCGAGATGGATCAAGCTGCAAAATCCGGCCTTCAGTGGTGATTCCAGCTTTCTGGCAGGCTTCTTCAAAGCCTTTGACTTTTTCTCTGGCAGAAAAAGTCAGCTTGCGGGTCAGAAGAATTGGTTTTTTAGATCCACCATTGAGAACAACCGTTGCCAGCTCTTTCATGCCTTTGACATCATCACAGCGAATGGAATGAACTTTTGAGTTTTCCAGCAGACCATTCATTAAAATGACCGGAATCTTGCTGGCAGCCTCTTTGATATACATATTGTCCCGGCCGCTCTTTTCGACAAAACCGGATCCGATCAGGAAGATAACATCTACATTCCGCGAAAGTAAAAGCCGCATGGCTTCCTGTTTGTTTTTCAGTTCAGAGCCGGTGCAGGCAAGCAGGGTTGTATAGCCCTGTTTGCGCAGCGCGTTTTGCAGGTAGTAAATGCATTCCGCCTGATATAAGTCACGGGAATCGGTGCTCAATACGCCGGCTAAAGACATGGTTGAAGTCGCCATGCCTTTGGCAAAGGGGTTGACGGAATAGCCCTTTTCATCGATGACCTTCATGATTTTCTCACGGGTCTTTTCAGAGACGTACCCGGAGTTATTGATCGCGCGGGAAATTGTAGCAATCGAAAAGCCAGTCTCCTTGGCGATATCGTACATATTCATAGAAAAATCTCCTTTGTTTGGTATGGATGATCCGGAAGAAAAAGCAAGAGTTTCTTCTGGAGGACAGACAGGGAATGAAAAACAAATGCAGGAAAATGAAAATAGAGTTCAAAGAATTACAGATGAATGAGAATTCATATCGAATTGTTTTGCTCGGAAAGAAGTGTGGCAGACTCTTTGAGCGATTGGTTTTTTATATGAAAAAACGAAAGTAAATATCTGTAACCTTTTCCACATTTGAAATTATTATATCGGGCAAATCTTCTGGACTCAACTGGTCAACCTGATTTTTGAAACGGGAAAGAAACAAAATGCTGGGAATGAAAGCGAACAACAATGACCAGCACAGAAAAACAGCAGAGGGAAAAGTTCGATAGATAAAATGAAATTATGCATAATCGAAAATGCAAGTGCACAAAAGAGAAAAGATATAGTCTTTGGCCTGAAAGATATTCCACATTAAATCCCCTGAAAATCCGGCATTTTCCAGTGAAGCTTCAATGAAAAGGGTTACGGGATATTTGTTGGCGGACACTCTTGGTTTTACCATTGTCTGCATTGGATTTCTCTTCAGAAAAGAGATTGACGGTCCGACAAATTCCAGGCGTGTGGCCTGTATCTGTTTTCCAATTGCAATCCAGCAAGCCTTTCAAGCGTTCCTGAACGATCGGTTGGAGGCTTGCTTTTCATTTTTGAATGTGAAGACCAAAGAAGAAAAAAACGGGATCATTTTGCACAAACGTATCAGAATATGAAACGGTTTTCGGAAACTGTAACAGGAAAATGGGAAAAAGAGGGGAGGAATCAGATGATAATTTGTGAAATATTATTCGTTAAATAAAGCTTACATAAAGATTGTTTTCGAAAACTAATCGAAATCGATATGGAAATTATGTAAAAAAGGCTTTTTTTGTGGGCAATAAAATTTTCAAAGTAAAGCCCTTACAGTATCTTAATGTCTGTAAAGGGTTACACAATAAGTAACTGAACTCAGAAAAAGGAGAAACTGAAATGAAGCGAATGAAGCAACTGGCAGCCGGTGCGGTCTGCCTGGGCATGGCTCTTACATTTAGCGGATGTTCCTATACGGGCGGAAAACGAATTGTCCGAATTTCCCATGCCCAATCTGAAGAACATCCAGAACATCAGGGCCTGCTGAAGTTCAAAGAAGTCGTTGAAAGCAAGCTTGGCGACAAATACGAAATCCAGATCTTCCCAAATGAGCTGCTTGGCTCGGCACAGAAGGCAATTGAATTGTGTCAGACAGGTGCGATTGACTTTGTCGTGGCTGGAACCGCAAACGTAGAAACATTTGAAGGCGATTATGAAATCTTCTCGATGCCCTATCTGTTTACCAGCCGGGATGCCTATCACGCTGTCATGAACGATGTGGACTACATGTCCCAGCTCTACAATTCGACCGATGAATCGGGCTTCCGTGTTCTGACCTGGTTTGATGCGGGTGTCCGAAACTTCTATTCCACCAAGAAAATTGAAACGCCAGAGGACCTGAAAGGTCAGAAGATTCGTGTTCAGCAATCTCCGGCATCGGTAGCCATGGTGAATGCCTTTGGAGCAGCTGCCAGCCCGATGAGTTTTGGTGAAGTGTACACTGCCATCCAGCAGGGAGTCATTCAGGGGGCCGAAAACAATGAACTGGCCTTAACCAACAATAAACACGGTGAAGTTGCGAAGTATTACACCTATACCCAGCACCAGATGGTGCCGGATGTATTGCTCGGCAATACAAAATTCCTCGATTCTCTGAGTGACGAAGAATATGACGTTTTTATGGAAGCTGCCCAGGATGCAACGGAACTGGAAATGTCTGAATGGGATAAAGCCGTTGAAGAGGCCTACACCTATGCCAAAGACGTTCAGGGTGTTGAATTTATCGATGTCGACATTGAGCCATTCCGTGAAAAAGTCCAGGGGGTTCAACAGGACATGATCAAAAAGAACCCGGGTATTGAGGAGATGTATGAGCATATTCAGAAAGTTAATCAGGAATATGAAGACAAGAATTCAAACACGAGTTCAGATACAGCTTTAATCGAGGAAGGAGAAACCAAATGAAAACCGATAAAGTCATCCGCAAATGGATGGACAAGATCATCATGGGAGCCTGCGTATTCATTTTCGGCTTCATGGTGATTCTTGGCACCTACCAGATTGTTACGCGTTATGTTTTCAACGCTCCATCGACCTTCTCTGAAGAATTACTGACTTACAGCTTTACCTGGCTGTCGTTGCTTGCGGGAACTTACGTATTTGGCAAACGCGATCATATGCGTATGGCATTTATTGCGGACAAACTGACCGGCAGGCCCAAACAGATTCTGGACATTGTCATTGAAGTGCTGATCTTTATCTTCGCCTTTTTGACCATGGTCTGGGGCGGCTGGAGCATCATGCAGCTGTCCATGCAGCAAAAAACTGCCTCGCTAGGCGTTTCAATGGGCTACATCTATTCCATCCTGCCTGTATGCGGTGTTGCCATCTGCGTCTATTGCATTTTGAATATCTACGACCTTGCCAAAGGCGAAAAACTGAAGTTCGAAAACGGATATGAAGAGAAAGGAGATATCGCATGAGTATCGCAACACTTTCTGGACTGATCATTCTGGTCCTTCTGGCCATCATGCTCATTATGGGGGTGCCGATTGCCATTGCCTTAGGCATCGCCTCTGTCGCAGCCATCTTACCGATTATGCCCGCAGATGTAGCGGTCGTTACTGCATCCCAGCGGATATTTTCCGGAATCTCCGTGTTCTCCTTACTTGCCATTCCATTTTTCATCCTGGCTGGCAACATCATGAATAAAGGCGGCATCGCCATCCGCTTAATCAACCTGGCAAAAATTATGACTGGCCGCATGCCTGGTGCTCTGGCCCAGACCAACGCGATTGCCAATATGTTATTCGGTGCAATTTCCGGCTCCGGAACCGCCGCCGCTTCCGCAATGGGTTCTATCATTGGTCCAGTTGAAGAAGAAGAGGGCTACTCAAAAGACTTCTCCGCCGCTGCTAACATTGCCACCGCGCCGACTGGTCTTCTGATTCCACCATCAAACGTCATGATTACTTATTCGCTGGTTGCCGGCGGCGCTTCGGTATCCGCCTTGTTCATGGCTGGCTACATTCCGGGTATTCTCTGGGGTCTGGCCTGCATGGTTGTCATTTACTTTCTGGCCAAAAAGAACGGCTACCGTTCGACGGTGAAATACACCGCCAAAGAAAAAGGCAAAATGTTTGTTCAGGCGATTCCTTGCCTGTTATTGATCATTATCGTCATCGGCGGCATCATCTTTGGTGCCTTTACCGCCACTGAGGGTTCTGTTGTCGCCGTTGTGTATTCCTTGCTGCTTTCGATCTATGGCTACCATTCCATGAAATGGTCCGACGTACCAAAAGTTTTAAAAGAAAGTGCGGAAATGACTGGCATCATCATCTTCCTGATTGGTGTTTCTTCCATTATGTCCTGGGTTATGGCCTTCACCGGCATTCCTCAGATGGTTTCCTCGGCCATCCTTGGCATGACCCACAGTAAAGTCATCATCCTGTTGATGATCAACATCATTCTGTTAATCGTCGGAACCTTCATGGATATGACCCCAGCTGTCCTGATCTTCACTCCGATTTTCCTGCCAATCTGTACGGAACTCGGTATGGATATGATCCACTTCGGAATCATGATCATCTTCAACCTGTGCATCGGCACCATTACGCCGCCAGTTGGAACAACCTTGTTTGTCGGCGTCAGAGTCGGCGGGGTTACAATCGAGTCGGTCTTCAAGCAGCTGCTTCTGTACTTTGGAGCGATCTTCATTGTCCTGATGCTGGTAACCTACATCCCGCAGCTGTCCCTGTGGCTGCCAACGGTAATGGGTGTTTTGAAGTAAGACGATTCATTTAAGACGGATTCACTGTCTGAATCCAGCTGTTTAAAATTTATCCTGTCCATTTGTCCCCGGCTTCAATTCAAAAGCCGGGGACTTTTTGCGGTTGCCCACCATGGCCTTTGAGGATGAAAATCCACTACGGGACAGGTCTTTGCAATGCATGGTGGCAAATGTCTTGAAAGTCCAGGGCATAAGAATAGGATTGAACGAGATCTGGGCTGTATAATTTATCCAACAATCAGTTTTTTTTGAATTCAACTTTTATATTTTATGACCGTATAAGCAGGAAATCCAAAAGTAAAACAACTGGATACACTATAGGTAAAGCACTGATTGGAAGATCTGAACTATACGGTCAAAGTGTTCGGGAGATCAGACTGTATTTCAGGAGTTCCTGAATCTGAGCTTTGGGAATGTGATGTTTATTCATTTATAAGCCGCTTTGGGGTTCTTCATCTTGTAAGTCCAGTCTTAGAATTTCTCTCGAAATAGGAAAGAGGTAAGCCAAAATGAAACGCTTAATGACTATGGATACGCTGGCAGCAGGACTATGTTGTGCAGCTCTTCTGGGTTCCACTCCAGTTCTGGCAAATGATCAGCAGGGAATTGCCGGACAGGATATTTATCGGCTTTATAACGGATACTCAGGTGAGCATTTTTACACTTCAAATCCGGACGAAAAAGCAGCCCTCATTCAAAAAGGCTGGGTGTTTGAAGGCGTGGGCTGGATCGCTCCATCAACCGGAGATTCAGTCTACAGACTTTACAATCCGAATGCGCAGGGAGGCGATCATTACTATACGAAAGATCTCGATGAAGCTGATTCTCTGGTTTCATCAGGATGGCTGATGGACAATGATGGTCGGCCAGTCTTCTATTCGGGCGGCGATATCAATCTTTATTCTGCCTACAATCCCAATGCAGCGTCTGGTGCTCATAACTATACGACAAACCGCAGTGAGCAAGATTCTTTGATCCATTCAGGATGGCTGTATGATCAGGTTGCCTGGAAAGCGCTGGATAACGGATATGAAGAAACAGATCCATCTTTATATGAACGTTTTGCCGGACAGAAATTTGTCAAAAACATCTGGGGATTTGCGGGGGGACCAAGCGCGTTTCTGACTATTAATGCAGATGGAACTTACCAGGAATCCAATGTAAGACTTTCGGTTCGCCCTGGGATTGGCGCTGAATACAGCGAGTTCACTGGACAGTTTTCAGATCCGGTCAAAGTAGATGACTATACCTGGAAAGTCCATGTGATTTCGAGCAATCTGGTTTTGCCTGTGGATACCATCATTGATGAAGGAAACCAGGGCACCAAGATCATGATGGAGCCATTTGCGGGCCTTTACGCCCCAATGGATTTCTACATTGCGTCTCCCGAAAAGCCCATTGAGGACTATCCGGATTTTATTCAGGCGCAATATAATAAGTATCCAGAGAGTCTTAAAACGGATTTTCCTGGATCCTACGTTCTGTATACGCCTGATGGCATGACTTTTATGAGTGTCGTAAGCGGATAGTTTCTGTGAATTACCAGAGACGGCCTTTAAATTTACGTGAGTTCAAAGGTTTTTCAGTTGGTAAATCTGGTCCTTCATATTTTCTGAAGGTTTAGACTTGTGTGAAAAAGGTGGCTGGACTGCATTTTGATCATGGAGCCAGGGATAAATATAAACGCACGAAAGCAAAAAGATGAAAAATTGAAGTGCTCTTTGACAATGAAGACGAGAAAAAACAAAAGTATTATCTAAAATATGCGAAGATCTAACCTTATCAATCGGTTGGATCTTTTTTTTGCGTGCAATCTTTTCGGTGTGGGCAGATTGATACCTGAAACCTTATTTTCCCTGCGGCCTTTCTAAGGAAGTGGGCCGGATTCAGCTGCCTGAGTGGGTTTTTAAAGAAACACCAAGTCGAGGATAAAAAAGAGCTGGACCAAGGCAAAATACGGTAAAAATGTTTTGTTATATAAAAGGAAATCGATGTTAAAGAACAACTTTAGCTGATCAAATCAAATCCAGAATTAAAGTCAGTTCATAAATGGAAAAAGTAAACGGTTGCGGTGAAAAGACATTCTCTTCCATGAATTCCCATAGAGTCGTTAAAAGATCAAACTGTGCAAACTCAGAGGCTGCTTACAGTCAGGGATTGAGCCGCTTAAGAGGTGGGAGTCGTTGATTTTGAAGAAAAATGTGTAATAGCTTCCATAGAATGAAGCATATTCCGGCATTTTGTTTCCATAAATTGACGAGAGCAATTTTATACGTGTCAATTGATGTGCCTATAAACAAATCAGGATAGTCTGATAATCTGAACAAGGCTTTTGATTCTTTTGGCAGAATACGGTATAAATAGAGTCCTGCGCTCATTGTGAATTTGATAACAAAGAGATGAATGGCTTTCTGTCCAGACAGATGACTGAAGGAAAAGAAATTTTGAATGGGAAAGAGAAGTTTCAGGCCTTTTCGATCCTGAAAACGCATTCATCATGGAATGAACAATGGCGATTTGGCTGGACAGGGGCGCTTCTGGAACGAAGGAAGCCATATTTGGCAAATCATTTACTTCCAAAAAGTTCAGGGACCCCTTGCATCTGAAAGCCAAAATCAGTATTCTATTTCTGTAAGTGTTTACACATAGGGTTACAGAGATTTGTGATCATCAAGAAAGGAGTTCCTCAAATGAGAAAGAGATTGATGAAGATTTTTTCAGGATTTTTCGTCCTCGCACTGGCTCTTGTCATGACAGGCTGCAGTGCTTCCAATGGAAAGCGAATCATCCGCATTGCTCACGCGCAGTCCGAAACGCATCCTGAGCATTTAGGTCTGCTCAAATTCAAAGAGATTATTGAAGACAAACTGGGCGACCGTTATGAAGTAGAGATTTTCCCCAATGAGCTGTTAGGCTCTGCACAGAAAGCCATCGAGCTGACCCAGACCGGTGCGATCGACTTTGTTGTCGCAGGTACCGCCAACCTGGAAACGTTTGCCGATGTGTATGAAGTATTCTCCATGCCGTATCTGTTCACTTCCGAAGAGGCGTATCACGAAGTCATGAACGATAACGACTACATGCAGCAGGTTTACCACAGCACAGACGATTCCGGTTTCCGTGTCCTGACCTGGTATAACGCTGGAACCCGTAACTTCTATTCCACAAAACGAATCGAAACCCCCGAAGATTTGAAGGGACAGAAGATCCGGGTTCAGCAGTCTCCTGCATCCGTAAACATGGTCAACTCCTTTGGTGCCGCTGCTTCGCCAATGTCTTTTGGTGAAGTCTATACAGCAATTCAGCAGGGTGTTATTCACGGGGCTGAAAACAACGAGCTGGCTTTAACCAACAACAAACATGGTGAAGTTGCCAAATATTATTCCTATAACAAACACCAGATGGTTCCTGACATGCTGATCGGAAATGCAAAACTGCTCAACGACATGTCTGAAGAAGACCTTAATGTCTTCATGGAAGCTGCGCTGGCTTCGACTGAAGTCGAACTGGCTGAATGGGATAAAGCTGTTGAAGAAGCGAAAAACATCGCCATCAACGAACAGGGTGTTGAATTCATCGACGTTGATGTTCAGAAATTTAAAGACGCCGTAAGCAACGTACAGGAAGACATGCTCGAAGCAAACCCTTCGATTCAGGAACTGTATGACCACATTCAGGCTGTCAATGCAAAATACGAAGGAAAGGAATAATCATTCATGGAAGCTGTAAAGAAAATCCGCAAAGTGATGAATACATGCCTCATGAGCTTATGTATCTTCCTGTTTGCGTTAATGGTGGTTGTGGGAACCTATCAGATCTGCACCCGTTACTTCTTTGGCCGTCCTTCCACTGTATCGGAAGAGCTGCTGACTTACTCTTTTACCTGGATGGCTCTGCTGGCCAGTGCGTATGTATTCGGTAAACGTGATCACATGCGTATGGGATTCATCGCCGACAAAATCAAAGGGAAAGCCAAACAGATTCTGGACATCGTTCTGGAAGTCATGATTTTTGGATTTGCATCCCTGGCGATGGTCTGGGGCGGCTACTCCATCATGATGCTGTCTATGCATCAGAAAACCGCATCCCTGGGAATTCCTATGGGTTACGTCTATACCGTTCTGCCTCTTTCCGGTCTGTTCATTGCGATCTATGCCATCCTGAACATTATTGATATGGCGCATGGCAAAGATCTCGAACTGACAGATGGTATCGAAGAAAAAGGAGACATCGCATGAGTATCGCAATCCTTTCCGGCCTGATTATCCTTGGCGTTCTGATCGTTCTTCTGATTCTTGGCGCCCCAATTGCGGTGGCACTGGGAATTGCTTCTGTGGCTGCCATTCTTCCGGTTATGCCATTTGACGTTGCTGTCCTTACCGCTTCACAACGTATTTTCTCGGGTATTTCCGTATTCTCGCTGCTGGCTATTCCATTCTTTGTTCTGGCTGGCAACATCATGAACAAAGGCGGCATTGCCATCCGCTTAATCAACCTGGCAAAACTTGTGACTGGTCGTCTGCCTGGCGCGCTGGCTCAGACTAACGTTCTGGCTAACATGTTATTCGGTTCGATCTCTGGTTCCGGTACGGCTGCGGCTTCTGCTATGGGGTCCATCATTGGTCCAGTTGAACTCGAAGATGGGTATGATCCTGCTTTCTCTGCGGCAACCAACATTGCCACAGCGCCTACAGGTCTTCTGATTCCACCATCAAACGTAATGATTACTTACGCTCTGGTTTCTGGTGGCGCTTCTGTATCCGCACTGTTCATGGCTGGTTATATTCCTGGTTTCTTATGGGGTCTTGCCTGCATGATCGTTGTTTACTTCATTGCCAAGAAAAACAACTATCGTTCTGAAGTTCGCTACACTGGAAAAGAAGCAATGAAAGTGTTCCTTGATTCACTGCCTTGCTTACTGTTGATCATCATTGTTATTGGTGGAATTATCGGTGGTGCTTTTACTGCGACTGAAGGTTCGGTTGTAGCCGTTGTGTACTCGTTAGTTCTTTCCTTATTCTTCTACAAGTCCATTCAGTTCAAAGATCTGTATGGAATCTTCAAGGAAAGTGCGGAAATGACTGGGATCATCATCTTCTTAATCGGTGTATCGTCCATCATGTCCTGGGTTATGGCTTTCACCGGTATTCCACAGATGGTATCGTCCGCAATGCTGTCCTTAACGGATAACAAGTACATCATCCTGCTTCTGATCAACATCATTCTGTTAATCGTTGGTACATTCCTGGATATGACACCAGCCTGCTTAATCTTCACACCAATCTTCTTGCCGGTCTGCGAAGCATTGGGCATGAGCGTGATCCACTTCGGTATTATGATGATCTTCAACTTATGTATCGGTACCATCACCCCGCCAGTTGGTACAACCTTGTTTGTCGGCGTTAAAGTGGGAAATGTAACGATTGAATCTGTATTCAAGCTGCTGCTTGTTTACTTCGCTGCGATCTTCGTCGTACTGGTTCTGGTGACTTACATTCCTGCCATCTCGTTATGGCTGCCAACTGTCCTGGGTGTCATGTAAGAAACAAAATTGATCTTCTCTGTACAACTCAGTATTCAATAGCTTGACCAGAACAGCCTGGTCCAAAAGGTTTTCTCTCTGACCTTTTCGTAAAAAACTTACTTTAAACGATATGAATCTATCCCCTATATTGTTTTGATCGCCAAAAGAGCCGCTTATCCGGCTCTTTTTTGCGTTTTCGAAGATCAAGAGATTCGACCGTATTCACAGAGAAAACGATCGGATCAGCAGGAAAACAAAGGGTACACAACTGTTACC